>NZ_JBQLID010000017.1:0-55314 GCF_056034405.1 Marinococcus sp. LNHM4E3-1 | reverse complement strand
AGTGGTCTATCTTAATTGGTGAACGTTGATCTATCTTATTTGGGAGAAAGTGATCTATTCTACTTGACGGTTACACCCTCTTGTTCCATTAAAGACATTAAAATCATTTCATTAACTAATGCAATGTCTCTGTCCACTTCTAGAAAGTTCAAGTTTCTTTTCACTCTTTCACTGTCCTGGAACTCCTCAATATTTCTTAGAATAATATCGCGCATCTCTTCTTCATTTTTTAAACGAATATCTTTTAAGAAACTATCTACAGTTCTCGAAAGATAAAGTTTAGACATTTTAGGTAGTACGTCTTCTAATTGCACTTTTCTCACCTCGATTTAAATTTACAATAAGCATTAAGAATGACAATAATTTTTTTAAATGTAACTATTATCCTAAACTAAAGTATGATTAGATGAAAGAAATAACCCAAAATAGTATTACTTTGGGCTAGTTTTAGTTTTTATTTAAATTTTAAAGCATCTCATGGATTTCTTCTTTGATCAGGCTCCAGGCATCGGTCTGGATATCGGTAAGCATAAAATGCTCTGCATCCGGGAGTTCGAGATACCGGATGGACCGGTAGCCGATTTTGGCTGCCTGATGGTACTGCGCGCTGATGCCTACCGGCACGTTCACGTCGAGCGCTCCGTGCACGAGTATCTGTGGGACATCGATAGGGATCAGGTCAAACGGCGAGGTTTCAGTATAGCGTTCAGGAAATTCGTCCGGGGAGCCGCCAAGCAGATCGGCGACAGGGTCCGATGGTTCCTGGGCGTTTGTGATTTTGTTGCGGTAGTCATGTATCTCGTGCATTAGATGTAAATCAAGCACCCCGGCGAGACTTACCGCTCCATATATGGATAGCGGGTCAGCGAAGTGGGACAATTCGCTGGTAGCGGGCAGGGATGGCCTGGCAGCGAGCCATAAGGCGAGCTGTCCCCCTGCGGAATGTCCAATGGTAAACACTCGTCGAACGTCAATGGGGCGGGTGGCTGCGAGCTCACGCACGTAATCAGCGGCCCTGCCGACGTCATTGAACGTTCCGGGCCAACCACCGCCCGCGTGACCAACTCGCCGGTATTCAATGTTCCATGTGGCAATGCCTTCCCGGGTCAAATCCTCAGCCACATCCTGAATAATATCGAGACCAAAAGGTGTTCGCCAAAATCCTCCGTGAATAACTATTGCTAAAGGAAAAGGACCTTCTCCTTCAGGCAGGCGAAGTTCTCCGAACTGTTCAGAGTGCTCACCGTAATAAATTCGTTCCATATTTTTCCCTCCTGTTCTCCTTTTATCATACCTGCTTTTGGTACAATAGATAATAGGAAATGCTGAGGAGGAGAGACGTGAGGATAAAAACGTTTTACGCCATAAGCGATAAAGGACTCGACAAGAAAGTGAATGCCTTTCTGGACGATGCAGACATCGAAGTAACAGATATTCAGTTTGCAATGAACTTCTTTTATTTCAGCGCGATGATCGTATACCAGGATAATAGAGAATAAATGGGGGATAGATATGCAGCCATTAGTTAAAGCAATTGAAGGAGAGCAGCTGTATCTGCGTCCTTACACGAAGGAAGAAATACCGGCGTTGTACGAAGCGTTTAATAATAATCACATTGCCCGCCAGTTTACCGGCGCCAGCCATATTTACACGCTGGAGGATGTGGAGCGCTATATCGAAGGTACCGATGCCCATGCAGACGTCCGGCTCGGCATTTTCATGCAGGGAAATGATCAATTAATCGGAGATACTTCGTTTATTGATATCGACACACCGGCGAGCCGGCAGGCGAGGTTTCAAATGATTATATTTGACGATTATATTGGGCAGCGCTTCGGCACTGAAGCAACAAAGCTGATGCTTGAATACGGGTTCGGGAAACTGAATTTCCACCGGATTGAACTTGAAGTTTTTTCGTTTAACACCCGGGCGATTCACGTATATGAAAAGCTTGGATTTGTGCACGAAGGAATGAAGCGCGAGTGTCGTTACTACGACCACCAGTATTATCATGCTGTAATGATGAGCATACTCGAACAGGAATACCGGGAAAAGCATCGCTAAGCTAAAAAATCAGCAGCAGCAGCCGATCGGCTGCTGCTGCTGATTTTTTGAAAAGTGAAATACTATTCGATCGTTAAGTCAGGAGTTTTCCTGGAGAAAAATCTAGTTAAATAAACTAAATAGATAAATCCTGCAGTGGCCCAGATTGTACCTAACAATAGTGCATTTTGATCTAAGTTTATAAATAACGCAATATCAAAAGCAGCACCGATTAGTGGAATAACAAGAAACAACAGAAGATCTTTGCCTCTTCGACGTTGTTCTTTTATAAAGTAATGAGCGATGACCGATACGTTTACAAAAGTAAACGTAATGAAAGCTCCAAAATTTATAAAGGAAGTAGAGGTGGTAATATCAAGCACTAACGCCAGGAGACCTACAATCCCCACAATGACTATGTTTAAAACTGGTGTGCGGGAGCGTTGGTTAATAAAGCCAAATATTTTTTTAGGCAGTACTCCGTCTCTTCCCATCGCATAAAGCAGCCGGGAACCACTTGCCTGAGCGGAAAGCCCGGATGCAAATTGGGCTAAAATTAACCCTGCCAAGAAAATAGCGCTGAAAAGGTTACCTCCAATTTGATAGGCAATTTCTAAAGCAGCTGAATCTGCATTGTTGATTTGGCTGAAATCAGGATACACGAGATATAAGAAATAGGAAGCTGCGATAAAAATGCCGCCACCAATTAATGTAATTAATATGATAGCTTTAGGAAGAGTTTTTTCAGGTTTAATGGTTTCTTCAGAAAGTGTAGTAACAGCATCAAATCCCAAAAATGAATAACAGGCTATTGAGGCCCCTGCTAATATTAAAGGAAATTCAGCGTCGCTGTTAAATAACGGTTCTAAAGCAAATACTGTGCCCGTCCCCATACCCTGGACTAAATTCACAATACAAAGAACAACGAATAAGTTAACCACTGAGAGCTGAAAGATCATCATAAGTAAGTTGACCTTCGTAGTGGTAGTTATTCCAATTATATTAATAATAGTTGTAATTACGATGAAAGCTACAATCCATACCCAGGCAGGAATGAAGGGGAAAGCAGTATTTAAATAAACGCCGCCAATCAGCCATATGACCATAGGAAGAAATAAATAATCCAATAAAACCGACCAACCGACCATAAAACCTACTGGGGCGCTGATCGACTTTCTTGTATAAGTGTAAGCTGAACCAGAAATAGGAAAAGCTTTTACCATCCGACCATAGCTGTAAGCAGTGAAGAGCATAGCGATCATAGCAAACAGGTAGGCGGAAGGTACAAAACCGTTGGTCGTATCTGCTAAAACCCCGTACGTGCCGAACACTATCATTGGGGTCATGTATGCGAGGCCGAATAAAACAACTTGATAAAGAGTAAGCGTTCTTTTTAATTCTCCTGCCGCCATTAACGTTCACCTTCCTTATTTTAAATATTTTTCAAGGCTTTGATAGATATTTTTATTAATATTATTAAGGTAGTTAAGTTTGGGGTCCCGTTCAGCTTTAATTGGTATATTGCCAATTGATATTCCACTTGTTTCCCCGCCTTCCACAAGAGTTTCGCCATTTAGGTCCACGGCTTTGCTGTGACCGAAAAAGTGTAAATCATCATCTGTTCCTATTTGATTGCATATTGCTAAAGGAATTTCGTTTTCCATCGCCCGACTCATCAAATACACATCCTGGTGCTTTTCATAGGGACTCATATTAGCTGTTGGTATTAAGATGATTTCAGCACCTTTAGCACGCAATAATCTGGCCGTTTCAGGGAATTCGAGATCGTAGCATATCATCATTCCGACTTTGCCGTAATTTGTAGGGAAAACGGGGTAGTCGGAACCATGGGAGAAAGCAGTTTTCTCTTCATCGAATAAATGAGTTTTCCGGTACTTGGAAAGAATTTGACCGGATCCATCAACGTATATTGCTGTAATAAAATACTTTTCTGAATCCTTTTCGGGAAAAGAAAACACTGCATCCACGGCTAACCTCCGACAAGCCTGACAAAGCTTTTGGATCGCAGGGGAATCCATAGAAAGAGAGAGGCTTTCGATGTCTTTCTTATTTTGTAAATAGCCGGTTAGAGACATTTCTGGAAAGAGAACTACCTCCGCCCCTTTTTGTTTAGCTTCCTCCAGCGAAGATATTAATAAATTTAAATTTTTTTCTGTTTTGGTTAATACAGGCTTTATTTGAGCTAATGCTATATGCATAAGTCACCATCCTTTCTACTTAAATATCAATGCAAAAACCATGCCAACATTAAAAGGGTTGATAATTCAGATAATTTAGAATAAAATATAAGTTCATTGATGCTAAAAATCATCAATGAACTGTAAAATCGATGATTTGTATCATCTTGATGAAAAAAATCATCAAAAGGAGGCCGGCGGTGAACTTTCCCCAGCAGTTAGTTATAGTGACAGATGAAAATGAAAACATTATTGAAATACATGGAAAAGAAACGATGCTTTATTCTTCACTGCCTATCCATTTTAAAGAAGGCAGTGATTTATTTTCTTTGGAGTGGCGGAGCTTTTTCAGACAATCCTTACAGAGAAAAAAGCTTTATCAAACGATGGAATCTGTGAATAATGAAATAATATATGTGCGCAAATGCACGTTATTTGAAAAAAATTATATATATATTTTTACTAATTTCTCCTCTCCGGCAGGAGAAGAAAATTCATCTTTAATTTTTAATTCATTGCCAATGAAAAGGATATTAACCATTATTAATAATATATCGGAAGTGGATTCTACGGTGCTTTTGCTGGGAGAGTCAGGTGTTGGAAAAAGTGCGGTCGCTAAATTGATACATGAGAAAAGCAAAAGGGAAGACCAGCCCTTCGTTACAATTAACTGTGGAGCGCTTCCGGAGAGTTTAATTGAAGCGGAATTATTTGGATATGAAGCAGGAGCTTTTACAGGTGGAGATAAAAATGGAAAAATAGGTTTGTTTGAAGCTGCTCATAATGGAACTATCTTCTTGGATGAAATTGCTGAACTTCCATATAGTATGCAGTCTAAATTACTGGAAGTTATTCAAGAAAATAAAATAAGAAGATTAGGCGGAAGAAGCGAACAGAAAATTAATGTGAGAGTAATGGCAGCAACGAATAAGCTTTTGGCAGAATTAGTAGAGCGTAAAGAGTTTCGTGAGGATTTATATTACAGGCTTAATGTGGTGCCTATAACCATTCCTCCTTTAAGGGAAAGGCAGGAAGACATATTTGATTTAGCCGTGCAGCTTTTAGCAAAGTTTAACCATAAATACGGTCGCGAAGTAATTTTTTCAGAAGAAATGCAGGCTGATTTATATTCAAATAAGTGGCAGGGGAATATTAGAGAACTTTCTAATTATATAGAACGTATTGTTGTTACAAATGATATGTATACGGGAGAATGGGGGAAGCCCTCCAGTAATGAATTTGAAACAAAAACAGAAGACAGGACCAAAAAGAAGTATCCGACGTTGAAAGAAGTGAGAGAGAAGGCGGAAAAGAAATTAATTATGGAAGTATATGAAACATTTCAAAATACATACCAGACAGCAGAAGTTCTGGGAGTAGACCAGTCTACTGTCTCGAAGAAAATCAAAAAATACAAAAAAGAATAAAAGCGATGGTGGAGGTGTGGTGTTGGAAAAAAGTTCAATTACCATAGGGCTGGCTCAACTGAAATGCGAATTATTAAATAAAGAAATAAACCTTAAAAGAATGTTAAGTACGGTTAAAGAAGCAGAAGAAAAGGCAGTAGACTATCTCATTTTTCCTGAATTATTTCTCAGTGGTTATGTAATGGATGACCAGCTTTTTGACCTCGCTGAGACGACCGATGGTGAAAGCATAAAGAAACTACGAGAAGCTGCTTTCTCCTCATCCATAGGAATATTGGCTGGTTTTCCAGAAAAAAAGAATGGCAAATTGTATAATTCGGCAGTTTTTATAAATAAAGAAGGTTCCATAGAGGACGTTTATAGAAAAACACATCTATTTCGGAACGAAGCTGTCTATTTTTCTCCAGGAAGTAAAGCAGATATCATAAAATTGCCGGAAGGGAAAGCGGGAGTGCTGATTACCTTTGATATGGAGTTCCCTGAAATGCCGAGGCTCTTAGCTTCACAGGGCGCAGAGGTCATATTTGTACTGGCAGCAAATATGTCACCTTATCAGCGGTATCAGCATACATATCTGCATGCTCGGGCGATGGAAAACCATGTATTTATGGCAGCAGCTAATAAAGTAGGCCTGCACGTGGATAATATTTTTTTCGGCGAAAGTCAGGTCGTAAGCCCGGAAGGAATATCATTGTATAAGGCAGGTCATAATGAAGAGTTAGGGATTATAGAAATTAATTTAAATGAAACGAAAACAGCCCGGGGAGAACTGAATTATTTGCAAAATAAACGCGAAGATCTTTATTGACTAAAGAATATTTAAATGTAAGTTTTCAACTGTAAGAATAAATCTGCTTCTTTTAATGAAGGTGACAATGTGAAAGAGATATACAGCAGCGTGGTGCAGTTTCGCGGCACTCATTACGAATTTGGCAAATACCAGGGAAAACTTCTTGCCGGGTCATTATCCGTTGAAAACCGGGATAAGCAATGGAAAATACGAAAGCCGCGGTTTCAGGTGGATATAGCGGAAACGAAAGAGGCTCTTATGAAAGTGGCCCCGGGTATCTGGGAGGAGCTTGAAGGGCTGCAGGACGGTTTGAAATGGAGCATGGAAAAAATCATTATGCATTTTTCCGGCTATCGTCTTGAGATACCTAAATCGGGCTGCTCTATTATGACCGGAGACGATTACCTGGTGCGCAATTACGACTATCACCCAAAAACCTACGAGGGCAGGTACACATTGTTTCAGCCGGCGGATCAGGGCTATGCGATGATTGGCCCCTCGCAGCGGGTGACCGGCCGGATGGACGGAATGAACGAAAAACAGCTTGCGATGGGCTATAATTTTATGCACCGGAAAAAGCCGGGAGACGGATTTATCTGCTCCATGATTGGCCGCTTAATCCTGGAGGTGTGTGCATCGGTAGAGGAGGCGGTCGATATGCTGAAAGAAATTCCGCACCGCCACTCGTTCAGCTACGTGATTCAGGACACGAAAGGTGTTTCCAAAGTAGTGGAGGCGTCACCGCGCGGAGTTATCGCCAGGGAGGATCAAACGTGTACGAATCACTTTGAAAAAATGCCGGAAGAAAACCGTCATTATTTAGTGGATTCGAAAGCCCGTCAGGAGGTTATGGAAAAGAAAAAACAGGTACGCCCTTCGGCAGAAGAGGCGTACCGGCTGTTAAATAATACCGGCGGCGGAGTGTTTTCGGATAATTATCACAGCTGGGCCGGCACGATTCATACCGCCGGCTACCTCCTGCAGGAGCAAAAAGCGTGGTTCGCGCTTGGAGGCAGCCGCGATCCCTACGAAATTGACTTCTCCTGCTGGCTGAAAGGGGAAGACCTTTCCGAACAGTATTTGGATGGGCAGATAGACACCGATATGAAATTTCTTCATATGGATCAGAACGTAAAATAAACCGGCACGCGGCCGGTTTATTTTTTATATACGGGCATCCCAGTTCTGCTTTTCCTCCTGCTTCATCTGATCCTCCGTATCCTGCGGATGAGCCGTACGGAAGGCGTGATGGTCTGCTTCGATGACTTCTACCATTTTGTTAATCATATCGTCAGGGTCAAACTGGCTGTCGAGCATCTGCTCCATGCTGCTGATTGATTTTTCCGGTGTAAAGTTTTTTTCCGGATCATACCATTTCCACTTTTCTTCAAACATCCGGTCATTAAAGCCAGTTTCGTACGGGCCGGGGTTAATGGTGGCCACCTGGACATTGAATTCTTCAAGCTCTGCCTTCATAGATTTCGCGATGGACTCGATGGCGTGTTTAGTGGAACCGTATGGGGCCAAATATGGCATAGCCACCACACCGACGATAGAGCTGAGAAAGATTATTTTGCCGCCGCCTTTCTCTACGAATTTTTTAGCAGCAATCTGTGCATTCTCAAGCGTGCTGAACACATTGGTTTCATAAATTTCGCGAACGCGGTCGACCGGTATTTCAGCTATTGGGCCGCCTTCACCGATGGCTGCGTTTGCAACGAAAATATCATAGTCATAGTCCGCAATCAGCTGCTGATCCCGTTTACTGGTAATGTCGAGCTTAATCACTTCGAGGTCCGCACCCGCTGCCTCTGCTTCCTCCCGGAGACTTGTAATCTGCGCCATTATCTCAACTGCAGCAATCACGCGGTGACCTTTTTTCGCCAGTCCAATAGCTGTTCCTTTTCCAAGGCCGGTGCCAGCACCGGTAATAAATATTGTCTTACTCATAATTTTTATGCCTCCTTATAGTAGGTCTGGTTGTAATGGACCGTTCCCCTTTGAATGAAGGGCGAAACGCGCCGCATCGCCGGAATGACCTGCCCAGCGGTTCGAGGGAAATGACAAAGGAAAATGAGGAGCCCCGGCGAAATAACAATTAAAGAAGTTTTGAATGTGGAACCTCAATAAGGGAGGACGAAGCTATGAATAGAATTAACCTTATTACACTTGGTGTCAGGGACATTGCTGTTTCCAAGAAATTTTACCGGGAAGGACTCGGTTTAGTGGCTGCTTCGACTGAAGACGGCCCGGGTATTGTATTTTTTAATAACAAAGGCACTAAACTCGCTCTGTATTCATTAAAGGAACTGGCAAAAGAAACCGGAGAAGAAATGGAGGGAGCGGCCCAGGTTTTTTCGGGGATCGCACTTGCGTACAATGCGAAGTCTGCCGAAGAAGTGGATAGCGTCATGAAACAGGCAGCCGGTGCCGGGGGCAGGATCGTAAAAGCACCGGAATGGGTTTTTTGGGGAGGCTACAGCGGGTATTTTAAAGATCCGGATGGCCACCTCTGGGAAGCGGCATACGCAGAATTTTGGGAATTCGACGAGCAGGACATGCTGATAATGAAATAAAAGGAGACATTCTATGTTTGCGTATAAAATTAACGAGCGTCTGGAGCTGCTGCTGCTTCAAAAAGAGCATGCAGGGGAACTGTTTGCCCTCATTGATAAAAATCGTGAACACTTAAAAGAATGGATGAACTGGGTGGACAATGTCGAATCGGTTCAGGATACTGCTGAAAACATTAACAGGATGCTCCAGCAGGCGGCAGCCGGAGGCGGTTTTCGTGCAGGTATAAGGGTTGAGGGGAGCCTTGCTGGCGTTATTAACTATCACGAACTGGACTGGGGAAATAAAAAAACGAGCCTCGGGTACTGGCTTGGGAAGGAATACGAAGGAAAAGGCATCATGATTCAGGCAGTAGAAGCTTTTACGAACTATGCCTTCGACGAAATGGATTTGCACCGGGTGGAAATCCGCTGCGCTGAAGGAAATATAAAAAGCAGGGCGGTGCCGGAGAAGCTGGGATTTCAACTGGAAGGGACATTAAAGGAGTCAGAGCGCCTTGCCGGTGGTTATGTCAATCAGGCAGTCTACGGAATGGTCAAAACAGAAGATGGGAGCAAGTGACATATTTTATGGGGACCCGTGTTTATATATCAGTGAACCGTGGGAAAAGAAGCTAAGCAATCACGGTTTATTTTATTATGCACGTTTTTGAAAAAAAGCATTTTCAATATAGAGGAGAAATGGGTAAAGAGGTAGTAGACAAAACTGGAGGGATACAAATGATTACGGCAGAACAGGAAAAAACATTAAAAAATCAGCTTTTGGAAATGAAAGAAGAAAATAAAGAAAAAATTGAAGCAGAAGAAACAGGAAATGCTAATAACAATACAGAAACCATCGGTGAACTTTCCGAATACAGCAATCACCCGGGCGACCAGGGTACGGAGCTGCATGAAATGGAAAAAGACGCAGCATTAAATAATCAGGCCCGGGAACAGCTTGAAAACATCGATCATGCCCTTGAGGCAATGGAAAACGGAAATTACGGTAAGTGCGAAGTCTGCGGCAGAGAAATTCCATATGAACGCCTTGAAATTGTGCCGGAAACGACACGCTGTGTAGACCATGCCGGCAGCGATAAGCCTTCCCAGGACCATCCCGTGGAAGAAGACGTGGTTAACCCCGGACCGGAGCAGGAAAAAACGGAAGAAAATGTCGCTTTTGATAAAGAAGATATGTGGGAAGCGGTAAGTGAACACAGTACTTCCCAGACGCCATCCGATGATCCGGAAATGACCGGCTACACAAGTGATCAGGAAGAAGAGGAAGAAGAGGAAGGACGGGTGGAAAAAGTAGAAGACGCCTCCGTCGCTGATATGGAAGGTGAAGATACCGGAAATACAGCCGATCAGAAGGAACAATGGCAGGGAAGCAGAAATTCTGCCGAACAGGCAAATGGCGGAAAAAATAATTCGAAGGATAAAAAATAAATAAGGCGTATTCGGCTGACCGTTAATTGCTCGGTTGGCCGCTTTATTTATGGAAGAAGCCAGCCAGTAAAAAGAGGCTAAATGAAACTCTGTATTTCAAATCAAATTGACAGCGTTTTCTTTTCATGCTACAGTTTTTCTAAGTTAATATATCGGGCTGAGTCGAATGAAAGCCGCACACTAAATGCTCAAGATGGAGCGGAGTGTGCGGTTTTTTAGTCGTTTCCAGAAAATGAAACGGCTGTCGATACTTATGTCTGCAATTACAAACGCTTACAAGGGAGCTGGAAAAATGTCGATATATTTAGCGGAAATCATTGGCACGATGATACTTATTATTTTTGGCGGCGGTGTGGTCGCAAACGTCAACTTAAACAAATCGAAAGCAGAGGGAGGAGGATGGATTGTTATAGCGCTCGGGTGGGCGTTTGCCGTGGCGATGGGGGTCTACGCCGTCGGGCAGTTTTCCGGTGCACATTTAAACCCAGCCGTTACTCTCGGCTTCGCTTCTATTGGGGCGTTCGAATGGGCGCAGGTGCCAGGCTATATTGTTTCTCAAATTATAGGAGCAGGGCTCGGCGGAGCTGTTGTATACTGGCACTTTCTTGGGCACTGGAAGGAAACGGAGAATGCTGATGTAAAGCTGGCGGCGTTTTCAACTGATCCGGCGATTCCGAACCGGTTTGCGAACTTTTTGAGTGAGTTTATCGCGACCGCTGTATTTTTACTCGTATTAAACAGTATAGGCGCAAATGAGTTCACGGAAGGTTTGAACCCGCTTATTGTCGGTTTTCTTGTTGGGGCGATCGGGCTGTCGCTAGGCGGTACCACAGGCTACGCCATCAACCCGGCCAGGGACCTGGGACCGCGTATTGCCCACGCCCTGCTGCCTATTGCGGGTAAAAGGGATTCGAACTGGCCGTATGCCTGGATCCCGGTAGCGGCGCCGGCTCTCGGCGGTGTTTTTGGCTCTCTTGTATACAGGGCCGGATTTTTAGGGGAAGGCTACGGTGTGCTTGCGTTATTCAGTGTTGTGGTCCTCATCGTCCTGGGCGTTCTTTACGTAATGAATAAACGTGATACAGAAGTCAGCAATCCCGATGTTAAAAACTGATAAATGAAAACTGCAGCCCCCGACTTTGGGGTATTGCAGTTTTTTTTATTATTTGTATAGTAAAAAGAGCAGCTGCAAATACGAATATCATAACGATAAGTAAAAATTTGTAAAAATATGTAGCTGCTTATACGTAACCTGGCCATTGTTCCGTCGACTAATATCACGAAGAATTAAAATATACATATTTTCTTACTAAAAAATAAATATAACGCTTTGTATATATGGAGGATAAAATGAAAAAATCAAAAGGCACTGTCCGGCTGCATGCACCCGGAGGAATATACGAAGGCCGTTTATACAAATATGTTCAGGAGTATCTCGGAATAAAATACGCAGAGGCGGAGCGGTTTAAAAAGCCGCAGCGTTTGGGCGAATCCACAGAAGTGTACAGTGCTCTGGATTATGGCCCCTCCTGCCCGCAGACTGTGGAAGGCCTCCGAAAGGGTACCGAATCGGAGGACTGCCTGAATGTAAACATCTGGAGACCGGACGAAGAACCGATGCACCACCGGCCGGTGATGGTGTTTATTCACGGCGGCGGCTTTAACAGCGGATCGAACCGGGAGGCGTTATATGACGGGAAATCGTTGGCTTCCCGGGGAGAAGTGGTGGTGGTGAGTATTAATTACCGGCTGGGGATGTTTGGTTTTTTGGATGCAGAGAACATTTGCGGACCGGAACAGGCCTATATGAAAAACCTCGGCCTGCTCGACCAAATGGAAGCACTCCGCTGGGTCCGGGAAAATATTGAAAGCTTTGGCGGAGACCCGAAGAACGTCACCATCTTTGGAGAGTCAGCCGGCAGCATCAGTGTAACGGCCCTGCTAGCTGCTCCTGCTGCCCGTGGGCTTTTTCAGAAGGTCATCGCCCAGAGCGGAGTGATTACCGGACTTGCGCGTTCGGTGGAGGATGCGGTGAACATTTCGGATCAGCTTATTTACAAGCTCGGCCTGCATTCCATGAATGACATCTGCACGATCCCGGCAGAAAGCCTTGTAAAAACTACGGTGTCGTTCGTGAACAAAAACTTCACCTCCAACGGACCGTATAATGGCTCCAGAATATTTGCCCCCACACCAGATGGAGAAATTATTCCATTTGATGTAGAACGGGCAATTCAGGAAAATGCAGGAAAGGTGCAGCTCCTTCACGGCTCCACTGCCAATGAGATGCATTTTTTCAAGCTGCTGATTCCAGAGCTGCGCCAGAAAAAATCAGTGGATACGTATGTATTATTTTATCTTCGGAAATACGAACATATGTCGGAAGAGACAACGATGGCTGTTTATCATGACTATAAGAAAAGATATCCTAAATGGAGCCGCTCGCAGATTTTTATGCAAATGTTTACAGACCGGGCGTTTCGTTTATATCACACAGAACTCAGCGAGCTTTATTCCCGGGCAGGAGGGAAAGTGTATCAATACCGATTCAATATGGAAGCACGCTGGCTGAAAGCCTGCCATGGACTCGAGCTCGGGTATTTGTTTAATACGGTTAAAACAGCGTTTTCTCTCCGGAACCGGATGCTTTTGGGAATAAATGAAAGCCCGGGGCTCACCCGCAGGATGCAGGACGCCTGGGTTCGGTTCGCCAGGGAAGGAGATCCCGGGCATGAAGATATACCGGAATGGAAGCAGTATACAAAGGACCGGCCGGAAACGATGATTATCGGGAAAAAATGGATCCCAAGGCGCCATGATCATGCGGAGGATGATTTTGCCTGGAGAGCCCGTCTGACCGAAACGTACACGCGCCCATTCGCGTATAGAAGCTACTAATACGCATATGCTATACTAATATGAAACGTAATGCGGACCCTTCAGAGCGTCCGCATTTTACATAGTGAAAAGAGTTTGACAACAGAGGAGAGCGTCGAGATGAAGGCACCAGCAATAAAAACGCATTACCGGACACCGGTGCAGCAGCTGAAAAAAAGAGAGTCCCCGTGGAAGGAAAAACAGTACAGCTGCCGGACGAAGGAATGGCTTGGAGACGACCATGGTATAACAATCCGCATTGAAATTGGAGATGACCGGCTGCCAAAGCGAATTGAAGAGGAATATTCTTTTATCGAATGGGCAGGAGGAGTGGAATGGGAAAACCGGATCAGGGTGCCGCTCCGTTTTTTTACGTCTGACACGAGAAACGGACGGAGCTTTTCAACGTTTGAAGGCTATGTGCCCTACGTACTGCTTGAAAAACTGGCGGCTGATATTCCTTTTAAAGCGGTCGGCTATGCGGTGCTTTCGAACCGGCGGGAAGGAATTCGTTATCGTTTGAAAACTGGAAGGAGCGGGACGACCTGGCTGCAGAAGGGGACAATTAGTGTAAATGAAAAAGGATGTTTATTCAGACCGGTAATCAATAAATTTAACAACCTGGAACTAAAAGTTACCAGGCCGTCGGGAAAAAAAGTGAAGCTCTTCCCTGCATATTTGATGGATGTAGAAGCAGTAGATCAAGGATGGGTATTGCTCGGCACAGCTTCAAAGCATCTGCTTGAAGCAAACGGCTGGCCGTCAAAGCTTCAACTGATTCTGAAAAAGCGCGGAGAACCGAAAAAATATTATTACCCTGTGGAATGGAAGAATGATAAATGGTGGTCGTCGACTGTAAAGCTTGAGGCTTCAAGTCATTTTACAGGAGTATGGGATTTTTATATCGCAGATGCCAGTGAGAAGCCGTTATGGCGGCATCGTCTTCATATGCCGGCCAAGGATATGGTGAAAGCATCCAAGTGGTATGCTCCTCATTATGAAAAAGGGGCGGTCAGCTTCCGGCTGTACCGCACCCAGAATTATTCGGCTTCGGTTATGATTCAGACAGAAAACGTCAAACTGTATACGGTCCGGGCAAGCTATGAACAGGGAACTATTCATTTCCGGGGCACGATTTACTGGAACCGCTACACTCCGGACGCCTGGGAGCTCGTATGGAAAAACAGAGACACTAATGAAGAAGCATCTGTGCCGGTGCATGTGTATAAGCTGCATTCCAAACAGGCGCAATACGTTTTTCACGGAGAAGTGACGGATTTATTTAAAAATGAAGCCGGGAGAGGAAAGCATCCCTACCGGCTCGGGCGGTCGGATCTTTACCTGCGTGTTACCAGAAACGAAGAGGAGATTGATTACCGGCTGCGTTCCAACAGCGGCAACCTCGTGAAAAATACAAAGCTTGAATGGTACCACCAGGACAAAATTTACCGCCACCAGTTTTACCGGACGACAAGTAAACGTGTAGCCTTCTCCATAGATGAAATCGACATTGCCAAGGATATTACATCGATGAAGGTGAAAAACGGGAAATTTATTATTGAAGGGCAGGCCCGTTTTACAACACTGACACGTAACCTGCGGCCGAGACAGCGGGTTACTGTAGTGATAAAAAACCGGGAAACGGAAGACGAGCATCACTTTGCCATCAAAAACCAGTACCTGAAAGATAACTGGGTGCAATTTGAAGCAGAAGCGGCCTTCGAGGATTTCCGCTCGCTTCACGGTGATAGGGCTGTGCTGGATATGCATATCCGTCTGCATGCCGGAGAATTCATGCACGAACGAAAGCTTGGGAAAAAAGATTTTATCTATTATAAAGATGAAATCCTGCATTCCTGGGTGCTTGAAGAGGGGGATCAGGCGGTTTCCTGGTATGTAACCTATACGCCGCGCGGGAATGTGAAAATAGAGACGACAACGTATCCACGTAAGCATTTCCTGAAGCTCCGGGAAGAAAATGCCAGAATGCAGAGGGCTGGGAAAAAGCCTGCAGTGTGGGTTGTCGGGGAACGTCCGGATACGGCGCAGGATACAGGGTATCATTTTTTCAAGTACTGCCGGACCGTACACCCGGAAATGGACGTGTACTATGCGATTGAGAAAGACTCCATGGACCGTGAAGCTGTCGAAAAGCTTGGGAACGTTCTGATTATCGGAAGCGATGAGCACGTGGACGTTTGTCTGCGGGCGACAGCCTTTTTCGGTTCGCATGACCTTGAATATTTTCTTCCGTTTAAAGGCTCGTTAATGGAATCCTACCGGAACGGCCTGCGGGTCTTTCTGCAGCACGGCGTGCTTGGGCGAAAGCGTGTGGAATATAACCGGGAATACTATAAATATCCGTTTCATTTGTTTTGCGTCAGCTCGAAAAGTGAAAAGAAAATGGTTATGAAAAAGATGCACTATGATGAAGAGACTGTTCAGGTGACGGGACTTTCACGGTTTGATAATCTCCTGGAGGGCCCGGCGGCGGAGCGGAAAATTATTTTTATTCCGACCTGGCGGGAGTGGCTGCATTCCAAGGAAACCTTTTTGGAATCGGAATATTACCGCCGGTACAAAAGCTTTCTGGAAAATCCGAGGCTGCACCGGTTTTTAGAGAAAAATGACGTGGTGCTGCAGTTTTATCCGCACTACCGGATGCAGCAGTACACAGACGCTTTCGATAAAATTAACAGTGATAAAATCGAAGTAGTCAAACTGGGTAAAAAAACGGTCCAGCAGCTGTTAAAGGAAAGTATGCTGATGATCACAGACTACTCAAGCGTCTCATTTGATTTTACGTATATGCAGAAGCCGGTTATCTATTATCATTTCGATACGAAACGGTTTTTCCAGGGAGGCAGTCTCCGTCCGCTTGAAGAGACTTTTCTTGGAGATGTTGTGCATTCGGAGGAAGAGCTGCTGAAAAGCCTGCGGCGTCATTTGAAGCGCGGCTGGATCGAAAAGAAAGCAGTAAGCGAGAACAGGGAAATGATTTTCAGTCATTCAGATAAGCAGAATGCTGCGCGCATTTTCCAGGCTGCAGCAGAGCTTGAAGAAGAAAACAGATGACGGAGCAGAACCATTCTGCTCCGTTTTTTGTGGCGTGCAGCAGCCCATAAACTATATTAAAATATCTTTAAATGTGTGAAAAGATGTGAAGGTTGTCGCGGTTGTCACATAGTTTTATAGAAAGTTCATCCCACTTCCCACGATTAGACGACATATTTGACAGGGTATATGTGTTACAATTAACGCGTCAAGTTGATAAATGTAAATTTTTAATGAAGAATTTGTTGAGAAAATTATTTGTGTAGAAGAATAAAATACAGAGTAAAATTAACGGAATATAGGGGGGCATTACTATGAAAAAAGTATTGACTTACGGCACGTTCGACTTGCTGCATTGGGGGCACATTAATCTTCTTCGCAGAGCTAAAGAGCTTGGAGATTATTTGGTGGTAGCAATATCGACAGACGAATTCAATGACTTGAAATCCAAAAAAGCATATTACACGTATGAGCAGCGTAAGCTGATTTTGGAAGCGGTTCGCTATGTAGATGAAGTCATCCCGGAAGAAAACTGGGAGCAGAAAATCGACGACGTACTCGATCACGATATTACGACCTTTGTGATGGGTGATGACTGGCACGGAAAATTCGATTTCCTCCGCCCATACTGTGAAGTAGTTTATCTGCCGCGCACTGCTGACATCTCGACGACGAAAATCAAAAAAGAATTACTGCTCGTAAATTATTAATCTTCACTCAAAGAGGCTTCGCCTGCCTAAGCGGAGAACCTGAGCAGCCGGGGAGGGAGAGATGTTCTCTCCCTTTTTTTGTTGCCATCAGAATTAACAATGATTTACAAAAACTTAAACCTGTTTTGTAAGTTTGTCGTTTTTGTTAAGCTCTTTTTTGATAGAATGGAACAAGATGCGCTGCAAAGCATCCAAAATACGAACTTTTAAAAAATTGAGGGACGATAATGGCAAAAAAGAAATGGACGAAAAAATACAAAAAGAAATTTAAACGCTCATGGAAAAATGTGAAAAAGCGGGTAACGAAACGATGGAAAAAAATTAAAAGGCTGCGTAACGGCAAAAACTTCTACAAAGCGGTCCTATCGGTGCTCGGGAAGCTTCCAAAAAATGAAAACATTATTGTTTTTGAAAGCTTTTTCGGCAAACAGTACAGCTGTAACCCGCGTGCGATTTATGAACAAATGCAGCAGGATTACCCCAAGCTGAGGTTTTACTGGAGCATTGACCACCGGTATAAGGAGCTTTTTGATGAACGGGGCCTGAAGACAATCAAACGCTTCTCTTTCCGCTGGTTTATTGTTTTAATGCGCGCCAGGTACTGGGTATTTAACAGCCGGCTGCCAAAATGGATTCCGAAGCCGGACAAAACGGTGTACATTCAAACGTGGCACGGCACACCTCTCAAAAAACTCGCCAAAGATATGAATGAAGTGACGATGCCGGGCACGACGACGGAAAAATACAAAAGGAATTTCCTGTATGAAGCCGGGCGCTGGGACTATCTTGTAGCCCCGAATCCTTATTCCGCCCAGATTTTCCGGAGGGCGTTTGAATTCAGACATAATCTGCTTGAAACGGGTTACCCCAGAAACGACTACCTTCATCATTATTCACATTCAGACGTCGAGCAGGTCAAAGAAAATCTTGGTATTCCGGAAGACAAAAAGGTTATCCTTTATGCTCCAACGTGGCGGGACAATGAATACTATTTTATTGGGAAATACAAATTTACCCTTTCGATGGATCTGGAGGAAATGCGCAGACAACTCGGAGATGAATACGTACTGCTTCTGCGTCTGCACTACCTGGTGTCTGATCATCTGGATGTTACCGGGTACGAGGATTTTGCGATTGATGCTTCTGCGTATGAGGACATCCGGGACCTTTACGTGGTCAGCGATGTGCTGATTACAGATTATTCTTCTGTGATGTTTGATTATGGCATTTTAAAGCGCCCGATGATATTTTATACGTATGACATCGACAGCTACCGGGATAAGCTGCGCGGGTTCTATTTTGACTTTGAGCAGGAAGCACCGGGGCCGCTTGTGATGAACACTGAAGAAATCATCGAAGAAGTGAAAAACAGCGACACGATTCGGGAACGTTACCATAAAGAGGTTGCCGATTTCGAAGAACAGTTCAATCAGTGGGAAGACGGCTATGCGGCCAAGCGTGTGGTGGAAAAAGTGTTCAACGCAAATTAATTAGTTGGGCAGAGGATAAAAGAGGGAAACAATATGAATGCAGTACGAACCGTAGCGAAAGAATTATGGACGAGCATTCCGCTGATCAACCGGCTGGCGGTATATGAAACAAAAATTAAAAACAAAAGCAATTACCTTGGTTCCTTCTGGGAAATCATCAGTCCGCTTCTGTTTATTGCCATTTATTGGTTTGCTTTTGGCTATGGGATCCGCCAGCGGAGCGACGTAGATGGCATTTCGTTTCTGACCTGGATGCTTGCGGGCATTATCCTGTGGTTTTTTATCCAGCCCGGGGTAACCAACGGGTCAAAAGCTATTTTTTCAAAGATAAAAATGATCTCCAAAATGAACTTTCCGACGAGCATTATTCCAGCCTACGTGGTGATCTCAAGGCTCTTTCCACATTTGGCGCTGCTTGCGATTACGATTGTTTACATGCAGTTTGCCGGGCATCCGATCAGCGTGTATTATCTTCAAATTCCGTATTTTCTGCTGGCAGCTATTCTGCTTGTGCTCAGCGTGGTCATGATCACCTCTACGCTTACGGTAATTGTCCGGGATTTTCAAGTATTTATTCAATCTTCCATCCGGGTGTTTTTGTATTTAACTCCGATACTGTGGCCGATGGACAACCGGCTGCCTGACTGGCTGATTCCTGTAATGAAAATCAACCCGATGTACTACCTGGTGGAAGGGTATCGGGCAAGCTTTTTTTACGGGGAATGGTACTTCATTACAAATGCCAGCTACACCCTTTATTTCTGGGCGTTGGTTTTTGTGCTTTTCAGTATTGGAGCTGTATTGCATGTGCGCTTCCGCCGGCATTTTGTGGATTTTCTGTAAACCGGCAGTGCGGATAGTTTTATAAATCACACAATGAGGATAGAGACGGGGGAGAACAAATGAAAAAATCCGTCGTAGTCAAAAATGTTTCAAAAAAATATAAGCTGTATGATACGCATGCTGAACGGCTGAAGGATCTGCTTCTGCCAAAAAGCTACGGGGAAGAGTTTTACGCTCTGCACAATGTTTCGTTTAAAGCAGACAAAGGGGATATCATTGGACTCGTAGGAGTCAATGGTTCCGGGAAATCAACTCTTTCCAATATTATTTCCGGCACCATTCCGCCAACGAAGGGCTCGGTAAAGACGAATGGGGAAGCTGCGATGATCTCTGTTTCCACGGGGCTGAACGGAAAGCTCTCCGGACGGGAAAATATCGAGCTGAAATGCTTGATGCTCGGGTTTTCCAAACGGAAAATCCGGGAAATGGAGCCGGATATTATCGAGTTTTCCGAGCTTGAGCAGTTCATTGACCAGCCGGTAAAGTCGTATTCGAGCGGTATGAAGTCAAGGCTTGGCTTTGCCATATCGATCACTGTAAATCCGGATATTTTTATTGTAGATGAAGCTTTATCTGTAGGGGATAAAGCCTTTGCGCAAAAATGCCTGGATAAAATGCACGAATTTAAGCAGCGGGGGAAAACGATGTTTTTTGTCAGCCATTCGCTGACGCAGATGAAAGAATTCTGCAACAAAATACTATGGCTTGAATTTGGAGAAGTGAAAGCTGAAGGAGAAGCCTCCGAAATTTTAAAACAATATGAAGCTTTCCTTAAAGAATACAATGCTTTTACCCCGAAAGAGAAAAAAGCATTCCGGAACCGGGGCTTTGAAAAGCAGAGTGCTGTCCGGGCAGTAACACAGTAAGCAGCATCCCGGGAGGTGCTGCTTTTTACTTTTGGCTTAAGGCCTGGAGTGATATGATAAATACATCCGATTAAAGGAAATGGAGCTAATACATTGCGGTTAACAGGAGAGCAGTTTGATTTGGAATTGCTGGAGGAAAAACATGCAGACTCATTGTTTGAAATCGCCTCAGAGCCTTCCAATTGGACATACATGACGAGAAAGATGCATAATAAACACGATATGAAAATGATCGTCGAGGAAGCTTTGAAGCTGTATCAGCAGGGAGATACGGTGCCGTTTGTTGTGAAGCGGAAAAAAGACGGCGCCATTGTGGGATCGACCAGGCTTTACGATATTTCCCCGCAGCGGAAAACAGCAGAGATTGGATCTACGTATTACAGTGAAAGGGTCCGTTCCACCGGCGTAAATACGGAGTGCAAATATTTACTTCTCACATATGCGTTTGAAACCCTGGGGGTTGTTCGTGTACAGTTTAAAACAGATGAACAGAACAAAGCTGCCAGGAAAGCAATTCAGAAGCTGGGAGCTTTTGAAGAAGGCATTTTGCGTAATGAGCGCAAGCTTCCGGATGGACGCGTGCGCAATGCGGCTGTTTACAGCATTATAAAAGAGGAATGGCCGGAGGTAAAAGCGAAATTAACGGAAAGAATTGAAATCAAGAAAAAGGGGCACGAATAATATGGCATTGATGGATGATTTAGTAGAAGCATACCTGCAGCAGTTTGATGAGTTTATGTTCGTTTTGGATAAAAAGCTCGGACTGGTATTTGTCGAAACAGTATCAGAGGATACGCCGCTGTCCTGGAGTTCGGAGGAAAGCGCGAATCTTGTGGCTATCCCGACGATTACGAAAGCAGAAAGTACACGGCTGATGCAGGACTTTGCCTCGAAGCAGCCGGATGATAAAGAGGAATCCCTGAAAAAAGCACTGGAACAAGAGGACCGTTTTTTATCTTTCGAAAAACAGGTGGAAGAATTCGGGCTCGAAAATGAATGGGAGCAGTTCGAACGGGATAATGCCAAAAAATACGTGCAGGATTGGCTGCAGCTGCTTCAGCTCGATTACAACGAACTGAATGAAAAGCACGCCATCCATGCAGCAGACGAGTAAGCGGGGCAGATAATATGGCTGTGCACGAAGAACTGCAGGCAATTTTAGAAGAACAGGAAAGCATGATGCAGATGCACGAGCTGACGCCGGTAGAAGCCCGGGGGCAGTTCAATGACAGTATTGACGTTATTACGTCCCACGTTAATGTTGATGAGGCCGGAGGTATCCGGGATATAATGACTACCGGGGAATACGGGGAAATACCGCTCCGGATTTATTACCCTGATACCGAGATGGACCGCTACCCGACCATTGTTTACTATCACGGCGGTGGATTTGTGATTGGGAATATTGGGACACACGACCACATCTGCCGTGCCATCGCCAAAGAATCGGATTGTGCAGTCGTGAGCGTGGATTACCGGCTTGCGCCCGAGCATCCTTTTCCGGCAGCGCCGGAGGATGCATACAATGCGCTGCTATGGCTGATGGAAAATGCGGAGCCGCACCAGCTGGACGCGGAAAGGACAGCTCTGGCCGGCGACAGCGCGGGTGGCAACCTGGCAGCTGTGACCGCTATACGCGCGCTGGAAGAAAACGGCCCGAAGGTGGCTTCACTGCTTCTTTTTTACCCAAGCGTCAGCGGGGAGCATGATTTCCCTTCGGTGGATATGTTTGCCGGAGGATACGGTCTGCCGCTCCGGGATCTGGAATGGTTTATGGAACAGTATGCTGACGGAGAAGATGAAGAGGATCCATACCTCGCTCCGCTTGTTTTTGAACGACTTGGGGAGCTTCCGCCTACTCATATCGTTACTGCCGAAAACGATGTGCTTCGTGACGAAGGAGAGGCATTCGCCAAAGCTATTGACCAGGCTGGCGGGCAGGTGAGCCTGCGCCGGGCAGAAGGTATGATCCACGGTTTTCTGCACTGGACCAGAGCGTTTCCGGAGGTTGATGAAGAGCTTCTCGCTGCACTGGAGCCAGTGAAGGACGTTCTCGCGGAATAACTGAATAATAAAAAGAAGTTCCTCCTGTATAAAAAGTATATAGGGGGATTTTTGTATTATATGTAAATTAAATTTACATATAATACAAAAAAGCATTGTTATTTTATAAATTATTGCCTAAGATAATAGTAGGGGAATAGGTATATGTACTTAAACAAGGAGGAATTTGTGTGTCGAAAAAATGGTTGGTGAGTCTATTCAGCGCAGGAGTAATTTCATTGGGCATCACTGCACCCGTATCAGCAGACGATGAAAACTGTTCGGATTTTAGTGACGGGGAAGAAGTTTTGGCCTTTTGGGAAGAAAATAATTACGGGCCGAATGATGATCCACATAACTTAGACGCAGACAACGATAACTTGCCATGTGAAAATTTGACGGAAGGCATGGAAAGTGAATTTGACGCTGCAGTCTCCAATAACGATGAAACAACGGAAACAGCAGATGACAGTTCCTCCGCTGACTCGTCAGAAGATACGACTTCTACTACTGAAGAAGAATCCTCTTCCTCCGACGAAGGCACTACAGAAGAAACGACTACTGAAGAAGAGGCTGCTTCCACAGAAGCTTCTGATGAAAATATGACTGAAGAATCTGCAGAAGAAGGCGGCGAAATGCCGGAAACAGCTACAAATCAGCCAGCCTGGGCTTTAGCGGGAACAGCAGTAGCCGGACTGGGAGCACTTTTACTTGTACGCAGACGGGTATCGTCCCACTAATAAATATTCACATATCCTGTTCCCTGACCGCTGCGCTCTTAGATGCAGCGGTCATTTTATTACGTGTTTCATTTAAAGGAGTAAAAGGTATGAGGAATGTAGGAGAGGAGGCTCATAATGAAAGCAATTGTCATTGAACAATACGGAAGTGCTGATCAACTTGTGGAAAAAGAAATGGAAACGCAAACACCCGGGGACAGACAGGTGCTCGTGGATGTGTATGCCACCTCCATCAACCCAATTGACTGGAAGCTGCGGGAAGGATACATGAAAGATGATATCCCTTTCGAATTTCCTATCATTTTAGGGTGGGACGTAGCAGGTGTCGTCCGCACAGCAGGGAAAGATGTCACTGCCTTCGGACCAGGCGACAGAGTGTTTGCGCGGCCAAAATTAACGGAACGCGGTACTTATGCAGAACAGACATTAGTGGATGAAGATCTATTAGTAGCCATTCCTGAGCCTATGTCCTATGAAGAGGCAGCCGGGATTCCGCTTGCCGGAATGACCGCCCAGCAGTGTCTGCTCGAATTTGGAGAAATCAAAGAAGGCAGTAAAGTGCTTATTCAGGGCGGTTCCGGCGGTGTCGGCCATTTTGCGATACAGGTGGCTAAAGACATGGGAGCCTATGTAGCAGCCACAGCAAGCGGCAAAAACCAGGAGTTTTTAAAGCAGATGGGTGCGGATGTGACGATCAATTATGAAGAAGAAAATGTAGTGGATATACTTTCGGACTACGATATGGTATTAGATACAGTGGGAGAAAGTGTCCATGAGGAAAGCTTCCGCGTGCTCCGCACCGGGGGCAGATTTGCCTCGGTTGCTGCCCCGCCTTCCCAGGAAAAAGCTGAAGAAGCCGGTATTACTGCCGGGTTTGTATGGCTGCAGGAAGAAGGCGCAAAGCTCCGGCGCTTAACATCGCTGTATAATAAAGGTGCTTTGCGTGTGGAAATTAACAGTAAGCATAAATTTTCAGAAAAAGGTCTGCGGGCAGCACATAGAGAGAGCGAAGAAGGGCGTGCCCGTGGTAAAATAGTTATTAAGGTCCGCTAGAGATTTAATGAGGCGCTTCTGTATCCTGCGGGAAACAGGGTGTCCTCTACATAACAGGGGGATAGCAGAGAAAAAATAGGACTTTAATAAAGAAAAAAATTTTCCTGCTATTGAAATATTAGTTCATAATATAGATAAGAGCTTAGGAATCATCGACAGACAGGGGCGATTCGATGTCAAACGGACAACACAATCGTTATACGCGTCTTGCTAGGATTACACGACTGATCAATGCCAATTTAGACATTAAAACACTTCTTGAACACGTCGTAACAGCTATATCAGAAGAGATTATCCAATGCGATGCGGTTGGTATTTATCTCCCGGAAGACAGGGAGCGTTACAGAGGCTACGTCAGCAAGCCGGAAGTGCTGAGTGGGATGACTATAGACCAGCACGTCGTTGATCCACAGGTGGATCATCTGGCCCGTGAGGTGATTGAGTCACGGCAGTCCATTTATATTGCTGATACGTCTAAAGACGACAGGCCCGATGCCAGAACAATTGATTTCTTTCAGATCCGATCGGTGCTTACAGTTCCAATTTCCCACGGGGACGAATTATTCGGACTCGTATATTTGTTTGACTACGGGGTACCGATGAATTTAACAGAATCTGAAATTGAAACAGTGGAAGCCTATGTCCACATGGCTGCTGTTGCTATTCGAAACAGCCAGGCGATGCACAACATTGAGGAGCTTTTGCATGAAAAGCAGACCCTTATCGAGGTGATGGAGCAGCTTGCCCATTCACAGACGTCCGATTCGGCGATTGATGTCTGCTTTAGTCATATCGGCGACGAACTAAACAATCATAATGTGAGTCTTCATATTATTGATCCTGTTTCCAAAGAAACAGTCATGCCTTCAAAGCTCAGCCGCAAAAGCGATTTTGAACAGAGTGAGTGGTTAAGCATTCATGAGCGGATGCAGATGGACCAGACAAACGACAAGCTGTTTCAGCAGGTCGTTCAAACAAAGCAGCCGTTGTTTGTTGAGGATGTTGCACGAGAAAACAGAATATTTCAGGAAATTTGTGATGTGTTTAATATTAAGAGTATTTTCATGGTGCCGATGATTTCTGTTGGCCGCGTTCTCGGCGTAATTGTAGTCGCCCATCTCGGCGAACAGCCGGCCGGGTATACAAAAGCTCAGCAGCGCCGGGTGGAATCCATCGTTAATGCTACTGCGCCTGTACTGATCCATTTATACAATCTTGAAAGTCAGGAAAGCATTATTGCGCGCAGGACCGAAGAAATACAAAGCAAAAACGAAGAGCTCCAGCGGCTGATTTTGGAGATGCGCAAAATCAATACGGAAAAAGAGCTGATCATGAATACGGTGGATGAAGGTATTATCGGCTTTTCGCTGGAAGGCACCGTTATGTTTTCCAATGAAGCAGCTGAACATATGCTTGAAACGGACACCCAGCTATTTCACAGCATCCAATCCTACGATGAAATTCTTGAGCATATAGAAAATGAGGAAGGCGCTCTTTCCGATATTTTCGCCTCTTACCTGGCGTCTGATTCCATGCAGCCGGTGAGTGGGGAAGCGTATATGAGCCACCCTGAAAAAGGACTCGTAACGCTTGAATATACTCTCTCGAGCCAGATTGAAGAAGGTATAGTAGTGGGGTATGTATTAACGGTCAGAGACGTTACAGTCCGAAAAGAAATGGAGCAGCGTATTGAATACTACGCATACTATGATGGAACGACCGGCCTTCCGAACCGGATGCTTGTCCATGACCGTCTGAGTCAGACACTCCGGGAAGCCAAAGAGCATGATCAGGAAATGGCTGTATTATTTCTCGACCTGGACCGTTTTAAACAAATCAATGACCGCTTCGGCCATGCCGGAGGAGACGAATTACTAACGGAAGTTGCGTACCGCCTGCAGGAAATAGTGAGCGGTGCAGCGACAGTGGCCCGCCAGGGAGGAGATGAATTTATTTTAATCCTTCCGCGGCTTGAGAATATGGCGCAGGCTACAACGACCGCGGAACAGATTCTGCGTGTATTCCGCAACCCGTTTTATCTTGAAGGGGAAGAAGTGTATGTAAAACCAAGTATCGGTATCAGCTTCTTCCCGCTGGACGGTCACCTGGCAGACGACTTGATCCAGAATGCCAACTCGGCTATGCATAAAGCGAAAGAAATGAACGGCAATACGTACCGGGCGTTTTCGTCCGAGCAGATGGGGCCGGACATGAAAAAAATCCGGCTTGAAAATGATTTATACCGGGCGCTCGAAAACAATGAACTTGAACTGTTTTACCAGCCGCAGGTGAGCTTGAGTAAAAACCTGGCTACCGGAGTGGAAGCACTTGTACGTTGGAACCACCCGCTCCATGGAAAAATATCTCCTTCAGAATTTATTCCTATGGCTGAACATACCGGTTTAATCACGTCGATCGGTGAATGGATTTTGGAAGAGGCCTGCTCTCAGGCGAAAAGCTGGCAGGAGCAGGGGCTTTGCAGCCTGCGTGTAGCGGTAAACATTTCCGCGCAGCAGTTTCAAAGGGAATGCCTGGTGGATAACGTAAAAGAAGTACTAGCCAGAACGGGACTTGCACCCGAATTTTTAGAAATTGAGATTACGGAAAACACACTGCTGTTAAATACTGAAGAGACGGTCACAACCATGAAAAGGCTGAAAAACATTGGTGTCCGTATTTCAATAGATGATTTTGGCACGGGCTACTGTTCGCTGCAGTATCTCAGGGAATTTCCGATTGATACACTGAAAATTGATAAAGTATTCATTGATGATATTGAAACAGAAAACAGCTCCGCCCCTATTACAACTACAATTATTGCTCTTGCTCACAGTCTGAACCTTCACGTGATCGCCGAAGGGGTGGAAACGCTTGAACAACAGAAATTTTTGCAGGCAAATAAATGTGATTTAGTTCAAGGTTTCCTGTATAGTAAACCAATACAGGCAAGTAAAATTCCTGAATTTTGTAATAAATAGTAAAAATTAGTGGGGGGATAAAACAGAATGAAAGCAGCTCAGTGGATAATTGATTATTTGCGGCAGGATGGACTGGACTATGTATTTGGTATTCCGGCGGGATCGGTGAACGCTCTTTTTGATAAAATGTATGAGCATGACGATATTACACCGGTTATTACAAAGCATGAAGGGGCGGCCGGATATATGGCTTCCGCCTACGCGAAGCGTTCGGAAAAGCTTGGGGTGTGTATAGCAAGCAGCGGGCCCGGGGCGACGAATCTTCTCTCCGGGGCAGCAAATGCAATGAGAGAGCAGACTCCCGTACTTTTTATTACCGGCTCTGTACCGACATCGACCGTTGGCTTGAACGCTTCACAGGAGCTCGATGTTGTGCCGATGTTTACTCCGGTGACCAAATACAGCCGGCGGGTGGAAAGTATTCACGAAGTGCGTGAAGTGTTTAAAGAAGCGGTATGTAAAGCATTCGCCGGCATACCAGGGCCAGTGCACGTAGCGATCCCGATCAATATTCAATTATCCATGCTCGAAGGGAGCACTGAACTGCTCGAATACCCGGAGAAGCGCCGGCTGTCTCCGGTGGAAAGTAATGTATCGGAAACCACCCGGGTACTTTCCAGTAACCGTCAGGGGATCATTTTCTTGGGCCAGGGAGCAAAGGATGCCCTGTCTGATGTTATGAATCTCGTGGATTACCTGGACTGGCCGGTCGTTACTACGCCGCAGGCTAAAGGGCTTGTACCATCCGATCATCCGAACGCATATGGTGTTTACGGGTTTGCCGGGCACGAAACAGCTACGGAGGTAATGGAAGACAGCGATAATTCCATTATATTCGTTATTGGCTCCAGTCTCGGAGAAACGGCTACGAACAACTGGAATCCGGCTTTGGCTGCTGAGCGCTTTGTGATCCAGCTCGACCACGATCCAACGGTATTCGACCGCAAATATAAGGTGGATATTTCCCTGCTCGGAGATGTGCGCACGACGATTGGGGAAATTAACAGGCGTCTTCGCCTTCCGGAAGCAGGGAAAGCCGGGCGTCAGCGGACAGGCGTTCAGAAAAAATCAGTAAACGAAAAATATGAAACCCAGAACGTGCTTCAGCAGCTCCAGTCCCATATGCCGGAGGATACGCTTTTCACAGTGGATATTGGAGAGTTTATGAGCTATGTGATTCACTACATGGAAGTAAAAAAACCGGATACGTATGACATCAACGTTCATTTTGGTGCCATGGGTTCGGGAATTTCCAATGCGCTTGGAGCAAAGCTTGCCGAACCACATCGTCCTGTTACAAGTATTACGGGAGATGGATGCTTTTTTATGCATGGCATGGAGGTGCTGACGGCTAAAGAATATCAGCTGCCTATTCTTTTTATCGTTATGAATAATGCAAGGCTCGGGATGGTGTATCACGGACACCGGCTTCAATACGGAAGAATGCACGACCGTTTTGAACAATCAATGGTGCCGGTTGCAGCTATCGCCGAACAGATGGGAGTAAAGTATGCCACCGTCCGTTCCATGGATGATATTACTCCCGGGCTTTACGAAAGTCTCTGTTCAGATAATTGTCCGGCTGTGCTGGAAATCCAGCTTGTTGATGAACAGACGCCTCCAATGGGGGACAGAGTGAAATTTTTATCCTCCTTCAGTAAATCCTAAAAAGAAACAATAATAAATGAAGCGCCCCGTGCCTTACGAAGGCCGGGGCGCTTGCTGTTGCTCGGACTGTTCGGGAAAATGAAGTTCTTCAAGCTCTTCGAGGACATCATGAATAGATAGGAGGGCGAAGATAATAATAACGTCGGTAGAAAAATGATGGTGATATTTTTTTATGTTCGGCCGTGATGCGTGCTGGCGTTTTTTCCAAAAGCACCGGTCCAGACGTTCAATGAGCCGGAACTGTTCATCAGATATGCGTTCCCCGAAGTGATGAATCGTTTGTGACATCGCCGGAATAATGTCGCCAATCAGCTGAACTTCTTCTTTCGTAAACGTGCCGTCATCTGTTTCGAAATTAAATAAACGATTAATATGATAGCTTATGCGCTCTAAAAAATGGAGCTGGCGCTGCTCCCGTGTGAACCTTCTTGCCTCTGTATCCTTTTTTTTATGATATTTCCATTCTTCCTGCTGGTAATAAGAAAGCTGGATTGCCCGCTCCAGGTCACTTTCCAGCTGATGGTATTTTTCCATTACCTGTGCAGAAGGAGACCGGCCATTCATTACTTCCTCGAGCCGCATCTCAAAAATTTCAGCGGTCTCCACGAACATTTTACGATTCTGTTCTGCGAGCAAAGAAGAAAATTTTGGGGGCAGAATCGTTAAATTAATTACTGTAGAAATCGCAAGGCCGATAAACGTTGTGCCGACACGTTCTACAAAAGTTAAAAAATAATGATCGCTCGCTGTGGGGATCATTGCCACTGCGGTAATCGTTGCGACGAGCATCCCGTCCCGAAGCCGTAGCATATTACAGAAATAAAGTGTCAGCACAGAAGCAATCATATACGTTACCGGGGTTGGTCCGAATAAATAAACGGTAATCATTGCCAGAGCTGCCCCAATGACGGTGGCAGGAAGCCGCTGGGCGCCTTTACGTATAGAAGCAGCAGCTGTCGGTTCAAGGGTTACAATGGCTGTAATAACGGCAAAAGCCTGCGGGAGATCGAAAATACCGCATATATAGGCAGTGAGCAGAACGGCTATACCGGTCTTGATCAGTCTGCCGCCGATCAGTCGCCGTTTAATTTTTCTCCAGTAGTGCATGGTAAGCCGCCTTCTTTATAAAAATTTCACGTCTGTATTCAGTTTAGCATGAACGTGCAGCGTTTTCATCAGCCTCTCCTTCAGTGAAAAAGGCCGCCCGCAATAGCAGGCAGCCAAAAGCATTTATATAGATTTTTCGACCTGGTCGTATGCGGCCTGCCTTTTAACGGAGATCACTTTCCAGATGTACCATGCAAGCACGAACACTGTCAGTACGGCCCCGATCGTCATAGAAAGGCCGTACGGAAGACCGAGTCCCTCCGGCGCGTAAAAAATGTAGGAACAGACGACGGCTGTCATAAACATCGCCGGTACGCCGCAAATGAAATGGTTTTTGCCAGCGTAAAGCAGGTACATGCAGCCGGTCCACAGCATCACGGTAGCGACGAGCTGATTGGTCCATCCTACATATCTCCACAAGAATGAGTAATCGATCATAGATAAGAACAGGGCTGGGATAACAACTGGAATAACAGTGAGAATTAAAAGCGGCTTTCCTTTTAGGGAAACAGCGTTTGCCACTAGCTCTGCAAGCATCATTCTTGAAGAACGAAGAGCAGTGTCGCCTGTTGTAATAGGAAGCAAAATAACGCCAAGAACAGCAAGTACCCCGCCCAGTGTACCAAGAAGGCTCGTAGAAATTTCGTTGACAGCGCCTGCAGGGCCTCCGGCCGCTATGGCTGCCTGAAGCCCGCCAGTGCCTCCAAAGAAGGCCATGCCGGCTGCTGCCCATATAAGGGTGATGATACCTTCGGCAATCATGGCCCCGTAAAACACCCTGCGTCCTTCTGATTCTTTTTTCAGCGTGCGGGCGATAATTGGGCTTTGGGTGCTGTGAAAACCGGAAATAGCCCCGCACGAAATTGTTACCATCACCATCGGCCATACCGGGAGTTCATCGGGATGAAGATTGGCAAGCGTAACGTTTGGAATCGTTACATCTGAAAATACCAGCGCACCGGCAATACTGACCGCCATAAAAATAAGCACTGCGCCGAAAAGAGGATAAATCTTTCCAATGACCCGTTGAATCGGAAGCAGGGCAGCCAGTAAAAAATATGCAAAAATAGCAAAAATGGCGGTAAGAAAGCTTAGCGGTGTGAGGCTTGCAATCAATTCAGCCGGTCCCGCGATAAAGGCGGCGGCTACAAGGATCATCAAACAAATGCTGACGATATTGATGAAGCTCTGCATCGGACGCCCGAGATATTTGCCTACAAGTCCCGGAAACTGTGCACCGTTATGACGGAGAGAAAGCATTCCGGAAAAATAGTCGTGTACGGCACCGGCGAAAATGGTGCCGAGTACGATCCAGAAAAATACGATGGGGCCGTACAGCGCACCGAGCAGTGCACCGAAAATTGGCCCGAGACCAGCAATATTCAACAGCTGGATAAGGCTGCCGCGCCACCAGCTGAGAGGAGAGTAGTCGATATGCCCCTCGTTACGGTAAGCAGGCGTTTTGTTGCGGTCATTGATGCCAAACGTTTTCTCCACAAAGGATCCGTAAACGATGTAGCCGGCAATTAACAGGATAATAGCGATAAAGAAAGATAACATAAAACGTTCCACCTTTGCTGCAAAGTACTAGAGAAAACCATTGTTATAAATTCTAACTTGTTCCTTCCGAAATGACAATCGTCTACGTGGAAAAAACAAAACTTTTTTCACATAGTAATGAATATATAAAATTAAGCAAAGTCCACTCACGTGATGACCTTATCTATAATAGATGCAAAACGTAGTATGTGTACTCTATGGGTGGTACAATAGCGGTAAATAGTGAACGGAAGGAAGAGCGGCGATGAGCATGGATCGTATTGAAACGAAAAAAATAGCCGAAGTAATCCGGGAAAAAATCGAGGACATGATCAAGCGCGGCGAAGTAAAACCTGGAGAGAAGCTGGACTCTGTCGTCGCTCTCTCGGAAAAATTTGACGTCAGCCGTTCGGCCGTCCGGGAAGCATTAAGCGCTCTGCGTGCTGTGGGAATTGTAACCATAAGGCAGGGTGAAGGAACATTTGTGAATCAGTATGACTTTTCCACTATCACAGAAATGATGAACAGCCGCACTCTCATCTCGAAACAGGAGATGAAGGAGCTGTTCGAAGTCCGGCATGTGCTTGAAAAGGGAGCTTCCGAGCTTGCGGCAGTCCGGCGGTCTGAGGAGAATCTCGTGCAGATGCGTACTGCTCTGGAGCAAATGACGCAGGCAGCAGGCGGGACCGATGATCTCGGGGAACAGGCAGATGTCCGTTTCCACCTTGCGATCGTCGAAGCTTCCGGAAATACGTTATTAAAACAGATGATGGGCCGCCTCTCCGACACGATGCAGAAAACGATGTATGAAACGAGAAAAGCATGGCTCTTTTCGGAAAAACGTTCCTTCCGGCGACTCCTTGACGAACACCAGCGGATTTATACTGCTATAAACGAGCAGGATCCAGAAGCAGCAGCAGAAGCAATGAGCGCTCATTTAACGAATGTAGAAAAGGTCCTTTCCAAAGGTATTGAACATATGAACGACTGAAACGTCCGGCTCCGGGCGTTTTTTGCTTCAAAAGGGATAGTTTAAACCTTTAATACTTGACGAATAAAAGTTCAGGGGGTAAACTACTGTATAGTTCAGGGGGTGTACTAATGAAGGATCAAAAAATGGAAGAAGCGGTGGAGCTGTTTGCCGAGGTAATGATTCTCGGCAGAAATCGTATAACTAATGAAATACCTGATAATTTATTAAATCAAATTTCTCCGGAACAGGTGGAACTGCTTGATTTTTTAATGAAATACGGAGCGATGACGTCGACAGAAATACAAAACAGAATGCTTGTCGGAAAGAGCGCATTGTCCAACCGTCTGAAAAAAATGGAAAACAACGGCTATGTGAAATTTGTACCCAGCAGTGAAGACCAGCGGGTGAAGTACGTAGAAATTACCGATGAAGGAAAAAAATCTCATGAGCGGCATACGCGTCTTGTAAATGAATATGTTTCCGATCTGCTTCAGGACATAAACGAAGAGGAAGTGGAGCAGTTTATCCAGACTTTTCATAAAATACGGAGCATACTACAAAAAGGTGGACAGCAAAGATGAAAACAATACTACAGTTTCGCTGGTGGATAGCTTCATTAATACTTATTTTTACCGTAGTGCTTACGGTCGTCTCTCCTAGTCTATCCAATTTGGCAGCCGACAAAGAGACGCTGCAAATACCGGAGGAAGAAACGTCCTCCCAGGCTCAGGAAATACTCGATGACAACGGTGAGGGCGGTAACACCATCAGTGCGGTAATTCAAACAGAAGATCAGGTCGATGAAGAGGAACAGGACAATATTCAATCGCTGATTACTTCCATCGAAGATGAAAACATTGAAGGAATTTCCGGGATTACAAATCCATTTGAGAGTGAAGAAACAGAGGAACAGCTTGTTGCCTCTGACGAAAATGTCGTCGTCATTCCGGTCTCCATAGAAGGAGACAATGATACGGCGGTTAATGCCGCTGAAGAGATTCGGGACCTCAACGAAGCTTCGGACCTGGAAATGTATGTCACTGGAGAATCGCTTTTAAACCAGCAGGTAAATGAAGCGAGCCAGGAAGGACTGGAACGTACGGAAGTGATTACCGTAGTGTTAATTCTTGCACTGTTGTTTGTCGTTTTCCGTGCGGTTATTACTCCCTTCGTGCCGCTTGTGGCGGTCGGCCTTACGTATCTGATCAGCCAGTCGATTATCGCTTATTTAGTAGACTGGTTTAATTTTCCGGTGTCAAACTATACTCAAATTTTCCTTGTCGCAGTGCTGTTTGGGATCGGTACAGATTACTGTATACTTCTTTTGAGCAGATACCGTGAGGAGCTGGCTGCAGGCCTTGATTACAAAAAAGCGATCATACGGACGTACAAAACAGCCGGTAAAACGATGGTTTACAGTGCCCTCGCCGTGCTTGTCGGCTTTACGGCGATAGGCTTCGCCAACTTCTCCGTCTTTCAGTCCGGCGTCGGGGTGGCGGTCGGCATTGTCGTATTAACGGGCATTCTTTGGACGATTCTGCCGTTCTTTATGCTGACATTAAAAAGGGCTTTGTTTTGGCCATCGAAGCTTCATAACGGCCATGCTGACAGTAAAATATGGAAATGGCTGAGCCGTGTTTCGGTATTCCGTCCGCTGCTTGCGATTCTCCTGGTCGCTGTCGTCACAGTACCGCTATTATTAACATTCGATAACTCGCGGTCTTACGATACGATTGATGAAATAGACCAGGACACGGAAGAAGTTACCGGTCTTAACCTAATTGAGGAAGGTCTCGGCTCCGGGCAGGCACTTCCAATGCAGATTGTCATTGAATCAGATGAATCGGTTATGGAGCCGGGTACACTGGCGCATGTAGAGGACTTGAGCCGCTCTGTTGCCAATTTAGATGAAGTAGAGGCGGTACGCAGCGCTACGCGGCCTGCCGGAGACGTTATTGACGATTTTTATATAAACAATCAGCTCGAAGATGTAAGCACGGGTATTAGTGATGCCCGTGACGGGATTGAAGAAACCGAAAGCGGACTGCAGGAGGTCGAAGATGGTCTGGGCTCCATTCAGGATCAGCTTGGAAACAGTGACACGGAAAACTCCTCTCTGCAGGAAGCCGCTGACGGTCTCGGAGAGGTTAACACGGCGCTCGAGCAGGTAAGCTCTCAGCTGGCAAATGCTTCTTCCCCGCAGGAAGCAGCAGCAGCTTCGGAACAGCTGACCGGGATCAGTCAGCAGATTACAGAAATTCAAAGCGGTCTCGAAGAAGGGCAGCAGGAGCTTGATCAGCAGACAGAAGAGCTGGCACAGCTCTCTGAAACGCTCGGAGAACTTGAAAACGGAGTGGCCGATTCCCGCGATGGGCTGACTGAAATCAGTGACGGCCTCGAAAGCGCGGAAACCTTTACCGGAGACGTGTCTGAAGCAAATTATGTTGAAGGCACCGGCGTCTACCTTCCTGAGGATACCATTGAGAATGAAGATTTCCAGGACGGCGCATCCAATTATGTATTCGACAATGAAAATGGCATGACCATTGAAGTTGGATTGAACGCAGACCCTTATTCCAAAAAAGCAATCCAAAGTGCAGAAGAAGTTAAAGAGGTTGTAGAAATGAACACGCAGGGCACGCCGCTTGAAGACACGACGATCGAATACGGAGGCGTACCGAGCGTGAACAGCGATCTGCAGTCGGTCAGCTCCAGTGATTTTGACCGGACCGTATTAATCGTTCTTATCGGCATTTTTGCGATACTGATTATTCTGCTCCGTAATATTATCCAGCCGCTGTACATTATCGGCGGGCTTGTACTCGCGTATTTTACAGCAATGGCTGTGACAGAATTGATTTTTGTAAACGGGCTTGGATATCCGGGTATCGCCTGGCCGGTACCATTCTTCGGATTTGTTATGCTTGTAGCACTCGGGGTGGATTATTCCATCTTCCTGTTAAGCAGGTATAATGAAGAAGCAAAAGCCGGCGTGCGTACAGGCATGCAGACGGCGATGATTAAAATGGGGACGGTAATTATTACAGCAGCGATCATTTTGTCAGGAACGTTTGCAGCAATGCTTCCGTCAGGAGTGCTTACGCTTCTGGAAGTAGCTACGGTCGTCATTACCGGACTTCTGCTTTTTGGACTGATTGTACTGCCGTTGTTAATACCAGCATTGATCAGCTTCAATTCGGAAGAAAAGAATCCAAAGAAAAAACAAAAGCAGCAGCGATAAAAAGAAACTCTGCCTTTTACGGGGCAGAGTTTCTCTTTTGCGCTATAAAGTGTGACGGAAAACGTAGCTCGATGCTTGATAATCAAGCCGTTCATAAAAACGATGGGCGTCAGTGCGCTGCAGGCCGGAGGCTAGAATCACTTCTGTGCATCCGTGTTTTTCTGCATGCTGGTGAACGGCACGGAGCAGAGTTTCGCCATGACCTTTGGATCTCGCACTCTCTGAAGTCACAAGCTCATGAACCCATGCGTGTTTACCCCAGGCGAGGCTTTCCAAAAGCTCAATTCCGGCTACTGAGACAACCACCCCTTCTTCTTTTAAAGCAATCAGCTGGTAGGAGGGGTGACGGGAGAGGTAATCGTTGAAGGCTTCCCAGCTGAGAGAAGGGCGCAGGGATTTGATAACTTCATATGCTTTTTTGTAATCGGATCGTTTATTTAAAAATGCAGTAGTAACAGTCATAAATGAGATATCCTTTCCGTACGAAAATAAGGCCCGGAAGGCCGGGCCTTATTTTCGTAGTGTTAATTATGCGTGCTGCTCTAAGTTTTTTCTGGCTTCTTCCGCAGCCCGGACCATATTTTTAAGGGCTTCAATCGTTTCCGGCACGTCACGTGTTTTGAGTCCGCAGTCTGGGTTAACCCAGAACAGGTTGCTCGGAAGCACGCGCAGGGCCCGGTCGATCATTTGAGTCATTTCTTGAACATCTGGGACACGCGGGCTGTGAATATCATAGACGCCAAGGCCGATGCCTTTGTCATAAACAGCTGTTTCAAACGTTTCAATAAGCTCCCCGTGGCTTCGGGAGGTCTCAATTGAAATAACGTCGGCGTCCAGCGCGCGAATCGATTCAATCATATCCTGAAATTCACTGTAGCACATGTGCGTGTGAATCTGGGTAGTATCTTTAACAGAAGAAGTGGAAAGGCGGAAGGCGTGGACGGTCCATTCCAGGTATTCATCCCATTCTGCTCTCTTTAGAGGCAGGCCTTCACGAATGGCGGGCTCGTCCACCTGGATCATCTCAATACCTTCGTTTTCGAGCGCAAGCACTTCATCGTTAAGTGCCCGGGCGATCTGGAAGGCTACTTCTTTTTTCGGAATGTCATTACGTTCAAAGCTCCAGTTCAAAATTGTTACCGGACCGGTAAGCATTCCTTTCATCGGTTTTTCGGTTAGCGTCTGTGCATATTTGGTTTCCTTTACGGTCATCGGCTCTTTGAACTCCACATTTCCGTAAATAACCGGTGGTTTGACGCAGCGGGAACCGTAGGACTGCACCCAGCCGTTGGAAGTGAATGCAAATCCGCCCAGTTTTTCTCCGAAGAATTCTACCATATCGGTGCGTTCAAACTCTCCGTGCACGAGAACATCGAGTCCGATTTCTTCCTGGATATCGACCCATTCCTGCATTTTATTTTGAATGTACGTTTCATATTCTTCTGCGGAAATTTCACCTTTCCTCACCCGCCGGCGTTCCACGCGGACTTCACGTGTCTGCGGGAAGCTTCCGATTGTCGTGGTCGGAAGCTTTGGCAGCTGAAACTTTTCCTGCTGAAGTGGACTTCTTTCCTCGAACGAAAGCGGGCGGGAGGAAGGAATGTCTGCTGCAGCGTTACCGGCCGCTTCCTGTCGCCACGGAGCGTTTTTAACACGATCAAGCTGAGCAGAGTTTTGCTCGAGCTCTGCCTTCGTGTCCTCTCCATTTAGTGTGCGTGTTATGAGGTCGATTTCTTCAAGCTTTTGGTCAGCAAAAGAAAGTGCATCAAGCAAAAGCGGATCAAGCTGCGTTTCGTGTTTGGTTGTAACCGGTGTATGCAGAAGGCTGCAGGACGGCTGAATTTCAATATTTTCACTACCTGTTTCTGCCTGAATATTTTTGGCAAAAGCGACAGTGGCATCAACGTCTGCTTTCCAGATGTTGCGTCCGTCAATAACACCCGCACCCAGTATTTTGTCTGAAGGGAAGCCGTGGTTTTGCACATTCGCCCAGTTGCCATCCCTGCCATGAACAAAGTCAAGACCGAGCCCTGCAATTGGAAGAGAGATAATGTCTTTATAATGAGAAACGCTGTCGAAATACGTTTGCACAAACAGATCCAGTTCAGGTACTTCGCGGTTGAATAATTCATACGCCTTCCGGATTAACGGAATATCTGTTTCCGGAAAAGACTGTACAAAAGCCGGTTCATCAATTTGAACACTTTTTGCTCCTGCATCCTGCAGCTGTTGGAGCACCTTTTGATACAATGGCAGAAGATCGTTGAACAGCTGTTCAAACTGATGCTCTTCGTAGCCTTTGGAAAGCTTCAGGAAAGTATATGGGCCGATTAGGTATGGACGCCCTTCAATACCTAATTCAGCTACCGCTTCCTGATAGGCTTTTAGTGGATAGTTATCTACCAGTCGGGGCTTTGCGTTTTGAAGCTCTGGCACGATGTAGTGATAGTTGGTATTAAACCATTTTGTCATTTCGCTCGCCGGCGATGCCTTCGTGCCCCGGGCTACAGCGAAATATGTAGATAGGGAGGAGTAGCCTTCGGAAGCGTCAAAGCGCTCTGGCACAAGCCCAAACATCACGGACGTATCGAGCACGTGATCGTACAAAGAGAAATCGCCGACAGGGATGGAGTCCACGCCGCGTTTCTTTTGCTTTTTCAAGAATTCCAATCGGAGTTCTCGGATTTGTTGTTGAAAAGAACCCTCGTCAAGCTTTCCTTTCCAGTAGGATTCCAATGCTTTTTTCCATTCGCGTTTTTCACCTAACCGTGGGTAGCCCAGGTTGCTGCTGGTCCATGTCGTCATTAAATTATTTACTCCCTTCCAGTAGTTATCGAATGACCTCTTAATCTTTTCGTTAGAGGTATTCATGTAGCCAAACTATATCTTTTTCTGCGTTAAAGTGTCAAGGTATTTTACAGAATATTTTCACGGTTAATACAGTAAAAAGCACCCCCAGGCAAGGCTGAGAGTGCTTTTGCTGAAAATAACGATCTTACGCTTTGCTTTCCCTAGTGCTGCTTTTGCTTCCGCGTATATCACGTTTTTCCATTGTATCCGGTCTGGTGTTTTTAAGAAAGAATGAAAGCACCAGACCTACAATAGCAGCGATTAAAGCTACAAAGAAAGCCACATTGATACCGTGGATCAAGGCTTCGGTCTGACTTGACACCTCGCCTGCCTGTGCCGCTCCCGAAGCGCTCTGCGACATGACGGTAATCAGAACAGCTGTGCCAATCGAGCCTGCTACCTGACGAAGCGTATTCGTCATCGCCGTTCCGTGAGCAATTAATGAATTAGGAAGCTGGTTCAGTCCGGCAGTCGTCATTGGCATCATAACCATGGCGACACCTAACATACGAAGCGCAAACATAGCTGTTAAAAAGGCGATAGAGGAGTTTTCTGTTAAAAACATATAAGGAATGGTGCCGACCGTTAACAGAGAAAGCCCGGTAATCGCGAGACCCCTTCCACCGACTTTGTCAAAAATTCTTCCGGTAATAGGGCTCATCATTCCCATTAAAAGAGCGCCCGGTAAAAGCATCAGCCCGGAGTCCAGGGCGGAAAAGCCGCGTGCGTTTTGAACATAAAGCGGAATAAGGGTCTGAGAGCCAACCATAGAAACAAAACAGGCCATGGCAACAACGACAGTCAACGTAAAGATAGGATTTTTTAAGACCCGGAACTCGAGTATTGGTCTTTCCACATGAAGCTGTCTCCATATAAACAGGAACAGGGCAACAGCGCCTACGGCAAGGGTAGTTAATACAGTGGAGCTTCCCCAGCCGCTGTTTCCGGCAGCGCTGAATCCATATAATAAGCCTCCGAATCCGGCTGTTGACAGCATAATAGATAATAAGTCGAGCTTTGGATGTTTAAGCTCGGTTACATTTTTCAGCAAAAAGTAAGCTAAAATAATGTCTACAATAGCGATCGGGAGAATAATGTAAAATAACGTATTCCAGGAATACGAATCCACAACCCAGCCGGAAAGGGTAGGACCAAATGCTGGAGCAAAAGCGATAGCTAGTCCGGCGAGGCCCATGGCCTGACCGCGTTGGGAAATAGGAAACATGGTCATAATGGAGGTCTGCATTAATGGAATCATTATACCGGCGCCAACGCCCTGAATAACCCGGCCGGCCATGAGCAGTCCAAAAGTTGGAGACAAGGCTGCAAACAGTGTCCCAAGTGCAAAGGAACACATAGCAAATAAAAACAGTCCCCGTGTGGTGAATTTTTCAATAAGAAAGGCTGTAATCGGAATCATAATCCCGTTAACGAGCATAAAAACGGTCGTTACCCACTGGGCTGTATTGGCGCTCACGTTCAAATCAGCCATAATGCTCGGAATGGCCACAGCAAGCAGGGTCTGGTTTAAAATAGCGATAAACGCTCCGGTAAGAAATACCGCGATGATTAAATTTCTTGTTTTCGCAGGTATTTGTGTAGCTGCTTCTTCAGGCATGAAAAGCCCTCCTTCGATGTAATGCATTTCACGATTATCAATCATTTATAAAACGAGTTAGTTTTTAAAGTACTTATTAGTTTTCATCAGCATATAATAATGCCAGCTACAGGAAAAATCAAGAAACTTGTTTTAAAGAAAACAAACATCTGATTTTTTGTGCTGACGGTTTGAAGCTTGACTGTGCGATTTTGAGAGCCGGTATAGCAAGAAAACCGAAACAAATGAACGATACCGGGCCTTGAAGTTACTGAATAATCTCCCGCAGAATATTAATATTAACTTGTAGATCTTCCTTTTTCTCGAGAAAACAAAACAGGGACTCCATAACAATCATTTCAGGCTCAGACTCGTAGAACTCCTGATTTAAACGGTCTACTGCTTCGACCCACTGCTTTTTTTCATAGGAAGGGAAGCGGTAATTGATAAAGGCCCGTACCTGCTGGATGGTCCGATCCCAGAGCTCCACCTGGTCAATCTCTCCGTAATGCCCCTGAAGGTTAAATGGCTCCATATTTTCTCTCGAAAACATAGAAGTAGAGGAAGTTTTGTGTTTGATAATACTTTCAATACTGGTAACTAATACTTCAGCGAGCTGTCCGAAATCAAAATGGTACCGGTCAACTTTTTCAGCAAAGGCGATCATTTCTTTGCTCATACCCTGCATGCATATCGCAAGGTCCCATACGAAAGGCTCTATATCGGATCCAAACGTCTCAAGAAGTGTATCTTTATGCCAGTTCACCATAATGAGCTGCCCCTGTTTTAAAAGGGCCTTAATTTTATCAGATTGTTTGTTAATGGAAGCAGACTGATAAAGCATCCAGACGTATTCGCGGTGCTCAACGAGGCCTTCGATTTCTCTCGACAGCTTAGCGATAAGCTGATCCCTTGGCTGCTTGGACTCCTCATTGCGGGCGTAATTGGCACGGTGAATAATGTGGTTTAAATTATCTCTTACAATTTGGGCGAGAATATCTTCCTTGGAATGAAATATTTTATAAATTGAAGCTTTAGACATTCGGCATGCTTCAGCAATATCCTGTACTGAAGTGTGAAAGAAACCCTGGCTGGAAAAAAGCTGCATCGCGGTTTGCTGAATGTATATTTTCTTCTCATCCATTATTCTCACCACCTTAAAACGATCAAGTTTTTTAAGTACCTTTAAGTTTCGACTTATTAATAATAGTAGCTTTTATTGAGAAAAGCAACATCTTTGACTATCTTTAAAAAAATATTTAAGATAAAGAACGTAAAACTGACTAAAAAGATAGGAATGGGGGATTATAATGGCAGTAACAGTACAGCCCGTGTCCCAGCAGGAAACTGCCGAAAAAGCTTCCAAGAAACTGGGAGCACCGCAGAATAAGCTGGTTACCGGAGGGTTAATCGTATTTGCTATTTTAACGTTATATCTTGCATTAACCCAGTCAATCGTACAGCCGCTTCTGCTTACGATCGGCCTTCTTCTGGGATATACACTTTTTCACGCCAGATTTGGATTTACCTCGGCGTTTCGCCGCTTAATGTCTGTAGGTAATGGCCAGGCGCTGCGGGCCCATATGGTGATGCTTGCAGCAGCGGTAACCTTGTTTGCCCCGATTCTTGCTCTTGGCTCCACCTTTTTTGGCGGTGACGTGTCCGGCTACGTCAGTCCTGTCGGCGTGAGCGTAGTCGTTGGCTCGTTTATGTTCGGTATTGGGATGCAGCTTGGAGGTGGCTGCGCTTCCGGAACGCTGTATGCAGTAGGAGGCGGCCGGACGAACATGTTTATTACGCTGCTCTTTTTCATCGTTGGCTCCACCGTTGGGGCATATCATCTTTCGTTCTGGACAGATGATACGCCTTCCTTTGGCTCAATTTCGCTGGCTACGTCGACCGGTCTCGGATACACAGGGGCCTGGATAGTATCTTTACTCATTTTCGCGGCTGTCATCGCAGTAACATTAATTATCGATAAAAAGAAAAATCCTCCGGCAATGGCTACGTTGCCGACTGCTAGCGGCTGGAAACGGATTTTCCGCGGTTCCTGGCCTATGATGGTTGCAGCAGTAGTACTTGCTGTATTAAACGCTTTAACCCTGCTTACGCGCGGCCAGCCTTGGGGCATTACTTCGGCGTTTGCACTTTGGGGATCCAAAGCTGCCGAGGCTGTAGGTATCAACGCTTCGAGCTGGGATTACTGGAGCGGGGAAAGCGCGCAGGCACTGCAGACTACAATTTTTGCTGATTCCACTACTGTACTGAATTTTGGTGTTATTTTAGGCGCATTTATTGCTTCAGCCGCAGGTGGACTGTTTAAGTTTACGAAAGTGACGATTGGCAATGCTTCTGCTTCCATTATCGGCGGTCTTTTGATGGGGTACGGAGCGAGGCTCGCTTTCGGGTGTAACATTGGTGCTTACTTTGGCGGCATTGCTTCCTTTAGTGTACATGGCTATGTATGGGCAGTATTTGCCTTAGCCGGCACATTTCTGGCTCTGTTTTTACGGCCGTTGTTCGGTCTTTCTGTACCAAAGCCAAAGGATACGTTCTGTTAATACGAAAAAACCTTCCTGCGTTCAGGGAGGTTTTTTGATGAAAAATAAATGTTTTACTCAAAAATATTAATCTTTTCTTCAATGGGCGTTCTCGGTTTGGCTTTGGGTATTTTTTCAAAATAGCCGAGCTGCAGCATGCCGACAATAGTTTCATCCGGATCGATGCCGAGCGATTGCTTGAAGCGGTCTGAATAGATATAATCACCAGTTTTCCAAATCATGCCGATATTTTGTTCCCAGCTTAACAGCTGAAAGTTTTGGATAAGGGTAGAGGCTGCGCCAAAATCTTCTTCCCATTTTTTCACTTTTGGCTCGGCCTGATTAACGACAAGCAGGGCGCCGGGAAGCTCAGAAATTTGGGCCCGTACTTTTTCGGGTTTTTTCGAGCCTTCGTGCTCCTGATAATCGGCGAGAGCTTCTGCTAGTTTTTCCGTCCCGCTGCCAAGAAACAGCAGAAAGCGCCACGGCTCACGCACGCCGTGATCGGGCGCCCATTTGGATATTTCAAGCAGTTCAAGGATAGTTTGTTTATCTACCGCCTGGTCTGTAAATTTCTTAATACTTCGACGGGATTGGATTGTCTGGGCGAGTGGAGTGCTGGCTATATCAGTCATAAGAAATGCCTCCTATATTGAAAATGATTATCATTTACTATTTTAACATATAGACAGCTTATTGGAAGGTTTACAGACAGGGGTGTTTGTATCGTGCGCTTCCATGTAGCCGAAATACGGGGAGGCGCTCGACATAATGAGAGATCCGTGTCGCAAGCAAGGGGTGGAGATAATGGTGTGCCGCTTAAAGTAGAGCCTGATCCGGAAGCACAAAATGCCCGGGCGGCCTAAAAACTGGCGCATATATTAATACAGTATTTAGAAGTGAAAACGAATACTGTTTCGTAAAAAGGAGCTTCCAGTCGATTCTGGAAGCTCCTTTTAGCTATAAATGACTGTTTGTGTCGGTGAGCACGTTTTGAATAGAAGCTCCGGGAAATGTTAAATCCGCCCATGAATCGAGTTCTGTTTCTTCCTGGTTTACAATAACAAGCCTGGCTCCGCTTTCTTTTGCTTCCATTGGAAACAGGGAAGCAGGGGCTACCTGCAGGCTTGAGCCGAGAACGATAAATAAATCACAGGCTGCGGTTGCCTCCTGAGCCTGCTGGATAGCCTGCTCCGGAAGCATTTCACCAAATAGGACAATACCCGGTCTGAGTTTGCCACCACAATTTGGGCAATGGGAAGACCCGTTTAAAAAATCCTCCTGTGATGCCTGCCGGCCGCAAATATGGCAATTAATTTCCCGCAGACTGCCATGCAAAGCAGAAACGTGCTGCTGGCCGGCGGCTTGATGAAAGCCGTCTACGTTTTGGGTGATTACGTGCTGGAGGAGGTCTTGTTGTTCCCATTGAGCTAAGATCTCATGCCCTTTATTAGGTGATGCATCGAGCAGAGACTGCAGTCGCCATTGATAAAATTTTGTGAATGCTTCGTTTTGATGCTCGAGTGCTTCAACTGTGGCAAGCTGTTTTGGGTCATAATTGTTCCAAAGGCCTGACGCAGACCGGAAATCAGGGAGCCCACTATCCGTAGACATTCCGGCACCGGTCATTACAATACTGTAATTGGAGGCTTTAAGCCATTCTGCCAATTGTCTGCTCACCTTGATCCTCCTGACATATAGTTATTGATTAGTGCTGTATTTCCAATACCCGTCTTCGCCCACTGCTTACACTAATAACAAAAAGATGCTCTGGGGAGGGCGACGTGCTAAAATAAAGTGAAAAAGAGCATAAAAAAACACCAGCCTGGAAAGCCTGGTGTGTTCGTTATATAAGAAATGGTGCGGATGAGAGGATTCGAACCTCCAAGAGCGTAAGCTCACACGGACCTGAACCGTGCGCGTCTGCCAGTTCCGCCACATCCGCAAGACAAATTCTATTATAACCAGTAACAGCGAATTGTGCAATAGAAAATTTGCTGTTTTTTTCATAGAATAGTACGATTAAATAAAGCTGAGAAGATAACGGGCAGGAAAGTGAGTCGTCGATAATGAGCGAAAAAAAAGACCAGGGGTTCGGACAGCGATTATACGAGGCGATTATGGTTATACTTGCCATTCTCTCTGTAGGAACGATCTGGTACGAGACAGAAGTATCCGGTTATATTATTTGGACTACCTGGGCGTTATTTACGCTTGATTATGCTTTCCGTTTTTTTCGTGCAGAAAAGAAATGGGAATTTGTAAAATCCCACCCTTTTTTATTAATAGCAATTATACCGGCAGATGCGATTTTTCAATTCGCACGCCTGGCACGAATTATTCACCTTTTTCGCCTCAAGACGATCACCAAATTTTATACGATGCCGCTTATTCGTTATTTAAGCCGTCAGCGGCAATATTACGTTTGGGGCGGTATTTTAATATTGTACGTTTGTTTTGTGCTCTGGGTTTGGGGCATTGAACCTCCTGCAGATTCATTGTGGACATCTGCTTTGAGCGTGCTTATGGCGCTAGTTATGTTTGGGCGCTCTAACATTGAGCCGGTTACTGCAGTCGGTCAGGGGACAATGGTAGTGCTGAGTTTATTTGGGGTCATTTTATATGGCTTAATTTTAACCTATGTGTTTGAATATATTTCCGTAAGGTATTGGAAGAATAAAGTGAAAAAATGGTTTCCTTTTAATTAAAACCAGCCATTAAAACAATGGAGATTCATTGAACCACAGTAAGGCAGAAGATATGTTAGAAAATAACATAAAATTGTTGCAAACATGTGACAGGGGAGTATGATAGATATATATCAAAGGAGGGATAATCATGTGGGCTTTGCATCTGGTTCAGAATATGCGCTTTGTCATAATGGGGCTCTTATCCCTTTCGGCACTCAGTATTTTTGCTTTTCAATCAGTAGAGATTGTACATGCATTTCTTGAAACGTTTAGACGCCGCTAACGCTTAAAAAGAGCACCATGCAGCAGGAATACCCGGCTTTCGGGTATTCCTTTTTATGTATCCGCATGTTGGAATCAACAAGAAAAAACCTCCCTCCAAAAAGGAGAGAGGTTCATATATGGCTTAATTAGTTTTTAGTAACGTTCGCAGCTTGTGGGCCGCGGTCGCCTTCTACTATTTCGAATTCTACCGTTTGTCCTTCTTCTAAGGTTTTAAAGCCTTCTTCCTGGATAGCGGAGAAGTGAACGAAAACATCGTCTGCACCTTCGCGTTCGATGAAGCCAAAACCTTTTTCTGCGTTAAACCACTTAACTGTACCTTGTTCCATAAAAATAATCCTCCTGCGTGCCCTGTGGCACAAATAATACTTATCTTGCAAACCGCATAGTTCCAAGTTCAGAAGCTAAAACCCTAACCTTGTTCAAACTAACGGATCAAAATAGTAATTTCATTGTATCATGTCACCCAAATTATAGCAACAGACTTTAATATTTAAATATTAAAGAATGGGTAATTTTTTGAAAAGAAAAAGCCATTCTCCCGAGAGAGAGCGGCTTTGTATGGTTTAATTAGTTTTTAGTGACGTTTGCAGCTTGTGGGCCGCGGTCGCCTTCTACTATTTCGAATTCTACCGTTTGTCCTTCTTCTAAGGTTTTAAAGCCTTCTTCCTGGATAGCGGAGAAGTGAACGAAAACATCGTCTGCACCTTCGCGTTCGATGAAGCCAAAACCTTTTTCTGCGTTAAACCACTTAACTGTACCTTGTTCCATAAAAATAATCCTCCTGCGTGCCTCATGGCACAAATGTTACTTATCTTGCAAACCGCATAGTACCAAGTTCAGAAGCTAAAACCCTAACCTTGTTCTGACTAACGGATCAAAATAGTATATTCATCGTATCATGTGCTCCAAACAATAGCAATACATTTTGCGAATCAATTTTAATGATATTAATATCAGCTGTTCCGCTGTTTGAAACGAATAGCATCCTTTACTGTGCCGAAGGTCTGGAAAGTGGAGAAATCGAAGTCCATATCTTTGGATCGTACCGCAAGACTTGGTGAAATACCGGTGACAATCAATTCAGTGCCAAGCAATTTTAGAAGATCATTTAAAGTGAAGATCCCTTTCATAATATCATCATTTAATGTAGAAAGGCCGGAAAGGTCGACGATGAGTGTTTCTACTTTTGAGTTGTGAATCACGTCAGTAATGTTGGTGAAAATAATCTTCAGTCGCTGCTCGTCGACGTTGCCGATTAGTGGCATGGCGTAAACGCTGTTAATGATTGGAACTATGGGGGTAGAAAGAAGGTTAATTTCATTGAAATACTCTGAAGCATCTTTTTCTGCATTTTTTTGTTTCGTAATATCTTTTTGTACTCCGATAAAGTAATATTTATCCTCTTCCGGTTCATAAACAGGGTCAATGTGGAGTTCGTTCCAAAATTTAGTGCCATCTTTCCGGTAGTTAATAATTTCGATGGAAATGGGTTCGTAGGTTTTCAGGGCTTGTCTCATACGCTCAATAGTATGAATGTCGCTTTCCGGCCCCTGAAGAAAACGGCAGTTGCTTCCAAGAATTTCTCCGGCGGAATAACCGGTTAAATTGCAGAAACCACTGTTTGTATAGATAATAGGGTTGTCTTCTATAGCTGGATCAGTAATGATAACTCCAACACGGGTATGGTCAACTGCTGTGAGCAGTAAAGAATTAGTAGGGGTTTTTAATGGGAAGTCCTGATTCATGATTTCGCCGACTCCTTTATTGTGGATTTGTTATTCGAAATGGAAAGCCTTCTGACAGTTATTTTTACTTAATCTTCAATGATTCTATAACAGCTTCCTGCCATGGGCAACTGCCGTATTTACTATTTCTTCAGCTTATGTGAAAAGCGTTCGGATAAATTACTTTGGAACACTGGATGTTTAAAAAATAGATTAAAAGTGTATATGTACTATTGGAATCAATCGTTATTAAGTTGAATGGAGGAGTTATGTATGGCAGAAACAATATTTACTTCGAAAGCTACTGTAGAAGGTGGCCGTGAAGGACATGTCCGTTCTGAAGATGGAATGATTGATGTGAATCTGGAACAGCCGGGCTCAGGTTCTTCCAAATCAGGATCCAATCCGGAACAGCTCTTTGCATCGGGTTATGCTGCCTGCTTTGACGGCATGCTGAACCTTCAGGCAAGCAAGAAAAATAAAGATGTTTCTTCTAAGACAACTGCAGCTGTAAGTCTGCAGAAGGACGACTCCGATGGTATGTTCCAGTTGGCTGCTGAACTTACAGTAGAAATCAGCGGTGTATCAAAAGAGGAAGCAGACGAATTAGTGGATCTTGCTCACCAGTACTGCCCTTATTCCAAAGCTACACGAAACAACATTGAAGTAAAAGTTCAATCCGAAGTTAAGTAAAGACGTAAAGAGGGCCCGCAAAAAACGGGCCCTCTTTATATGTATACCGCTGCTTTCAGAGAAAGCAGGGCAGAGATTAACGTGAAAGGTTTTCTTTAAAATCATTCATTGGAGAACGGAGGGTGATAATACACTCTTTATGGTAGTACTCTTTAACGCCCTGGAGGAGCTCCTGTTCAGAATCGCAATAATAAATCTGCCCACGGCCTAAGTTCATTTGTTCGATATCTTTAAGTGTTCCCACCGTGACTTGTCTTCCGGAACGGTCAACAAAATATGCAAATTTGTTCCCCACAGCCATTTGCCCGTCCTCCTTACATAATTATACGCGTAATTAAATGAAAATTTTGTAATTTAATTATATCGTCATTTACATAAACTGTTCAATGTAGTTTATGTTACATTTTCATTACAATTAAACAACCAGTGTGAATTTATAGTTAATTGCTGTGAAAAATGAAAATTAGATAGATTTTTTTTCATGAATATGGTAATGTTAATTAGTTCATACGAAATGATCGAATAAGCATAAAAGGGGAATATATACTTGACTTTATTTTCAGAACTAAGATTGGAATCACCTATTCTTCAAGCTATTGAAGAGATGGGATTTGAAGAAGCAACACCCATACAATCGGAAGTTATTCCAAAAGCGAAGAACGGAACGGATATTATTGGTCAGGCACAGACTGGCACAGGAAAAACTGCGGCTTTCGGCATCCCGCTTCTTGAAGCAGCCGATCAAACAGCTAATGCTCCGCAGGGAATTGTACTTGCACCTACAAGAGAGCTTGCTGTGCAGGTATCCGAAGAATTAAACCGCCTCGGAAAGCACAAACGTGTTACAGCAGTAGCCGTTTACGGCGGCCAAGATATTCAGCGTCAGATCAAAGCGCTGAAAAGAAAACCGCAAATTATTGTAGCAACACCGGGCCGTTTAATGGATCATGTGCGCAGAAAAACGATTGATCTCGGAAAAATGAATACGGTCGTGCTTGATGAAGCTGACGAAATGCTCAGTATGGGATTTGTGGATGACATTGAAGAAATCCTAAAGGATATCCCAGAGCCTAGACAGATGCTTTTATTCTCGGCTACAATGCCTCCAAAGCTGAAGCGCGTAGCAGATAAATTCATGACTAACCCTGAACAGGTTCAAGTGAAAAACAAAAGCATGACAGTGGCGAAAATCGATCAGTATTATATTGAAGTGAACGAACAGGAAAAGTTCGAAACTCTTTGTAATATGCTCGATTATACCCCGCCGGAGCTTGCGATTGTCTTCGGACGTACGAAGCGCCGCGTGGATGAACTCGCTGAAGCTTTATCAAGACGCGGTTATGCAGCAGAAGGCATTCATGGCGACATGAAGCAGGCTCAAAGAGACAAAGTGCTTCAGAAATTTAAAAAAGGCACGATCGAGCTGTTGATCGCGACAGACGTAGCTGCCCGCGGCATTGATGTGAGCGGCGTTACACACGTCTACAACTTTGATCTTCCACAGGACCCGGAAAGCTATGTGCACCGGATCGGACGTACAGGAAGAGCAGGAAACGAAGGCGTAGCTTACAGCTTCGTACCGTCGAGAGAAATGACGCACCTGCGTCTTATTGAAAAAACCGTACAGGCTAAGTTGAAAAAAGCGCCTAAGCCGACGAGAAATGATGCAGTTGAAGGGCGTGCTCAACAGGCTGTACAGAAACTGGTCGGATCAATGCAGGACGACGATAACGAGTACTGGGAGCGTACAGCAGAAGAACTGCTTAACGAATACGAGGCAAAAGAAATCGTAGCAGCAGCGCTGAAAATGAACTCACGCGAGCTGAAAGAAGAGCCGGTAAAACTTACTTCGGAAGCACCGCTTCGTAATAAGGGTTCCAAAGGCCAGGGTAAGCCTTCCTCGAAATATAAGCAAAAGCGCCCGCAGGGCCACGGCTCCAATAAAAACAGCCGTCCGCCAAGAAACAAAAAGAAAAAAATGGATCTTTCCTAAATCTAATTTTTCGTATAAGAGCACTTTCCCAGCCTGATGGGAAGTGCTTTTTTGTTTTTTGGGCTTTAAATAGCCCTGTGTTTTTCAGGAGCACGAGCAAGTATGCTAAGATAGGAAAGGACGAGAAAGGAACGGTGAAAACATGAGTCTGCTTGTAGCAGAAAATCTATACCAGACAACCGGCACCAAGGTGCTGTTTGACCATATTTCATTTACGATCGAGCCCGGAGACCGTATCGGGCTGATCGGCGTTAACGGCACAGGGAAATCTTCGCTTCTCCGCGTAATTTCTGAAATTGATTCTTCGGAAAAAGGAAAGCTTCAGCACTCCAAACAGCTGAGAATTGAATACCTTCCACAGGATCCTGAGCTGCCGGAGGAAGAAAATTTGATTGATTATTTGTATGAAGGCTCTTCCGATATCATGAAAGCAGTGAAAGATTACGAAAAAGCTCAGGCCCGTCTGGAGCAGGAACCTGAAAGTGAAGCTGCACAGGAACAGTGGATGAAGGCCCAGCAGAAAATGGACCAGCTCGGAGCATGGGAAGCAGGTACTGTAGCCCAGCAGGTGTTAAACAGACTGGGGCTGACGGTCTATAACCAGAAAATTAATGAACTCTCCGGCGGCCAGCGTAAAAGAGCTTCCATTGCCCGGGCTCTCATTCAGGACTGTGACATTCTTATTCTTGACGAACCGACGAACCATCTCGACGACGAGTCCATTAACTGGCTTGAAAAATATTTATCCAACTATAATGGAGCTTTAATATTAGTTACACACGACCGTTATTTCTTAAACAGAGTAACGAATAAAATCTTTGAATTGGAACGCGGCCGTCTGTATGAATATGACGGCAACTATGAACTGTTTCTGGAAAAGCGGGCCGAGCGCGAAGCAAATGAAGCGCACGCCGAAGCAAAACGGCAGAACACATTAAAGCGGGAGCTGGCCTGGCTTCAGAAGCAGCCGAAAGCTCGCGGCACAAAACAAAAAGCCCGGAAAGAGCGGGCGGAGTCTTTGAAACAGCAGGAGGGACCGCCGAAAAAAGAAGAGCTGCAGGTTCCGGTAGGTTCTACGAGACTTGGAAAGAAAGTGATAGAGGCGGAGGACCTGGAAAAGTCCTACGGAGACAAGAATATGTTTTCGCAGTTTAACTATATGTTTACCCCTGGAGAAAAAATAGGGATTGTCGGTCCAAACGGAACTGGGAAAACGACGCTTTTAAACATTCTTGCCAACCGTATCGACCCCGATGCGGGGAATGTAGTGTACGGCCCAACTGTAAAGCTTGGCTACTACTCGCAGCAGCAGGAAGAATTGGATGAATCAAAGCGCGTGCTCGAATACATTCGTGATATTGCTGAAGTTATTTATACTGTTAACGGTGAAAGTATTTCGGCTGAACAGATGCTTGAACGCTTTCTATTCGAACGGGAGGATCAGTGGACGTATATTTCCCGGTTGTCCGGCGGAGAAAAAAAGAGGGTGTACCTGCTCAGTATTTTAATGACCGAGCCGAACGTATTGTTTATGGATGAGCCGACAAATGATCTGGACGTGCAGACACTCAGCGTACTCGAAGAATACCTGCAGCAGTTCCCCGGCGTAGTTGTCACCGTTTCCCACGACCGCTATTTTCTTGACCGGGTAGCTGAAAAGCTGTTTGTTTTTAATGAATCATCCCAGGTTACCTTATTCGAGGGAAATTACTCAGAATTTATGAGTTCAGAAAAGGATGCTTCCCGGCCGGCGCTAAGTAAAGAGAAGAAGCCGGAGCCATCAGCTGTTAGGAGCGCAGTTGGGGAGAAGAAAAAAATGTCCTATAAAGAAAAGCAGGAATGGGATCAGATCGAAGAGCGTATTGCCCGCCTTGAAGATGAACTGGCGGAAGCAGAGCAGCAGATGGAGCAGAGCGGCAGTGATCTCGCGGCCATCGAAAAGTGGTCCAGCATCCAGAAAGAAACCAATGAAAAGCTGGACCAGGCGATGACACGCTGGGCCGAGCTCTCAGAAATAGCAGAGGAACAGTAAAAGCCAGCAGTCTCTTAAATGAGGCTGCTGCTTTTTTTGACGAAACAGGTTCTAAACGTTTATTCACTTGACTTTAAGGCTATAATACCTACATATAATATATTTGCACATACTTATATTGGAATATATAGTAGTGTCTTTTTTTAGATTAAAGGAGTGAAAGAATGACCATAGAAGAAAGAGAAAATATAAAAATAACGCTCGACAAAGTATGCGGGAAATGGAAAGCAGTCATTCTAATGGAGCTCGTCGGGAAAACGCTCCGTTTCAGTGAGATTAAACAGCAGCTGCAGCAAATTAATCATCAGACATTAATCAAGCAGCTCAAAGAGCTTGAGCATGACGGCTTAGTATTGCGCCACGCTTACGCGGTAGTACCGCCAAAAGTGGAATACTCCCTGACAAGCTACGGGGAGTCACTCGAATCTCTCCTTCGGGAACTGGAAAAATGGGGAAGAGAACACAAAATGAAAATGGAGGAAGAAGGCAAAAGCTCCTCCGGAAGCAGTGGGTGCTGATGAGTATGATGGAAAATGATGTATGGAAACTTGGTATCGTGGAAGCCATAGAGCCGATGGGAGAAGGATCGCGTGTCTGCATAGACGCAGCAGATATCTTATCTCCAGCTGAAGGTCTGCTTGTCGGAGACACAGGGCACGGGTACGTTTATACGCTTTCGGAAAACCGTACAACCAGTACGTATCCAGCCCGCGTGTTTCGTATCAACGCCGGCGCTGTGCATCAGTATATTTTCGAAGAAGAGAAGACAAGGTATCTCGCAGAAATAGAACATGATGAGCCGGTAACTGTGTACGAAGGCACAGCTTCACGCCAGGTGCCGGTAGGCAGGGTGAAAATTGAAAAACGCGAACTCGTGAGAATAAAGGTCCGCGCAGGGGACGTAAATTTGTCAGCTACTCTGCAGTGGGCAGACAGCGTTTATTTAATGACGGATCAATATGAGCCGATGGCTTTAAAAGACTGCCGGCCCGGAGATCGGATCTACTGCAGAATCGATGAGCCGGGACGCCATCTCGGTCAGTCCATTCAAGAAGAAATAGAAGAGCGGTAACGAAAAGCATGCTTTGTGTAAAAGCGTGCTTTTTTATGAAAAAATATATTTTTATAAACTGCTTTGATTGAAACGATAGGGTTTAGTATAGTATCTTTTTATTTCAAGTGATTAAAAAGTGAAAGGAATACGAATTACATACAAGATTAAACCCAAAGATAAAAAAATGGGAGTGGAAAGAAGGGAAAATATATGCTGGACTCTCTATTGTTTCAACTAATGCTGATCGGTGCCGTCGGAATCGGCTCCCAGTGGCTTGCCTGGTTCTCCAGGCTGCCGGCCATAGTCGTTATGTCTGTTGCCGGACTTTTGATCGGGCCGATATTTGGGCTGATTAATCCTTCCGAAGCATTTGGCGATCTGTATGGCCCCATCGTATCGATTGCTGTAGCCATAATATTATTTGAAGGAAGCCTGAATCTTGATTTCAGGGGACTTCAGGGGCTTCAAAAGCCTGTGTATCGTATCATCACAATAGGAGCTCTTCTGGCCTGGATACTTGGTTCATTAACAGCCCATTTTGTGGCTGGCTTATCATGGGAAGTATCCTTTATTATCGGTGGTTTGCTGATCGTTACGGGCCCTACCGTCATTCTGCCGCTCCTCCGGCAGGCCAAGCTGAAGCCGAGGCCGGCCCGAATACTTAAATGGGAAGGTATTGTCGTTGACCCGTTTGGTGCTCTCCTGGCAGTGTTTGCGTTTGAAATTATCCGAACCTTTACCTCCGAAGAGTCCACCTTCGTCTCGCTCGTCAATTTCTTTATGGCCTCGTTGTTTGCTGTTTTTCTGGGGATTCTATTCGGTAGAATTATCGGGTGGACCTTTGAACGTGGGCATGTGCCGGAGTTCCTGAAATCTCCGGTCGTTCTGTCCATGGTGATTGCAAGCTTTGTCATTTCTGACGTGGTTATGCATGAAACGGGATTGTTGGCCGTCACTGCGATGGGAATGACGCTTGCAAATCTTCATATAAGCTCCATCAGCGACATGCAGCACTTTAAAGAAAATATTTCTGTGCTGCTGATTTCGGGTATATTTATTATGCTGACAGCATCACTCGACCGGGATACACTGATGCAGATTTTCGATCCGCAAATTATTGCTTACGTTCTTTTGATGCTGTTTTTAGTTCGCCCGCTTTCAATCTGGCTGTCGACCATGGGGACCGATTTAACATTCGGGGAAAAAGCTCTTATCGGCTGGATCGCTCCCCGGGGAATTGTAGCTTTGACGGTAGCAGGGTATTTTGCGAATGTCCTTGAAGAATACAACTACGCCGGGGCTTCCATTATTACCCCGCTTACGTTTGCGCTCGTGTTTGCGACTGTATGCTTCCACGGGTTTACGATTGGGCCGCTTGCCAGAAAGTTAAACCTTTCAAAAGAGGGGCTTCCGGGAGTTCTGTTTGTAGGAGGAAGCTCCTTCACTACAAGCCTTGCCCAAAAGCTGAAGGAAATGAATGTGCCGGTATTGATTGCCGATTCTTCGTTTGAACATTTGTTCAACGCACGTAAAGCAGGAATCGCTTACTACCGGGGAGAGATTCTTTCCGAGCAGTCGGAGTATTCACTGGACATGACTCCCTATAATAAAATTATCGCGGCTACCGACCGAGATTCTTATAATTCGCTCGTGTGCACCACCTTTGTCCCTGAATTCGGAAGGAAGGATCTGTTTCAGCTCAGCTGGCATCAATCAGACCGGAATGAACCCGATGAATTGATGAGAAAGGTCGGTGGCCGCGTTCTGTTCGAAAAAGGCGCGACATTTGAAGAGCTGAACTGGAAAGTAGATGCGGGTTACGTGTTTAAATTAACGTCTTTAACAAAAGAATATCCGTACCAGTCCTATTTAAATGACCGGGCGGAAGATGTAGTGCTGATCGGTATTCAAAAACCGACTGGACGTCTGGAATTCTTTGCTGTTGATAATGCAATAAAGCCTGAGGCAGGAGACAAAATTCTCAGCCTGAGTCCGCCAAGCAACCATGAAGTAAAAAAGAAAGAGGAACTAAAGGAACAGTCAAGAGAAAAACAAACTGTTCGGAAGCCTTCAGGCCCCTCTTTAAATTAATGAAACTATAAAAAGCCGCCTATCCAATGTATGGATAGGCGGCTCAGACTGTCGACAATGGCTCTAATTTTAGAGCGTGTCGGCAGTTTTTTATGCTATGATAAAAAGAAATAGCCTGAAA
>NZ_JBQLID010000016.1:0-58464 GCF_056034405.1 Marinococcus sp. LNHM4E3-1 | reverse complement strand
CCGAAATGCCCTAAAAATGTGTTGCTTTTGATTGGGGCTCTGGCTTGTCTTTCCTTTTCAAAGAACGATCTGCCGCTCAAAGCGACAATTACTATCATACCAAGTAGGTAAGTGAAAGTCAACAACTTTTTAAGAAATATATTATTTCCGGCTGCTGTTTTTTCGCCTCTCTCGGAAGCGCATGTATAAATATATCACCGTGGCTCTAAGCGGTCAACAATTTTTTATAATTTCTTTTAAAAAATGCAGAAATAAATTAACGTATAATTAGCTATTCATTCCATAAGACCTTTTATAGGCCTTTCCTTTGCATTCTGATTACTAACTGCTTCGGATTTTATGCTATTCTAGTGGTATGTAATGGAAGAAAGGAGAGAATTGAACGTTGGCCGATATTCATTGGAATGATAAAGAATTATTGATTTTTGATCTGGATGGCACTCTATATGAGGATACTGAACACTTTGATTATTATGCTGAACGGCTGGCTGCTTTTATTGCAGACAAAGACCGGCCTGCGTTTTTCTCCGAGTACGAAGCTGTTCAAAACGGTGAACGTGATCTGCAGATAGGTACAGCATATGATGCAGAAAACGACCGGATTCTCTACCTCGACCCGGTCACCACCCAACCAGTAAGAGTCGTCAATTGGAGCGGGAGAGAAATAAAACCTTCTGTTTGGGCGGAAGAGTATAAGAACCTTTCTTTTGACTTTGACAGAAAAATAGCTATCGGGGACGGATGGTGGCCTCCCCATGCTACTGCCAGACATTTCGGAGTTTCGAAAGAAGAAGCCTACGCCGCTTACGTGGAAACAAAAACATATATGTCATCTGAGTCCTTCCAGCTTTCCCAGACTCCTTCGCTTCGGTCCGGCCTGCAATGGCTTCAATCTAACGGCAAGCAGATGGTGTTAGTTACCAATAGCGACGATGAAGATGCAGAATCTATTTTACAGCAATTAAACCTTCATGATCTGCTTCCTCCCTACACTAGAATTACTTCTGCCAACAAACCAGCCGAAACGAAAGATCATTACGAAAAATTATTGGAGGAGTACCGGGTGAGCCCCCAGGAAACGATGGTCATTGGGGATAACTTAATGAATGATGTAATGCCCGGCGTTCTGCTCGGGATTGAAGGCATTCATATAGGCCCTTTAGCTGATTCTCCTTCTAAATATATTTATACTGTTCCATCTCTGCAGCAGCCGATGGAAAATCTCATCCAATACAATAAATAGAAAAAAGCCGCCCGCAGATATCTGCGGGCGGCTTCTGTTTATTGACTGCTATTCAACAGGCACTTTGTTCATAATAGTTGACGCCAATTCATCATAAAGCTCACCGATTGGATGTTCCGGCTGATAAACAGATGGGGCAAACACACTATCATCTTCAAGCGGCTGTCCCAATGGAATGCGGCTAAGAATGCCAACCTTTAACTCATCAGACAGGCGGTCTGCCCCGCCCTCACCAAAGACATATTCTTTCTCACCGCTGCGGCTTTCATAATAAGCCATGTTTTCAATAATACCCAATACACGGTGATTGGTTTTTATCGCCATTGCTCCGGCACGGGCTGCTACAAATGCTGCCGTCGGGTGCGGCGTAGTGACGATAATTTCCTGACTTTCCGGCAGGGTAGTGTGAACATCGAGTGCCACATCCCCTGTACCCGGCGGAAGATCCAAGAGCAGGTAATCAAGGTCTCCCCACTCCACTTCGTTAAAGAAGTTGTTCAGCATTTTTCCGAGCATCGGGCCTCTCCATACTACCGGAGCGTTATCCTCTACAAAGAATCCCATCGAAATGACTTTAACGCCGAAACGCTCTACCGGATAGATCCGTTCATCCTGTACTTTCGGCCGTTCTTCAATGCCCATCATGTCCGGTACGCTGAAGCCGTAAATGTCTGCGTCAATAATACCTACTTTTTTTCCGGCACGGGCCAGCGCCACAGCTGTATTTACTGTAACCGTAGATTTACCAACTCCGCCTTTACCGCTTGCAATGGTAATAAACTGAGTTTTGTTATCCTCGGATAAAATCTTCGGTCCTTCTTCCCCTTTTAGGCCTCCGGCTTTTTCTACTTCTTCGGGTTCAAGAGTCTCAAAGCGGAGTCCTACTGAGTCGGCCCCGGCCTCTTTGATCGTATCCACTACCTGCTGCTGCATCTGCATTTGTTCGGGAGTACCAGTCTTTGCCAATGCTATTTTTAAACGCACTTTGCTGTCATCTTTGACACTGATACTGCGGATGCCGCCGGTTTCAACAATCGGCTTCCCCAGATCAGGATCTTCTATGGACTGAAGTGCTTCGCGCACCTGTTCTTCTGTAATCACATTGCACACCTTCCTTCTCTAGACTATAGCTGTAACTATTGGAAACATTCCTTATCTAGCATACCGTTTTTAAGAAGCATATTTCAAACGTTTACAACTAAAACCTGCTGTTTTTCTCTATATACAAGCAAACAATACAAAAAGAAAACCCCCTCTGCTGAATGCAGAAGGAGTTTCCGGGTAAAGAGATGAATTAACGCTTCGAGAACTGTGGCGCACGACGTGCTGATTTGAGACCGTATTTTTTACGTTCTTTCATACGTGCGTCACGAGTCAGGTAGCCTTCAGATTTCAGTGTAGGACGGAAATCCGGGTCTACTTTCAAGAGAGCGCGCGCTACTCCGTGACGAATAGCACCAGCCTGGCCGGTGAAACCGCCGCCTCTTACAGTTACTTTAATGTCATAAGAACCTTCCGTGCCTGTAGCAGCGAGTGGCTGCTTTACAACAAGCTTCAATGTTTCAAGGTTGAAATACTCGTCGAGTTCACGGTCGTTTACAGTGATTTTTCCATCGCCTGGCTCAAGAAAAACTCTAGCCGATGAGTTTTTCCGGCGTCCAGTACCGTAATATTGTACTTGTGCCAAATGTAGTCCCTCCTTTTATTTTAACCGCGCAGCTGCAGTTCTTCTGGTTGTTGTGCGTGGTGTTTGTGCTCTGGGCCTTCGTATACGAATAACTTCTTGCCTTGTTCGCGGCCAAGAGTATTTTTCGGAAGCATGCCTTTAATAGCAATTTCGAGCATTTTTTCTGGTTTCTCACGGCGCATGTCGTCTGCGCGTGTAGATCTCAGTCCACCCGGATAACCGCTGTGACGGTGATAATACTTTTGAGAAAGTTTTTTCCCGGTTAAGTGGATTTTTTCTGCATTAACAATAATCACGTTATCCCCAACGTCAATGTGCGGGGTATATTGTGGCTTTGTTTTACCGCGAAGGATTGCAGCGACTTCACTGGCAAGACGTCCGAGTGTCTGGCCTTGTGCGTCTACTACGTACCATTTGCGTTTTACGTCGCCTGGCTTAGCCATGTATGTCGTACGCATAGTTGTTTCCCTCCTAAATCAATTCTCTGCCGATTATATCATCGATCACTTGTCATATTTACGCTCATCATTCCGTATCCCGGGGCAGTGGGACGTGAAATGCCAAATAACATCGTATAATAATAGGGGCCAAATGTCAATGTTAAAACACCAGGAAACGTTGTTTTTTTATAATCAATTTTTTCCGTAGCCGGCTACGCTTTCAGCTGGCCTTAAAGACTGTTAACGCACGACCAGCCAGAGTACTGTGTACAGTGCGCAGCCTGCGGCAAAATACCGGAACGTGCTCTTCCGGTGCTGAGGTATTTCTTCCTGCATTACCTGATAAATAATACCCCCGGAAATAAACGCATAGATAACTGAGACCCACTCGTCCTTTAAATCAATGAGCAATCCAAAGAGCCAGCCTGCTAAAACTCCCGCTACTAAAAGCCACCGGCCAAATTTATCAAAGAGACGATGATTGATGGAGCGCATGCTGATATCTGAGGTTAACAGATAGACCGAAAGGGCAGCGAAATAAAAGACAGTTTCCTTTGCTGTGCCCATTTGGCCATGAAGCAGCAGGTAGCCTACGATAACATTAAACAATGTATAAAATGTAAGCGGAATTAAAAAGTAGAGGTTCCCGCTCCGAAGACGATCCCTCACGCTGTCTTCCCGATGAAATGAATGAGCAACCTTTTCAAGGGCATAGGTTAAAAGCAGGCCTCCCATAGCCACCAGGTAAGCATCATTATTTACCGTTTCTAAAAAAGCAGTACTGGTCTGGCTGTCAATCTGCTTTTGAGAAGTGCTCAAATTTGGCAGGGTGATAGAAAACACGTAAGCGATCGCTACTCCACCGGAAATCGAAATCAGCTTGCGGCGACCTGCGTTGGATATACGTCCGACAAATTTAACCGCAGCATGGACAGCAGCAAAAACCAGGACGAACAGAAAACTTACAAACGTCATAACCTCAGCTCCCTTAATTTTCTACCCACTACTGCTTTTTATAACCGGCCTGGATAAATACTTTCATCTGTCAGTAATTCACCTTCCAAAGATACAGACCGTGGCCGGGGGCCGTGTTACCGGCAGCAGCCCGCTCCTTCGCTTCAATAATAGATTTCATTTCTTCAGGGGAACGGTTGCCCTTTCCTATTTCGAGAAGCGTTCCTACAGCAATGCGAATCATATTGTATAAAAAGCCCGACCCGCGGAACGTAAACCACAGCTCCTCCCCGTCTAGCGTAGCATCTGCTTTGTATACCGTGCGGGTTTTTTCCTTCACGTCGGTATTGGCAGCGCAAAAGGAGGAAAAGTCGTGCTCCCCTTCAATGTAGCGGACTGCCTTCTGCACAGCTTCAACGTCCGTTGGATATGGGTAATAAAAGGCATGATTTCGGCGAAACACGTCACGCTCCTTACGCAGCAGCACGCAGTACCGGTACTCTTTCTCCACTGCGTCAAAACGTGCGTGGAAATCTTCATTGGCATACGCGGAGTGCCAGACGTGGATATCTTTTGACAGAAAGGATTCAAGGGCCTTTCCCCATTTGTGCTCCGGCAGCTGCAGCGGAGAATCAAAATGGAATACCTGGCCTTTTGCATGCACACCTGAATCCGTCCGGCCTGAAGCATGGATTGGCACATGGACACCTTTGTGCATTTTCTGGAGCGCCTCCTCGATTTCTCTCTGGACCGTCCGGCGGCCCGGCTGCACCTGCCAGCCTTCAAAAAACGTACCATCATACGCTACTGTTGCTTTCACTCTAGGCATTGGACTTTCCTCCTTTCGTTTACTGGCGTAAAAACAATAAAATAACTCCAAATGCCGCGATCAGAACGCAGCATAAAGTATCTCTCCAGCCCCACACGAGCAGACGGAGCTTTGTCCGCCCTTCTCCTCCGTTATAGCCGCGGGCCTCCATAGCATAGGCCAAATCCTCCGCCCGGCGGAAGGCACGTACAAATAACGGCACTAGAAGAGAAACAAATGCCTGCATCCGGTCCCGCATGGAGCCTTTGTTAAAATCAGCGCCGCGGGCCGTCTGGGCTTTAATAATTTTTTCTGTTTCCTGCAGGAGCGTAGGAATAAACCGGATCGCAATCGACATCATCATCGCCACATCGTAGGCGGGAAACCTAAAGCGCTCGAGCGGGGAAAACATTTGCTCTAATGCATCTGTAAGGTCAATCGGGCTCGTTGTCAGCGTTAAAAGCGACGTGAAATACACGAGCAGCAGCAAGCGAAGAGAAATAAACAGTCCCTGGCGGATGCCTTCCTCATAAAACGAAAATATACCGATCGAAAAGAGGATGTCTCCTTCTCTTGTAAAAAAAGCGTGCAGAAAAAATGTTAATATCACTAAAATAAATACCGGAAACATTCCCTTGCGGATATATCGAAATGGCACTCCGGAAAGAAAATAAACGGCTATCGCCGCCGCTCCGAAAAGCGCATATCCATTCCAGCTGTTCACGAGAAAAACTACAATGATTAAAAACAATACGGCGGCAATCTTCGCCCGGGGATCCATATGATGAAGAAAGGAGCGCCCCGGCAGATACTGGCCGATTATGACATTTTCAAACATGTGGCACCTCTCCGTTCTGAACGGCCTGCTCCCAGTAATCTGCAGCTTCTGCCGGAGAAAGCTTATAATGGGGGAAGCGGATGCCGCTGTCCCGTTCAATCTGCTGAAGCACCCGTACCTGCTCCGGGATATCCAAATCCATTCCCTGCAGCTTTTCCCGCTGGGCATAAATGGCTTCCGGTTCTCCCTGCATTTTGATCTCTGCATCCTCCATCACATACATGTACTCAGCAAATGCAGCCGCCTCCTCCATTTGATGCGTAATCATAATCGTTGTCGGCTGATACATAAGCTGCCAGTTCATAAATAGCTCCAGAATTTCTTTTTGTCCCTGGGGATCGAGACCAGCAGTTGGTTCGTCCAGAATAAGAATGTCCGGGTTGGTGGCAAGCACCCCGGCTATTGCTACCCTCCGCATCTGCCCCCCGCTCAGCTCGAACGGCGAGCGCTCCAGCAGTGTTTCACTAAGCCCCACCTGCTGCAGCAATTCTGGAAGCTTCTTTTGTATCTCCGCTATGTCCATTCCCTTATTTTTCGGCCCAAACAATAAATCTTTTTCGACGGTTTCCTCGAACAGCTGGTGCTCGGGATACTGAAACACCATTCCTACATGACTCCGCACCGCTTTGACCATTTTTCGCTTTGTTTTGGCTTCCAGCTGGTAATCCCCTACTGTTACCACGCCGGCGGACGGCTTAAGCAGTCCATTGATGTGCTGCACAAGTGTTGATTTCCCGGAGCCGGTACGCCCAATAACAGCCGTCACTGAAGAAGAGCGGAAGCAGGCATCTATGTTTTTAAGTGCTAATGTTTCAAACGGCGTTTTTTTCATATACACATGGCTTACGTTTTGAAAATTCACATCCATGCTGCTACTCTCCTTCAACCATGGTACGGAGCGTTCGTATATCGATCCTCCGCTTCTTTGCTTCTCTGTAAAGCTGATATTTATACGGAAGGGGCATCCCTTCTGCCTCCATCCATTCCAGCTGATCCGGGATGCTGGCCGTAGTTACATCTTTTTCGATTCGTCCTGCTTTCATGAACCAAATACGGTCGGACATAAAGGCTTCTTCAAGATAATGAGTAATCGATACGATTGTGATGCCCGATTCGCGGCACAGCCGGTTCATTGTTTCCAAAATTTCTTTTCTGCCATTCGGGTCAAGCATGGAGGTCGATTCATCAAACACCATCACCTGAGGACGTAAAGCAAGAACTCCGGCTATCGCCGCCCGCTGCTTCTGGCCTCCCGACAGGCGGTGCGGCTCCATATGTAAAATATGCCCGATGTTTACCCAGCGGCTGACTTCGTCAATGCGTTCGAGCATTACTTCTCGCGGAATTCCGGCGTTTTCCATTCCAAAAGCAATATCGTCACGCACCGTCGGAGCCACAAACTGATGCTCAGGGTTTTGGAAAACCATCCCCACTTCCCGCCGAATCATTTGCAGAGAATTCTCATCTGTTGTCTTTTTACCCAGCACAAGAACAGCCCCTCCGGTCGGCTGGGAAAGGCCGTTAAAGAGACGGGAGAGTGTCGATTTCCCGGAACCATTGGCTCCTATAATCGAAAGCCATTCCCCTTTATGAATCTTTTTATTTAATCCTTTCAACACCTTTTCGTCGCTTTCCTCGTATTGATATTCAAGATTCTGGAGTTCGATAATCGCCATGCCTCTCCCCTCCCTTTAATGTTCGATTTTTGCATAGAAAAAAAGCAAGACGCAGTCTTTACAGACATCGTCCTGCCTCTTTTACATGTTACCTTCATTTGCAAATGAAAGAAATGTATAAACGAGGGCTTCCCGTTTATACAAGTTCGATAATAGCCATTTCAGCAGCGTCTCCACGGCGCGGTCCGAGTTTCAGTACGCGCGTGTATCCGCCTTGACGGTCTTCGTAACGAGGACCGATTTCAGAGAACAGCTTCTGAACAGCATCCTGGCCTTCTTCATTAGCTGTTTCCTTGCGAACGAATGCAGCTGCCTGACGGCGGGCGTGCAAATCTCCACGTTTTCCAAGAGTAATAATTTTTTCTGCGATCGGCTGTACTTCCTTCGCTTTTGCGTGAGTTGTTTCGATCCGGCCGTTAATAATAAGGTCGGTAGTCAAATCACGAAAGAGCGCTTTTCTTGCCGATGTGTCGCGTCCAAGCTTTGAGTATGGCATTACAATTCCCTCCTTTGATCAAACAAATATTTATGATTAGTCCTCTTCGCGCAATCCGAGGCCGAGCTCACCGAGCTTTTCCTGAACTTCTTCCAGCGATTTGCGTCCGAGGTTGCGGACTTTCATCATATCTTCTTCTGACTTCTGCGTCAGCTCCTGCACAGTATTGATGCCTGCGCGTTTCAGGCAGTTATAAGAACGGACCGAAAGATCAAGCTCTTCAATTGTCATTTCAAGCACTTTTTCTTTTTGGTCTTCCTCTTTTTCCACCATAATCTCCGCATTCTGTGCCTGATCGGTCAGGCCGATAAAGATATTCAAGTGCTCATTCATGATTTTTGCACCAAGGGATACTGCCTCTTCGGGACGGATGCTGCCGTCTGTCCAGACATCCAACGTTAACTTATCGTAGTTGGTAATCTGTCCGACACGGGTATTTTCCACCTGGTAATTTACGCGCTCGACCGGCGTATAAATAGAATCAATGGGAATGACACCGATTGGAAGGTCGTCGCTGTTGTTTCCCTCAGCCGGGACATAACCGCGTCCGCGATGAGCGGTAAGGCGCATATGCAGGTTGGCGTTTTTTGATAACGTAGCGATGTGAAGATCCGGATTTAGAATTTCCACGTCGCTGTCGTGCGTGATGTCCCGTGCAGATATCGTACCTTCTCCCTGCACATCCACTTCAAGCACTTTTTCATCATCAGAGTACACCTTTAAAGCAAGCTTTTTCAAATTCAAAATAATGGTTGTTACGTCTTCAAGTACGCCTTCAATCGTAGAAAACTCGTGAAGAACCCCATCGATTTGAACCGTAGAAACCGCTGCTCCCGGTAACGAGGATAAAAGAATACGACGCAGGGAATTCCCCAGGGTAGTACCATAACCACGTTCCAATGGTTCAACAACAAATTTGCCAAACTTGGCATCTTCGCTCACTTCGACCGCTTCAATGTTAGGCTTTTCAATTTCGATCATTTGTTTGCGTACCCTCCTTCAAACGTCGTACATCCGGCAGCCGGTGCCGGAAAGTAAGGAAAACAGGAAAGCGAAATGCAAAAGCACTCCTTCCAGCCTGAATCCTTTGCAATAGTCATGTTCGCTTTCAGTTATGCACGTGGACGTTTTGGCGGGCGGCACCCGTTATGAGGTACTGGCGTAACATCACGAATGACCGTAACTTCTACACCGGTTGCCTGAAGGGAACGAATTGCAGCTTCACGTCCAGCTCCTGGACCTTTCACTGTAACTTCTACGCTTTTCAATCCGTGTTCCATTGCAGCTTTTGTTGCTGTTTCTGCAGTCATTTGAGCTGCGAATGGAGTGGATTTACGGGAACCTTTGAAACCAAGCACTCCAGCGCTTGCCCATGCAAGTGTGTTTCCCTGGACGTCCGTAATGTTTACAATCGTGTTGTTAAACGTCGAGCGGATATGAGCCACACCCGACTCTATATTCTTGCGCTGACGGCGTTTACGTGGTGCGTTCGACTTTGCTTTTGCCATAATAGGTAACCTCCTTTATGAATAAATTATTTACGTTTGTTTGCTACTGTACGACGCGGACCTTTACGGGTACGGGAATTGTTCTTCGTGTTTTGTCCGCGAAGCGGCAGTCCACGACGATGACGGATTCCACGATAGCTTCCGATCTCCATCAAGCGTTTGATGTCGAGGGACGTTTCACGGCGAAGATCCCCTTCTACCGTATGGTTGTTATCAATAGCCGTACGGATACGGGCGAGTTCGTCTTCAGTTAAATCACGCACACGGGTGTTTTGGTCAACGTCAGCTTCGTTCAGAACCTGAACTGCAAGCGATTTGCCGATGCCGTATACGTAAGTGAGTGAAATAGCAATACGCTTATCACGCGGAATATCTACTCCTGCAACACGTGCCATGCGGGCACCTCCTTTTTATTATCCTTGTCTTTGTTTATGCTTCGGGTTCGAGCAAATTACCATTACCGAACCTTTACGGCGAATAACTTTACAATTGTCACAAATCTTTTTAACGGAAGCTCTTACTTTCATTTTCCATTTACCTCCTTCACTGCATGCATGCCATGCATTGGTAAGAGTGCTCAAGAATGAACTTGCGGGTCTATTTGTAGCGGTACGTAATACGTCCGCGGGAAAGATCGTACGGTGAAATTTCTACAGTTACTTTATCACCAGGAAGAATCCGGATAAAGTGCATACGAATCTTACCGGAAACATGCGCTAAAATTTTGTGTCCATTTTCAAGCTCGACACGAAACATAGCGTTTGGAAGAGGCTCAACCACCGTACCTTCCATTTCAATAACATCATCTTTAGCCATGAATTAATTCTCCTTTTCAAATAAGGCTTCTTGTTCAAAAAAGGTGTAAAGAGCGTGCCGGATTTTCGCGTTAGTCACTCGGCCGGTTTCTATTAAACTCGACTGTACCTCCGGCGAAATATACGAAAGCAATTCTACGTGGGACGTGTTTTTCTTCTTTCCCCGATCGAACTTTCGTCTTTCCCCGTCCGCCAGCATCAGAAACTTATCATCCAGCACATCGATTACTACCGCGTACTGACCAGCTTCGCGCCCCCGGGTCACTCGAACGATTTGTCCCAGATCGGGTCGCCTTGACTCCGAATCTTTCATGCATGCATCCTCTTTTCCTTAGGCTTCGTTAGGATTTAGCAACCTGAAACCGTAATAAACGGACCAGGTTGTCCAACCATCGGAGAGGGTGTATACGTGTTTGCTCTAGGCAAATTCAGTGTACCCCTAAAATGATGGTATTGCATCATGTTCCCGGGTCGTATCCGATGGGCTCCGCGTTACTTATGAAACGCTTCTGCCACATCGCACTTCCCGTATTATAACGAGTTCCCGACCCGTTTTACAAACAATCATGCACGAAGGTCTTTCAAGAGTGCTTCAATGTCATGAAATACTTTATCTATATCCTGATCTCCATCGATGTTACGGAGATATCCTTTTTCTTCATAGAAATCAATCAGCGGCTGCTGCTGTTCAATGTTTACTTCCAAACGGCGCTTAACCGTTTCCGGTTTATCATCATCGCGCTGAACGAGTTCACTTCCGTCTACATCGTCAATCCCTTCCTGCTTCGGCGGATTGTAAATCACGTGATAAGTCCTGCCTGAAGAAGGGGAAACGCGACGGCCGGTAAGACGTTCTTCAAGTTTTTCTTTTGGAACATCGATGTTCAGTACGTAATCGAGCTGCCTGCCCATATCCGCCAGCATTTTTTCCAGTGCACCAGCCTGCGCCGGAGTTCTAGGAAAACCATCGAGCAAAAATCCGTTTCGGCAGTCTTCTTTCTGCAAACGTTCTTCAACAATACCGTTTGTGACTTCGTCTGGAACTAAATCACCAGCATCCATGTAAGACTTTGCCTGTCTGCCAAGCTCGGTCTCTTCTTTAATGGCTGTGCGGAACATATCCCCAGTAGAAATGTGGGGAATATTGTATTCTTCACTAATTGTTGCAGCCTGCGTGCCTTTTCCAGCACCCGGCAGCCCCATCAATATCAGATTCACGCTATCTCCTCCAACGACTATTTTACCCGAAGGGAAGCGGCATAGGCGAGCTTCGTCTTCGAGGCCAATTCTATTTAATGAAACCGCGATAGTTCCGTTTAACTAACTGGCTTTCTACTTGCTTCATCGTTTCCAAAGCAACCCCTACAACGATTAGAAGGCCTGTACCGCCAATTTGAATCGACTGTGGGAGACCCATCTGTGTGATGAAAAAGACTGGAATGATGGCAACCACGGTTAAAAACAGGGCTCCGACGAATGTAAGCCTGTAGAGCGTCCGCCGGATGTACTTTTCAGTGGCAAACCCTGGGCGTATGCCGGGAATGTAGCCACCCTGCTTTTTCAGGTTCTCCGTCATTTGTTCGGGATTCACCTGCACAAAGGCATAAAAGTACGTAAACGCAATGATTAAAGCTGCATATACGACCATTCCTATAGGCTGCGTATAATCAAAGTTATTTACAATCCAGTTGGCAATCGCATTCTCTTCCCCAATAAAGCTCGCTGCTGTTGGCGGAAAAATAAATAACGCCAAAGCAAAAATTACCGGGATAACCCCTGCAGCGTTTACTTTTAAAGGAAGATGTGTCGACTGGCCGCCAACCGGGCTCCGTCCAACAGTTCGTTTTGCGTATTGAATAGGAATTTTGCGCAGCGCCTGCTGTACAAAAATGACGCCTACAATAATAGCAAGAACTGCTACTGCCAGAAGCGCTATAGTGATAATGCCTATATATAACTCTCCGCCAGCATCCTCGATCTGCGTCGCATAAATTTGGTTGATTCCATTAGGAATACCCGCCGCAATACCGGCAAAGATCAGGATAGAGATACCGTTCCCCACACCTTTTGCAGTGATTTGCTCACCAAGCCACATTAAAAAAGCCGTGCCGGCTGTCATTATCAACGCAATAAATATATACTTTGCAGCATTTGGGTCCGGAATAAGCCCTGGAAAATAGTTGTTAAACCCAACTGACATTCCAAGTCCCTGAACAAACGCAAGAACAATAGTAAAATAACGGGTGAACTGATTCAGTTTCCGTCTTCCTGTTTCCCCCTGCTTTGCCCATTCTGAAAATTTAGGCACAACATCCATACGAAGCAATTGTACCACAATTGAAGCGGTAATGTATGGCATGACGCCCATCGCAAATATGGAATACTGCGACAGCGCCCCGCCTCCAAACGTGTTTAAAAAGCCAAATGCACTTGCTTCATCAGAGAAATTTAGCACCTGGCGGTTTGTTCCAGGCACCGGAATAAAACTTCCGATCCGAAATATAATCAACATGGCTAAGGTGAACAACACCTTGTTTCGAATGTCACTCACACGAAACATGTTGATAATCGTGCGGAACATTAGACCACCTCGGTTTTTCCGCCTGCTGCCTCAATTGCTTGCACTGCTGAAGCAGAGAACTTGTTCGCGTGCACCTGAAGCTCTTTCTCCAACTTGCCGTCGCCTAAAATTTTCACGCCATCTTTGTACTTGCTGATTACGCCTTTTTCAAGCAACGCTTCTGGAGTTACTGTTGTACCGTTGTCGAAGCTGTTGAGCGTTTCCACATTAACAATAGCGTACTCTTTACGATTAATATTCGTAAAGCCGCGTTTTGGCAAACGCTTGAAGATAGGGTTCTGCCCACCTTCAAAACCTGGACGTACACCACCGCCGGAACGGGCGTTCTGCCCTTTTTGTCCGCGGCCGGAAGTTTTGCCGTTGCCGGAAGCCGGCCCGCGGCCTACACGGTTACGCTGTTTGTTTTTGCCTTTTGCAGGCTGAAGTTCGTGGAGTTTCATGTTGCCACCTCCCTGTCATTTAGGAATGAAATTTATTAGTTCAGTTCTTTTACCGTCAGCAGGTGAGCTACTTTGTTCACCATACCGCGGATTGCAGGATTGTCTTCTTTTACTACCGTACGGTTGATTTTATGCAAACCAAGTGTACGGACTGTAACACGTTGTTCTTCCGGGCGCCCGATCATACTGCGGGTAAGGGTGATTTCCAATTGTTTGGCCATTTGCTTTCCCCCCTTATCCTAACAATTCTTCGACGCTCTTACCACGCAATTTAGCTACTTCTTCAGCTGTTTTCAAAGAAGTTAATCCGTTGATAGTAGCGCGAACCATGTTAATAGGATTGTTGGAACCGAGAGATTTCGACAGAATGTCCTGTACGCCGCCAAGCTCTAAGATGGCACGTACCGGTCCTCCAGCGATTACCCCAGTACCTTCAGATGCAGGCTTCAATAGAACGTTGCCTGCGCCGAAGTGACCAGTGATTTCGTGTGGAATAGTTGTTCCTACGATCGGAATCTGTACAAGGTCCTTTTTAGCGTTTTCTACCGCCTTACGGATTGCTTCTGGTACTTCAATAGCTTTACCCTGGCCAAAGCCGACGTGGCCGTTACGGTCTCCAACTACTACGAGTGCTGCAAAGCGGAAGTTACGTCCACCTTTTACAACTTTTGCGACACGGTTGATGGTTACAACACGTTCTTCAAGCTCCAGTTTATTCGGATCAATACTTTGCATTCTTGTCCCTCCCTTACTTTTTAGAATTTTAGTCCGTTCTCGCGGGCTGCTTCAGCGAGTTCTTGAACACGGCCGTGATAAACAAATCCACCCCGGTCAAAAACGACTGTGTCATAGCCTTTTTCTGTAGCACGCTTGGCGAGAGTTTCTCCGATTTTGCGGGCTGCCTCTTTATTGCCGCCATTTTCGATTCCGGAATTTTTCTCCATTGTCGATGCTGCTGCCAGAGTCACTCCTGCTTCGTCGTCAATCAGCTGCGCATAGATATGCTTTGCAGAACGGAAAACGTTCAGACGAGGACGTTCTGGTGTGCCGCTGATTTTGCGGCGGATACTCATATGGCGTTTCTTACGTTTTTCATAACTTGTTGCTTGAGCCATCGTACAGTTCCTCCTTTCGTGCTTGTTGCGATGTTAATTAACCGATTATTTACCCGTTTTACCTTCTTTACGGCGAACTTCTTCACCTTCGTAGCGGATTCCTTTGCCTTTGTAAGGTTCAGGAAGACGCACAGAGCGAATGTTGGAAGCTACTGCCCCGACGCGTTCTTTATCAATACCGCGGACGGTCACTTTCGTGTTAGAAGGTACTTCAATATCGATTCCTTCCTCGGAAACAAATTCTACCGGGTGGGAGTAACCAACGTTTAACACTAACTTCTCGCCAGTCTTTTGCGCACGGTAACCTACGCCGACGAGCTCGAGGTTCTTTTCGTACCCTTTTGTTACACCTTCTACCATGTTGTTTACAAGGCTTCGGGTCGTACCATGAAGCGAACGGTACGTTTTATTGTCAGAAGGGCGTTCAAAAGTCACTTCCGACTCTCCAATATTCACAGTAATAACCGGGTGAAGATCACGGCTCAATTCACCTTTTGGTCCTTTAACTGTTACTGTATTTCCTTCTTTAGCGATTGTTACGCCTTCTGGAATTTCGATTGGTTTCAGGCCAATACGAGACATATTGCACACCTCCGTTCTTTATAACGATTTTATTACCAAACGTATGCGAGTACTTCGCCGCCAACGTTTTGTTTTCTTGCTTCTTTATCAGACATAACACCTTTAGATGTAGAAATCACTGCGATACCAAGTCCGCCCAGCACTTTAGGAACCTCGTTGGATCCTGCATAAACACGGAGACCTGGTTTACTGATACGTTTGATACCGGAAATAACTTTCTTGTTTTCCGTACCTGTTTTTAAGAATAAGCGGATCATTCCCTGTTTTTTATCATCGACATATTCAACGTCGCGAATGAAACCTTCCAGCTTGAGGATTTCAGCGATTTCTTTTTTAAGGTTCGATGCAGGAAATTCTACTTTCTCGTGGTTCACCATGTTTGCGTTGCGGATACGAGTAAGCATATCAGCAATCGGATCTGTCATGACCATTTGAATACCTCCCTCCCAGTTACGGGGTCGTGCGCCGGCGCCTGCCGGCGTTTACGTGAATAATTTATTTTTGAAATGGCATGCCCATTTGATCGAGCAGCTCGTAAGATTCTTCATCAGTAGAAGCAGTAGTAACGATAACGATATCCATTCCGCGTACTTTTTCTACCTGATCGTAGGAAATTTCCGGGAAGATCAATTGTTCGCGTACACCAAGCGTGTAGTTGCCACGGCCGTCAAATGCTTTGTTTGACACACCGCGGAAGTCACGGACACGTGGAAGCGTGACGTGGATTAATTTCTCCAGGAAGTCATACATACGTGCTCCGCGCAAAGTTACCTTTGCACCGATTGGCATACCTTCACGAAGTTTAAATCCTGCAATAGAACGTTTTGCTTTTGTAATCAAAGGCTTCTGCCCGCTGATTGCTTCCAGCTCTTCTACTGCTTTATCCAATGAGCGAGGGTTTTGTACTGCTTCCCCAACACCCATGTTAATAACAATTTTATCAACCTTCGGTACTCCCATTACGGAAGAGTAGTCGAATTTCTCGTGCAGACTCGGTACGATTGATGTTTGATACTTTTCTTTTAAAGCGTTCATTCGTGTGACCTCCTCTCGTCCTTTGTCTTACTTAGTTCAGGGCTTCACCTGATTTTTTGGCGACACGTACTTTTTTGCCGTTCTCTACCTTGTGACCAACACGTGTTGGTTCGCCGGATTTCGGATCAAGCGGCATAACGTTTGATACGTGAATGGCAGCTTCTTGGTTTAAGATACCGCCTTGTGGGTTTTCCTGGGAAGGCTTCGCATGTTTTTTCACGATGTTAACACCTTCGACGATTACACGTTCCTGTGCAGGCATTGCTTTAAGGATAACGCCTTCTTTGCCTTTATCCTTGCCGCTGATTACTTTTACTTTTTCACCCTGTTTAACATGAAGCTTATTTTGGGCCATTTTCGCACCTCCTTAACGGGACATCACGACTTCGCATGATATTTGTATTACAGAACTTCCGGTGCAAGGGAGATAATTTTCATATACTGCTCATCACGAAGCTCTCTTGCTACTGGGCCAAAGATACGTGTTCCACGTGGTCCTTTGTCCGTACGTACGATTACAGCTGCGTTTTCGTCAAAGCGAATGTAAGAACCGTCTGGACGGCGAACGCCGCTGCGGGAACGTACAATAACTGCCTGAACTATTTCGCCTTTTTTGACAACGCCCCCTGGTGTTGCTTGTTTGACAGAGCATGTAATCATATCACCGATATTAGCAGTTTTACGGCCGGAACCGCCTAAAACTTTTATGCACTGTACTTCGCGGGCACCAGAGTTATCCGCTACTCTTAAGCGTGATTCTTGTTGGATCATAAGTCACGGTACCTCCTTTCTTTAAAAACGATTTAAAGAATAACTGATTCTTCTATTACTTTCACGAGACGAAAACGCTTGTCTTTCGAAAGCGGGCGGGTTTCCATGATCTGGACGATGTCGCCAACTTTTGCAGTGTTTTCTTCATCGTGGGCTTTAAACTTTTTGGAGTCTCTGACACGTTTGCCGTACAACGGGTCTTTTTTATAAGTTTCAACAACAACAGCAATCGTTTTATCCATTTTATCGGATGTCACGCGGCCGTTATAAACCTTACGGTTGTTACGTTCTTCAGCCATATTGGTTTAACCTCCTTTTCCTTTTAGCCTTTGTTCATCCCGAGTTCACGTTCACGCAACACGGTTTTGGCACGTGCAATATCTTTTCTTACAGTACGGATGCGGGCGGGATTTTCCAACTGACCAGTCGCTAATTGAAAACGAAGGTTAAAAAGTTCTTCTTTCAGGCTTTTTGTTTGGTCTTCGATTTCTACTGTGGTTAGATCTCTCAATTCATTAGCTCTCATTTGCCTCACCACCCACTTCTTCGCGTTTCACAAATTTCGTTTTAATCGGTAACTTGTGAGCTGCAAGTCTCAAAGCCTCACGGGCAATTTCTTCGTTAACCCCGGCAATTTCAAACATGATCTTTCCTGGTTTTACAACAGCTACCCAGCCTTCAGGAGAACCTTTACCGGAACCCATGCGGACTTCGAGGGGCTTCGCTGTGTATGGCTTGTCCGGGAAGATTTTGATCCAGACTTTACCGCCACGTTTCATATAACGAGTCATAGCGATACGTGCAGATTCGATCTGGCGGTTCGTGATCCAGGAAGCTTCCACTGCCTGCAGTCCGTACTCGCCAAAAGTGATTTCTTTGCCGCCTTTTGCACGGCCTCTCATTTTGCCACGGTGTTCGCGACGATACTTTACGCGTTTTGGCAATAACATATTAGTTGCCTCCTTCCTCTTTGTTCGTTCCTTTCGTTGGAAGGACTTCTCCTCGATAAATCCAGATTTTTACACCCAGTTTACCGTACGTTGTATCTGCTTCTGCAGTGCCGTAATCAATATCTGCACGCAACGTATGGAGAGGTACTGTTCCTTCACTGTATCTTTCAGAGCGGGCGATGTCTGCGCCGCCTAAGCGTCCGTTTACTTCTGTCCGGATCCCTTTTGCTCCTGCGCGCATCGTACGCTGAATAGACTGTTTCATTGCACGACGGAAAGAAATACGATTTTCAAGCTGGCGGGCAATGTTTGCCGCTACGAGACGGGCATCCATGTCTGCCTGCTTTATTTCTGCAATGTTAATGTGAACCCGCTTGTTAGTCAGGTTGTTCAAGTCTTTACGGAGTGCTTCCACTTCCGAGCCACCGCGGCCGATAACCATTCCTGGTTTCGCAGTATGGATCGTAATATTCACACGGTTTGCCGCACGTTCGATTTCCACAGTAGAAATAGAAGCGTCAACGAGCTTCGTTTCGATGTGACGGCGCACTCTGTAGTCCTCATGAAGCAAAGTCGCGTATTCTTTTTCCGAATACCATTTCGATTCCCAATCACGGATGACTCCAACACGAAGTCCGATAGGATTAACTTTTTGTCCCACGCGTTATCCCTCCTTTTTTTCTTCGACGATTACAGTAATGTGACTCGTACGTTTGTTAATGCGGCTTGCGCGCCCCATTGCACGTGGGCGGAAACGTTTGAGTGTTACTCCCTCGTCTACGAATGCTTGGCTGATGTAAAGATTTTCTGGTTCCATCTCATAGTTGTGCTCTGCGTTGGCGATAGCAGAGTTAATAACTTTCTCAACAATCGGAGACGCCGATTTTGGCGTGTTCTTAAGGATGGCAATAGCTTCTCCGACGGATCTTCCCCGGACTAGGTCTATCACAAGACGAGCCTTGCGGGGGGCGATACGGATCTGCTTTGCTACTGCTTTTGCTTCCATGTTTCTTTACCTCCCCTCAGGTCTTATCTTTTCGTTTTTCTATCGTCATTTTTATGGCCTTTAAACGTTCTAGTTGGTGCGAATTCACCAAGCTTATGGCCTACCATATCTTCAGATACATAAACAGGTACGTGCTTGCGTCCGTCGTACACTGCAATCGTATGGCCGACAAATTCCGGGAATACTGTGGAACGGCGTGACCAGGTACGAATAACTTCTTTATTGTTCGAATCGTTTAGTCTCTCGATTTTATTCATCAAGTGCAAGTCGACGAAAGGTCCTTTTTTTAAACTACGACCCATGAGAGAACCTCCTTTCGCGATTAACCTGCGATTCCGGAGAACCGCAGCTTCATCTTTTTATTATTTTTTCTTACGGCGACGGCCACGCACGATATATTTATTGGAATCTTTATTGCGTTTTCTTGTTTTATAGCCAACTGCAGGCTGACCCCAAGGGGATACAGGTGCAACGCGTCCGATTGGCGCACGGCCTTCACCACCACCGTGTGGGTGATCGCTAGGGTTCATTGCGGAACCACGAACGTGTGGACGTTTGTTTAACCAACGGGAACGTCCGGCTTTACCGATGTTCACCAGCTCATGCTCTACGTTTCCAACCTGACCGACAGTTGCACGGCAGGAAGCGAGGATTAGACGGGTTTCACCGGAACGAAGACGCACGAGTACGTACTTGCCTTCTTTACCAAGAACCTGGGCTTCTGCTCCAGCGGAACGAACGAGCTGTCCGCCGCGGCCTGGCTTCAATTCGATGTTATGAATAACAGTACCTACCGGAATATCACGAAGGTCCAATGCGTTACCAAGTTTGATATCTGCACTCGAACCAGCCATGATTTCCTGACCGATTTTCAACCCTTTTGGAGCAAGGATGTACCGTTTTTCGCCATCAACGTAGTTGATAAGCGCGATATTTGCTGAACGGTTTGGGTCATACTCGATCTCAGCAACTTTACCTGGTACGTCGTTTTTATTACGTTTAAAGTCAATAACACGGTATTGACGTTTATGCCCGCCGCCCTGGTGACGACTGGTCATACGACCCTGGTTATTACGACCGCCTTTTTTATGAAGCGGTTCAAGCAGCGAACGTTCTGGTGTTTCTGAAGTGACTTCGCTGTGCTTGTTTACCGACATGTGACGGCGGCCGTTTGTGGTCGGTTTATACTTTTGGATAGCCATGCTCATTACCCTCCTTCGTATCTATTTGTTAATTAAGCACCTTCGAAGAATTCAATATCTTCGCTATCTGCTGTAAGCGTCACGATCGCTTTTTTACGGTTGGGTTTGTACCCTTCATGACGGCCAAAACGACGGAATTTACCTTTTTTGTTCATTGTATTTACTTTCTCTACCTGAACATCAAAGATTTCTTCAACCGCGTTTTTGATTTGGAATTTATTAGCTTTCACGTCTACTTCAAACGTGTATTTCTTTTCGTCCATCAAGTCAGCGGAGCGTTCTGTAATAACGGGTTTTTTAATTAGGTCACGTGCTTCCATTATGCGAACACCTCCTCTACTTTCTTCACGGCGTCCTGTGTCATAACCAATTTGTCATGTTTCACAACGTCCAGGACGTTTACACTGCTTGCCGTGAGGAATGTTACGTTAGGAAGATTGCGTGCAGACAGACCGACTGTTTCATCGTCGTTGCCGGTAACAATCAATACCTTCGTATCAATGGAAAGAGAAGAAAGTACTTTAACCATCTCTTTCGTTTTCGGAGCATCAAACTTCAGCTCATCAAGCACGACAAGATCATTTTCCTGTGCTTTGCTTGCGAGTGCTGATTTGATAGCCAGACGGCGAACTTTTTTCGGAAGCTTATAGCCGTAAGACCTTGGCGTCGGACCGAACACGATACCACCTTTCACCCATTGCGGGGAACGGATGGAACCTTGACGGGCACGGCCTGTGCCTTTTTGGCGCCATGGCTTGCGTCCGCCACCGCGGCGTTCGGAACGGTTTTTCACTTTGTGCGTTCCTTGTCGTAACGATGCTTGCTGCATGATTACTGCGTCATACAGGACGTGCTCATTTGGTTCAATACCGAAGACAGTGTCTGCTAATTCGATATCTCCTACGCGGGAACCGGTTTGGTTTAGTAAATCTACTGTTGGCATCTTGCGCCCTCCTTTCTATTATGCTTTTTCAGTGTTTGCTTTCACAGCGTTCTGTACTGTTACGTAGCTGCGTTTCGCACCAGGAACATTGCCTTTAACTAAAAGCACGTTGCGCTCGGTATCTACTTTAACAATCTCCAGGTTTTGTACTGTAACCGTGTTGTTACCCATACGTCCAGGGAGCTTTTTGCCTTTCAATACGTGGTTAGGGTCGATAACGCCCATCGCACCAGGGGCACGGTGGAAACGGGAGCCGTGCGTCATTGGTCCGCGGGATTGGTTATGGCGCTTGATAGCACCCTGGAACCCTTTCCCTTTGGATTTCCCAGTGACGTCTACGATATCTCCTTCTGCAAATGTTGCTACACTGACCTCTTGACCAACCTCGTAATCCTCTGGGTTTGTCCCGCGGATTTCTCTAACGAAGCGCTTGGGGGTCGTGTTTGCTTTCTCAGCATGTCCTTTTTCCGGTTTGATTGCGCGTGCTTCTTTTTTGTCGTGAAAACCTAGCTGAATAGCTTCGTATCCATCGGACTCAGTAGTTTTCTTTTGAAGCACAACGTTTGGCTCTGCTTCAATGACCGTAACTGGAAGCAGTTCGCCGTTTTCTTTAAACAGTTGCGTCATGCCGAGTTTTTTACCCAAGATTCCTTTGGCCATGAGTCACACCTCCTAATAAATTTTGATTTTCATATATTTGTTATTATAATTTGATTTCGATGTCTACACCCGATGGTAGATCTAAACGCATAAGCGAATCTACCGTTTGTGGCGTTGGCGTTAAAATGTCGATTAAACGTTTATGTGTACGCATTTCAAATTGCTCACGAGCATCTTTAAATTTGTGCGTAGCACGAAGAATTGTATAAACAGATTTCTCTGTTGGCAATGGAATCGGTCCAGAAACACCTGCACCAGAACGTTTTGCCGTGTCTACAATCTTTTCAGCGGATTGATCCAACACTCTGTGATCATACGCTTTTAAACGAATACGAATTTTTTCATTAGCTGCCATTAAAAGCCCTCCTTCTCGTCCGATTTTACAGACATACTCCGCGAAAATTTCCTCACACCTGGCCATGGCAATGGACCCGGGTGTGTCAGCAACCTTCCGCATCATCGCCTGACCGTGGGTGGATATAGAAGTATTTCTATGTCTCCCATGGTCACACTTCATCTATTATAGTGATCGTTCGCCTTTTACGCAAGGGGTTTTTCAAAAAAATCTCGGTGCGCCCCCCCCCCTTTTTCCCTTTTATCTTTAAGAGCTTTAATTAATATGGAAGAAATAAAAAAACCTCTAATGCTTTTCAGCATTAGAGGAGAATAATCGGGTGATTATTTTTGGATAGTAGAAACAACGCCGGCGCCAACTGTACGGCCGCCTTCACGAATAGAGAACTTAGTTCCTTCTTCGATAGCGATTGGGTTGATGAGCTCAACTGTCATTTCTACGTTATCGCCAGGCATTACCATCTCAACGCCTTCAGGCAGTTGGATGATACCAGTTACGTCCGTAGTACGGAAGTAGAACTGTGGGCGGTAGTTAGAGAAGAATGGAGTATGACGTCCACCTTCGTCTTTGGAAAGTACATAAACTTCTGCTTTGAAGTTAGTGTGTGGAGTAATCGAACCTGGCTTTGCAAGAACTTGGCCACGTTTGATGTCATCACGGGACACACCACGGAGAAGCGCACCAATGTTGTCGCCAGCTTCTGCATAGTCAAGAAGCTTACGGAACATTTCTACACCAGTAACCGTGGATTTGCGGGAGTCTTCATCGATACCGATGATTTCAATTTCGTCCCCAACGTTAAGAACGCCACGTTCAACACGGCCAGTTGCAACTGTACCACGGCCTGTGATAGAGAATACGTCCTCTACAGGCATCATGAATGGCTTGTCTTTGTCACGGTCTGGAGTTGGAATGTAGTTGTCTACAGCTTCCATCAGTTCAAGAATTTTGTTTTCATACTCTTCGTCGCCTTCGAGGGCTTTCAGAGCAGAACCGCTGATGATTGGTACATCGTCACCAGGGAAGTCGTATTCGGATAAGAGGTCACGAACTTCCATTTCTACGAGTTCGAGAAGCTCTTCGTCGTCTACCATGTCAACTTTGTTCAAGAAAACAACGATGGATGGTACACCAACCTGACGGGAAAGCAGGATGTGCTCACGAGTCTGAGGCATTGGGCCGTCAGCTGCGGACACAACGAGAATCGCTCCGTCCATTTGAGCTGCACCAGTGATCATGTTTTTAACATAGTCAGCGTGACCTGGGCAGTCAACGTGTGCATAGTGACGGGAATCAGTTTCATACTCAACGTGTGCAGTGGAGATCGTGATTCCACGCTCACGCTCTTCAGGTGCACCGTCGATTGCGTCATAAGCCATAGCCGTTCCGCGGGAATATTTTTTGTGAAGTACCGTTGTGATCGCAGCAGTCAAAGTTGTTTTACCATGGTCAACGTGACCGATAGTACCAATGTTCGCATGCGTTTTCGAACGGTCGAATTTTTCTTTTGCCATTATAATTGTCCTCCCTTTATTTCAGGTAATTAATGTTGTATAGCAGCCAGGCGGGCGCTGCTATCAGTAAACGCCCTACCTTAGCTTACAATAAATCCGTCATGCATACAATCATCAAGCTGCCGGATTTTTACTGTCCTGTTGCCTGCTTGATAACATCTTCAGAAACACTTTTTGGCACTTCTTCGTAATGATCGAAGAACATGGAATACGTTCCGCGGCCCTGCGTGTTGGAACGAAGAGTCGTGGCGTACCCAAACATCTCAGCAAGCGGTACAAATGACCGGATAACCTGAGAGTTGCCTCGTGCTTCCATACCGTCTACACGGCCACGGCGGGATGTTACATCACCCATAACGTCGCCCATGTATTCTTCTGGAACCACGATATCTACTTTCATTAACGGTTCAAGCAGTACCGGCTTACATTTTTGCTTTGCTTCACGCAGAGCCATGGAAGCCGCAACTTTAAATGCCATCTCGTTAGAGTCGACATCGTGATAGGAACCGTCAAAAAGAGTAGCTTTTACGTCGATAACCGGATAACCGGCGAGCATACCGCTTTGAAGGGACTCTTCAATACCGGACTGCACGGAAGGTACATACTCACGAGGTACCACACCGCCGACGATTTTGTTTACAAATTCAAAGCCGGCGCCTTCTTCGTTTGGCTCAAATTTCACCCAAACGTGTCCGTACTGACCGCGTCCACCGGACTGACGTACGAATTTACCTTCGCAGTTAGCTTCCTGGCGGATTGTTTCACGATAGGATACCTGAGGGGCACCTACAGTCGCTTCTACTTTGAATTCCCGTTTCAAACGGTCAACGATAATGTCAAGGTGAAGCTCACCCATACCTTTGATGATCGTTTGTCCGGTTTCTTCGTCTGTTTCTGTCTGGAAGGTCGGATCCTCTTCTGCAAGCTTTCCGAGAGCGATACTCATTTTGTCATGGTCCGCTTTCGACTTCGGCTCTACAGAAAGGGAAATAACCGGTTCAGGGAAGTCCATCGATTCAAGCACGATGTTGTCTTTTTCTGCCACAAGTGTGTCACCGGTGCTCGTATCTTTCAAACCGACGCCCGCTGCAATATCACCGGCATATACCGTTGAAATTTCTTCACGGGAGTTTGCGTGCATTTGAAGAATACGGCCGACGCGCTCACGTTTATCTTTCGTGGAGTTTTTGACGTACGACCCGGAACTGAGTGTACCAGAATATACGCGGAAGAAAGTCAGCTTACCGACATAAGGGTCTGTGGCCACTTTGAAGGCCAGTGCAGAGAACTTCCCGTTGTCGTCTGCCGGGCGCTCTTCCTCTTCTTCCGAATCCGGATATTTACCTTTAATAGCAGGAACATCCAATGGAGATGGAAGATAGTCGAGAACAGCGTCGATCATAAGCTGAACGCCTTTGTTTTTAAAGGCAGAACCACAAAGTACTGGATAAAACTCAACGTTCAGCGTTCCTTTACGGATTGCCAGTTTGAGTTCTTCATTTGTGATTTCTTCTTCTTCAAGGTATTTCATCATAAGATCTTCATCGAGTTCTGATACAGCTTCCACCAGCTTCTGGCGGTACTCCTGAGCCTGTGCCTGATACTCTTCCGGAATTTCACGCGCTTCCGCACGGGTTCCGAGATCATCAAGGTAGTAGTAAGCCTGCATTTCGATAAGATCAATAATTCCTTCAAAATCATCCTCAGCACCGATCGGAAGCTGAATTGCCTGAGCATTCGCGCCGAGACGCTCTGTCAGTGTGCTTAAGGAATAAACAAAATCCGCGCCTACCTTGTCCATTTTGTTAACGAAAACAATACGTGGAACATGGTAGGTAGTTGCCTGGCGCCATACAGTTTCTGTCTGCGGCTCCACGCCGGACTGCGCATCCAATACAGCAACAGCTCCGTCAAGCACACGCAGGGAACGCTCTACCTCTACGGTAAAGTCTACGTGGCCAGGAGTGTCGATGATATTGATACGGTGGTTTTTCCATTGGGCTGTCGTCGCAGCGGAGGTGATAGTAATACCACGCTCTTGTTCCTGCGACATCCAGTCCATTTGAGAAGCACCTTCATGGGTTTCACCAATTTTATGGATACGACCCGTGTAATAAAGGATACGCTCTGTTGCTGTCGTTTTACCAGCATCAATGTGAGCCATGATTCCAATATTACGGGTTTTTTCCAAGGAGAATTCACGTGCCATGGACTTTCTTTCTCCTTCCATTCATCAAAGTAGTATTTTCCGCGGTACTGCTTACCAGCGGTAGTGAGCAAACGCTTTGTTTGCTTCAGCCATACGATGAGTATCTTCACGACGCTTAACAGCAGATCCTGTGTTGTTGGAAGCATCAAGAATTTCATTTGCAAGACGCTCTTCCATGGTTTTTTCTCCACGAAGACGAGCGTAGCTCACGATCCAACGAAGTGCCAGAGTCGTACGACGGTCTGGTTTAACTTCAATTGGAACCTGATAGTTAGCTCCCCCTACACGGCGGGCTTTTACTTCCAATACAGGCATAACGTTTTTCATAGCCTGATCAAAAACTTCCATCGGCTCCTGACCGGAACGCTCCTGCACGAGGTTAAATGCTCTGTATAGGATATTTTGCGCTTTTCCTTTTTTACCATCATTCATTACACGGTTGATCATGCGTGTAACAAGCTTGGAGTTATAAATAGGATCAGGCAGAACATCACGGCGTGGTGCTGGTCCTTTACGAGACATAAATCCTCCTCCTTTCTTTATATTATGAACGAGCTGTTATTATTTCTTTTTCTTCCCGCGCTTGGTTCCGTATTTGGAACGGCTTTGCATACGGTTTTGTACACCGGCAGTATCAAGAGCACCACGAACAACGTGATAACGCACACCAGGAAGGTCCTTAACACGGCCTCCACGGATCAATACTACGCTGTGCTCCTGGAGATTGTGACCAATACCAGGAATGTATGCTGTAACCTCGATTTGGTTAGTCAGGCGCACACGTGCGTACTTACGAAGAGCCGAGTTTGGTTTCTTCGGGGTAAGTGTGCCTACACGAGTACATACACCACGTTTCTGCGGAGCATTTTGATCTGTTGGGACTTTACGCAAGCTATTGTAACCTCGGTTCAATGCCGGAGAGTCAGTCTTTTTAGTCTTCATCTGACGGCCTTTACGAACCAGCTGATTAATAGTTGGCATAGTTGTTTTCCTCCTTTCCGACTAAGTTATTTCAAGACCACCGTTCCAGGTGGTTCATTGATAAGCAAAATGAAAGTTTTTGCCGATGAGATCCGAAATCCCACCAGCAAAAACTCGTTATTGCTTTTTTAAAGCGATCGTAGCCGCTCCTACATCAATTCCGCAAGCTTTTCCAAGTTTTTTCATCGAATCGACAAACTGGATGGAAACACTGCTTTCATTTGCAGCTTTAAGAATACGCTGCTGAATTTCTACAGCGGCATCTTCTGCCACAATGATTTCGGAAGCTGTGCCATGTTCAATCGCTTTAAGCGTTTGTTTAGTTCCAATTAAAACTTCGTCAGCCTGTGTTACTTTTTCATAAGACATCATTCATCCTCCAAAGCACAGGAGCTTAACGCACCTTAGATAGCATATCACCGCGTTTTTGCGATGTCAACACTATTTCATTCCGACGAATATACTTCTTCGCCCGATTCCTGCATTTCCTGAACAGCTTCTTCCGGGAGAACCTGTTCGAGGCTGCGGTAACGCTGCATGCCTGTACCGGCCGGAACCAGTTTCCCGATAATAACGTTTTCTTTCAGACCTAAAAGCTCGTCGCGTTTGCCGCGAATAGCTGCGTCCGTAAGAATTCTTGTCGTTTCCTGGAACGAAGCGGCTGAAAGGAAGGAGTCTGTTTCAAGCGATGCTTTCGTAATACCAAGAATGACCGGCTGACCGACGGCTGGCTGATGGTGTTTTTGAAGTGCTTCACGGTTTGCTTTTTCAAACGCATGCACTTCCACCAGACTGCCAGGCAGAGCATCTGTATTACCGGAATCAGTAATCCGGATTTTACGGAACATTTGACGGACCATTACTTCAATGTGCTTGTCGCCAATTTCAACGCCCTGCATGCTGTATACCTTCTGAACTTCTTTCAGAAGATACTGCTGTACCTGGTCGAGTCCGGTTACTTTCAACAGTTCTTTCGGATCGATCGAACCTTCAGTAAGAGCCTGGCCGACTTCCACCTGATCTCCTACTCCTATGCGGAGACGGGCACCATAAGGAGTTGTATAGGAGCGGCTTTCAAGCGCGCCCTGCACCGTAACTTCTTTTTTATCCGTCAGATCTTTCACATCGACAATTTCGCCGGAGAGTTCAGAAATGACAGCCTGACCTTTCGGATTACGGGCTTCAACAAGCTCCTGGATACGAGGAAGGCCCTGGGTAATGTCATCCCCGGCTACCCCGCCTGTGTGGAACGTACGCATTGTAAGCTGCGTGCCCGGTTCACCGATAGACTGGGCAGCAATGATTCCTACTGCTTCGCCCACTTCAACGTCGGCTCCTGTAGCAAGGTTACGGCCGTAGCATTTTTTGCAGACGCCGTGATGCGTATCGCACGTAAAGACAGAGCGGATAACGACTTTTTCGACGCCGGCTTCTTCAATAATACGGGCCGAATCCTCATTCAGAAGCTCGCCTTTTTGAGCCAGTACTTCGTTCGTTTCAGGATGACGCACTGTTTCAAAGGCTACACGGCCGATGAGGCGGTCCTGAAGTTTTTCAATGATTTCGTTACCTTCACGAAGCGTTGCTACCGCAAGTCCGCGGTCGGTGCCACAGTCATCCTCACGGATGATAACGTCCTGGGCCACGTCCACAAGACGACGGGTCAGATAACCCGAGTCAGCAGTTTTAAGCGCTGTGTCGGCAAGACCTTTACGCGCACCGTGCGTGGAAATAAAGTATTCAAGTACAGTAAGTCCTTCACGGAAACTTGATTTAATCGGAAGCTCGATGATTCGTCCGGATGGATTGGCCATCAGTCCGCGCATACCTGCAAGCTGGGTAAAGTTCGATGCGTTACCACGGGCACCGGAGTCACTCATCATAAAGATAGGGTTTCTTATATCAAGCGTACCCATAAGTTTTTCCTGAATGACGTCTTTGGCGCTGCCCCAAATACTGATAATTTTATCGTAGCGCTCTTCTTCGGTAATCAAACCGCGTCGGAACTGTTTCATCACCCGCGAAACCTGTTCCTCGGAATCCGTCAGCACGTCCTGCTTATCCGGAAGTACAACAATATCCGAAATACCAACAGTAATACCTGCTTTTGTAGAGTAATGGAAGCCAAGATCCTTCATACGGTCAAGCATTTTCGACGTTTCGATGATCTGGAAGTTCTTAAATACCGCTGCGATGATATCCCCCAGGAAGCCTTTTTTAAATGGCTGTATGAGTTCGCGGTTTTTAAATTCTTCTTTTATATCTGTCGTGCTCGGTACTACATATTTTTCCGGGAGCTCCTGTTCAAGGTTTAATGCTGTCGGCTCGTTCACATAAGGGAACGATGTCGGCAGAATTTCATTGAAAATGAGCTTTCCTGGTGTCGTTAAGACGAGCTTGCTCATCTCTTCTTCACTGAAATTCGTTTTATTTAACGCACGGACAGGCAGAGCAATCCGGGTATGCAGATGCACATAGCCGTTTTGATAGGCAGTGAGCACTTCTTTTATATCATTAAAGGTAGAACCTTCACCCATCGCATTTTCACGCTCAAGTGTCAGGTAATAGTTTCCAAGCACCATGTCCTGGGAAGGTGTAACAACCGGCTTGCCATCCTTAGGGTTCAGGATGTTCTGCGCTGCAAGCATGAGCACCCGGGCTTCTGCCTGCGCTTCTGCCGAAAGCGGCACGTGTACAGCCATCTGGTCTCCGTCAAAGTCGGCGTTATACGCTGTACATACGAGCGGGTGAAGCTTGATGGCGCGCCCTTCGACCAGCGTCGGTTCAAACGCCTGAATACCAAGGCGGTGAAGCGTTGGAGCACGGTTTAAAAGAACCGGATGTTCGCGGATAACGTCTTCAAGCACATCCCATACTTCCGGATGCACGCGTTCTACTTTCCGCTTTGCGCTCTTAATGTTGTGTGCCAGACTCCGGTTCACGAGTTCTTTCATTACAAACGGCTTGAAGAGCTCAAGAGCCATTTCTTTAGGAAGCCCGCATTGATACATTTTCAGGCTTGGCCCGACCACGATAACAGAACGACCAGAATAGTCAACACGTTTACCGAGAAGGTTCTGACGGAAACGTCCCTGCTTCCCTTTAAGCATGTGAGAAAGAGATTTTAGCGGACGATTTCCGGGACCGGTAACTGGACGGCCGCGGCGCCCGTTGTCGATCAGGGCGTCGACAGCTTCCTGAAGCATCCGTTTTTCGTTTTGTACGATGATGCTCGGTGCTCCCAGGTCAAGAAGACGCTTCAAACGATTGTTCCTGTTAATCACACGACGGTACAGATCGTTCAGATCAGAGGTTGCAAACCGGCCGCCATCAAGCTGAACCATTGGACGGATTTCCGGAGGAACAACCGGGAGCACGTCGAGAATCATCCATGCTGGATGGTTGCCAGAGTGACGGAACGCTTCAAGCACTTCCAGACGCTTGATCGCACGAGTGCGGCGCTGTCCCTGTGCTGTTTCGAGTTCACCTTTTAGGCCATGCACTTCTTTTTCAAGATCAATATCCTGAAGAAGCTTGCGGATGGCTTCTGCACCCATTTGAGCAGAGAAGGTTTTGCCGTACTTATCGTAATATGCACGGTACTCTCGTTCGGAAAGCAACTGCTTGTATTCAAGCGGCGTCTCCCCTGGCTCCGTTACTGTATAAGAAGCAAAATAAATAACTTCTTCGAGCGAGCGCGGGGACATATCAAGAACAAGTCCCATACGGCTCGGAATACCTTTAAAGTACCAAATATGAGATACCGGAGCTGCAAGCTCGATGTGGCCCATGCGTTCCCGGCGCACTTTCGAACGGGTAACTTCCACTCCGCATCTGTCACAGACTACGCCTTTATAGCGAATACGCTTGTATTTGCCGCAGTGGCATTCCCAGTCTTTTGTCGGACCAAAAATACGTTCGCAGAACAGCCCGTCTTTTTCCGGTTTTAACGTCCGGTAATTGATCGTTTCTGGCTTTTTCACTTCACCGTGTGTCCAGGAACGAATTTTTTCCGGAGAGGCAAGTCCAATTTTCATATATTCAAAGTTATTGACGTCTATCAAGAGGTCGACCTCCCTTTCGATCTATAAAGGTGGCATGGCTGAAAGAGGGACAAGAGGTGCCTACAAAAGCTGATAAGCTTTTAATTAGACACCCCGTGTTCTCCATTTTACCGATGAGACCTTATGCGTTTTCCGAGGACTCGAGTCTAAGATTCAAGTTATCTCCGGGTTGTTCATCTTCATCATCGAGTTCTTTCATCTCGATTTCCTCTTCATTGCTCGAAAGCATTTTCACGTCCATCCCAAGGCTTTGAAGCTCTTTAATCAGAACTTTAAACGACTCAGGAACGCCAGGTTCCGGCACATTTTCCCCTTTAACAATCGCTTCGTACGTCTTCACACGACCGACAACGTCGTCGGATTTCACTGTGAGAATTTCCTGCAGCGTATAAGCTGCACCATACGCTTCAAGCGCCCATACTTCCATTTCCCCGAAACGCTGGCCGCCGAACTGGGCTTTACCACCAAGCGGCTGCTGGGTGACGAGGGAGTAAGGCCCGGTTGAACGGGCGTGAAGCTTGTCGTCAACCATATGGGCAAGCTTGATCATATACATGACCCCGACCGAAATACGGTTGTCAAAGGTTTCCCCTGTACGCCCGTCATACAATACGGTTTTTCCGTCCCGGGCGAGACCGGCTTCCTGAATGGTTTCCCACACGTCTTCTTCACGGGCACCGTCAAACACCGGTGTCGCCATGTGAAGGTTCAGGGAACGGGCCGCCATGCCGAGGTGCATTTCAAGAACCTGTCCGATGTTCATACGAGAAGGCACCCCGAGAGGGTTCAGCATGAGATCAATCGGTGTTCCGTCCGGCAGGTAAGGCATATCTTCCTCTGGAAGAATACGCGAAATAACACCTTTGTTTCCGTGACGGCCGGCCATTTTATCCCCTTCGTGAATCTTACGCTTCTGCACGAGGTACACCCGGACAAGCTGATTCACTCCTGGCGGAAGTTCATCTCCGTCTTCACGGTTAAAGATTTTTACGTCGAGTACAATACCGTCTGCGCCGTGAGGAACACGAAGCGAAGTATCACGTACTTCACGGGCTTTTTCCCCAAAGATCGCGTGAAGCAGACGTTCCTCTGCGGAAAGCTCCGTCATGCCTTTTGGCGTTACTTTCCCAACAAGAATGTCGCCATCCTTCACTTCCGCACCGACACGGATAATACCGCGGTCATCCAGATCCTTCAGCGCTTCTTCGCCGACGTTTGGAATGTCACGGGTGATTTCTTCCGGTCCGAGCTTAGTATCGCGGGCTTCTGACTCGTATTCATCGACGTGAATGGAAGTATAAACGTCGTCTTTTACTACCCGTTCACTCAGGATAACAGCGTCCTCATAGTTATAGCCATCCCACGTCATAAAGGCGGTTAATACGTTACGGCCCAATGCCATTTCCCCATTGTCCATCGACGGACCGTCTGCAAGTACTTCGCCTTTTTCTATACGATCTCCGTCTTTTACGATCGGACGCTGGTTGTAGCTTGTTCCCTGGTTAGAACGGACGTATTTCATCATACGGTATTTGTCGATATCAGTTTCGACTTCTTTTCCATCCACATTTTCAATGCGGCGGATCCAGATTTCACGTGCGGACGCCCGCTCAACTACGCCTTTGTGACGTGCGATAATGGCAGCGCCTGAATCTTTTGCTGAAACGTATTCCATGCCGGTACCTACAAGAGGCGCTTCCGGTTCAAGAAGCGGTACTGCCTGACGCTGCATGTTCGCACCCATCAATGCCCGGTTGGAGTCATCGTTTTCAAGGAACGGAATGCACGCTGTCGCAGCAGAAACTGCCTGCTTTGGCGATACGTCCATATAGTCAATTTTTTCTTTTGGAACGATCGTGTTATCCCCGCGGAAACGGGCAATAACTTCATCGTCGGCAAACGTGCCATCTTCAGCAAGTGAAGCGTTCGCCTGGGCGACTACGTAGTTGTCTTCTTCATCGGCAGTCAGGTAGTCACACTGTTCGGTGACCACTCCCGTATCCGGATCTACACGACGGTAGGCAGTTTCGATGAAGCCGAATTTGTTTACCTTGGCGTAGCTTGATAAGGAGTTAATCAAACCGATGTTCGGACCTTCCGGCGTTTCGATCGGACACATACGCCCGTAGTGGGAATAGTGCACGTCACGAACTTCAAAGCCGGCACGTTCACGGGTAAGACCGCCCGGTCCAAGCGCTGACAGACGGCGTTTGTGTGTCAACTCAGCCAGAGGATTTGTCTGGTCCATAAACTGGGAAAGCTGCGAGCTTCCGAAAAACTCTTTAATGGAAGCAATTACCGGGCGGATATTGATAAGCGCCTGCGGCGTAATGGAGCTTGGATCCTGAATGGACATACGCTCACGTACGACACGTTCCATACGGGAAAGCCCGATACGGAATTGATTTTGAAGCAGCTCCCCGACAGAACGGAGACGACGGTTGCCCAGATGGTCGATATCATCTGTCCGGCCGACACCGTGAAGAAGATTGAAGAAATAGTTAACCGAAGCAATCATGTCTTCAGGAGTAATATTCTTCGTATCATTATCAATATTTCCGTTACTGATTACGTTAATTTCACGGTCTTCGCCTTGACCGTCATCTGCATAAATCTTAATAGACTGTACGTCCAAATCTGCATCTTCCACCACTCCACCGGAAACGGTGTACCGTTTAAATCCAAGATTGTTTTCCAGGTACGGCATCAGACGGTCCAATGTCCGGCGGTCGAGCATCGTACCCGCTTCAACAATGACCTCTCCCGTTTCTGGATCAGCAAGCGTTTCTGCTAAACGCTGGTTGAATAAACGATTCTGGATATGAAGTTTTTTATTCATTTTATAACGCCCGACGTTTGCGAGATCGTACCGCTTCGGATCAAAGAAGCGCGTATTTAATAAGCTCTTAGCGCTGTCCACCGTTGGCGGTTCTCCAGGGCGGAGACGTTCATAAATTTCGAGAAGGGCTTTTTCACTGCCTTCTGTGTTATCCTTTTCGAGCGTATTTCGCAGGTACTGGTCTTCACCCAGAAGATCGATAATCTCCTGATCCGAGCCAAACCCAAGCGCACGAAGGAGCACGGTAACCGGAATTTTCCGCGTGCGGTCAATACGAACGTGAACGACGTCTTTTGCGTCTGTTTCAAGCTCGAGCCATGCACCGCGGTTTGGAATAACGGTCGCAGTGTGGCCACGCTTGCCGTTTTTGTCCACTTTATTATTAAAATATACGCTTGGTGAACGTACGAGCTGGGATACGATAACACGCTCAGCACCGTTTATCACAAAAGTACCTGTGTCGGTCATAAGCGGGAAATCACCCATAAATACTTCCTGCTCTTTTACTTCGCCGGTCTCTTTGTTCATCAGGCGAACCTTGACCCGGAGCGGTGCAGAATATGTGGCATCGCGTTCTTTTGATTCATCAATCGGATATTTAGGCTCCCCTAAATTGTAATCGATGAATTCAAGCACCAAGTTTCCGGTAAAATCTTCAATCGGCGAAATGTCCTGGAACATTTCGCGAATACCTTCATCTAGAAACCATTGATAAGAAGCCGTCTGAATCTCAATGAGGTTTGGAAGGTCCAATACTTCATTGATTCGGGCATAGCTTCTCCGCTGGCGGTGACGTCCAAATTGAATAAGTTGACTTGACAACAGATTCACCCCTCAAATCTCGCATGATATCCGCCCGTTTTAAAAACAAGCGTTTTTCCAAGGCAATTATCGGTAATATAGCTAAATAGTGATAAATGCAGAGACGCGTCGTCATGTAGACGGACGGCTCTTTCTGTTCTGATAAAAACGCCTGCGTATCAGAACACAGAGAACAGCCCGCGCACACCTCGTCGTTAAAAAAGCTTCACAAACCGAATAGCCAGTTTGAGAACGCTGATCGCTTCTCCCTGACTTATGTTGATTATCTTAAATGGAATTGTTTTTCCTAATACTTATTACGATCGATTCTCCCATTTCTCATTCGAGTGTGTTAGAATAAGAAGGAATCAAAAGCACAAACGTTCTCGTTGTAGTGGATAAGCTTGCTGTAACCGTAATTCAGCCCAGCCGTGAAGTGGCAAATAGAAAAGAAATGGATGATACTTCTTACGGTATCACCTGATTTAATAAGTAGAATATTACATGTAGTTTGGCGCGTATGGATACTTATACGCATTAAATTATAATACCATATCAAAACAGCACCGTCAACTTCTGATGGTGCTGTTTTATTTATTTACGTGCCCGAAAAATATAATAGCCTTTATTCTTTTTCACATTTTTCACGACCGGAAAAAGCTCATTAAGCTTTTCCTTCGCTGAAGGGGCGCCCTGCTTTTTTTGAATGACAATCCAGCATTCGCCCCCCGACTTTAGTGCTTCATAAGCTTCTTCGAACAGCCGGTGTACTACTTTCTTTCCGGCCCTGATGGGTGGGTTTGTTAAAACTGCTGCCGCTCCGCCTTTATAGGCGCTAAACAAATCACTCTCCGCCGCCTCTGCGTTATCCAGCTGGTACCGCTGGATATTTTTCTTTGCAAGCTCCACGGCGCGCTGATTGATATCAAAAAGCAGAACGCTTCGGGTGGTTTCTTTGGCGAGAGTAACTCCTACTACGCCGTAACCACAGCCAACATCTACGATGTCCCCGTCTACCTCCGGCCATTCAAAGGTTTCAAGCAGGGTCTCCGTCCCAAAATCCACCGTTTGTTTCGAGAAGACTCCGCTGTCTGTAATAAATGACCAGTCTTTTCCCCGAAGCTCTGCACGAATGACTTTCTCGTTGCTCGCCGCGCTTGGATTTGCATGAAAATATTGTTCACCGCTCATAGCATCGCTCCGTTCTAATTATTGGAATATTATCATAGCAGGGCCAGACAGTTTATTGCAACAAAAAACTCACCCGCACAGATGCGGATGAGTTTTATACGAAACTTACTTCAATTCGATAGAAGCGCCTGCTTCTTCGAGTTGACCTTTCATTTCTTCAGCGTCTTCTTTAGATACGCCTTCTTTCAACGTGTCAGGAGCTCCGTCTACCAATGCTTTAGCTTCTTTCAAGCCGAGGCCGGTAATTTCGCGGACAACTTTGATGACGTTGATTTTAGAAGAACCAGCGCTTTCGAGTACTACGTCGAATTCTGTTTGCTCTTCCTCAACGACTTCACCGCCGCCACCGCCAGCTGCTACTGGTGCAGCTGCTGTTACGCCGAATTCTTCTTCAATTGCTTTTACTAATTCGTTCAGTTCCAGAACGGACATTTCCTTAATCGCATCAATCATTTCTTGATTACTCATGGATAATCCTCCTCTTAATATTAATATTTAAGCCGATTTAAACGCCGGTTGGTTAGGCGCTCTCTTCTTCTTCTTTTTGCTCTGCCACTGCTTTTGTAGCCAGTGCGAAGTTACGGATTGGCGCCTGCATAACGCTAAGCAGCATAGCCACAAGTCCATCGTGGGATGGAAGGCTTGCCAATTCCTTGATCTGCTCCTGGGAAACAACGCTGCCTTCAATGACACCTGTTTTGATTTCCAGTGCTTCGTGATCTTTAGCGAAGTTGTACAACACTTTCGCAGGTGCTACTGCGTCTTCTTTGCTTGTCGCAATGGCTGTAGGACCTACCAGGTGTTCATTCAACTCGTCCTTCAGATTCACATCTTCTGCTGCACGACGCGCCATTGTATTTTTATATACTTTGAAATCAACGTCTGCTTCACGAAGCTGCGCACGCAATTCTGTGATTTCCGATACGTCCAGACCGCGATAATCCACCAGTACGGTCGATACGCTGTCTTTCAGCTTAGCCGCGATTTCATCAACAACCGCCTGCTTTTGTTCGATTACTTTGCTCATCCGTTCCACCTCCTGCCATTCTTTATTGTTTGCCGCCTGCAACCGCAGACACAAAAAATCTTCCTGTCCAATTAGCAGACACGAAGACACTACTCCCGTAAAACGCATTAAAGCGTTCAATGTATAGGAATGGTACCTCGGCAGGACGTTTAAGTGCTTTGCACTCCTGCTGTCTGCGGCAACAATATAAAATTGTTGGCTGATCCGTCATTTAGTATAAATGGAAGCAGCACCCGGGTCAAGAGCTTTTTCAAGATCGCCCGGGAGCTCCCGGCAAACAAAGTATTACGGTTTAATTTATGCGAATTTCAACGACGAAGTGCTTACTTTTACGCCAGGACCCATGGAAGTCGTTACAGCAACGCCTCTCATGTACGTTCCTTTAGCAGCTGCCGGCTTTGCTTTTTGAAGCGCTTCGGCAACCGTGTTGAAGTTTTCCACCAGGCTTGCAGTATCAAAGGATACTTTGCCGATTGGCGCATGGATGTTACCGGACTTATCGACACGGTATTCCACTTTACCCGCTTTAATTTCTTCAACAGCTTTTGTAACGTCCATTGTAACCGTACCAGTTTTCGGGTTAGGCATAAGGCCTTTCGGTCCGAGGGTACGGCCCAATTTCCCTACCTGGGCCATCATGTCAGGAGTGGCTACTACTGCATCAAAGTCAAACCAGCCTTGCTGCACGCGGTTCACCAGATCTTCTTCTCCTACATAATCAGCGCCGGCTGCTTCTGCTTCCTGAGCTTTTTCGCCTTTAGCAAAAACAAGCACGCGCTGGCTTTTTCCTGTTCCGTTTGGAAGTACAATCGCGCCACGGATCTGCTGATCGTTTTTACGCGGATCAATTCCAAGACGAAACGCCACTTCTACCGTTGCATCAAAGTTTACGATCGATGTTTTCTTCGCAAGCTCAATCGCCTCTTCAGCATTGTACTGCTGCTCCTGGTCGATGAGCTGCGCCGCCTCGCGGTATTTTTTACCTCTTTTAGGCATTGTTTTTCCTCCTTGTTGTGGTTTAACGGTAAGACCTCCCACTAGTAAAGGTTGCGAGCCGTCCCTTCGGCAAAAGCGTCAGAGGCGTCCACACAACCTTCAGCAAGGCAAATCTTTCAATTAGTCTTCAACGTTTAAGCCCATGCTGCGGGCTGTTCCTTCAACCATACGCATTGCTGAATCAACGTCAGATGCGTTCAAATCCTGCATTTTCGTTTCAGCAATTTCACGAACCTGATCCCGGGTTACTGAACCGACTTTGTTACGGTTAGGCTCACCGGAACCGCCTTTGACTCCAGCTGCTTCTTTAAGAAGTACAGGAGCTGGCGGAGTTTTCGTAATAAAAGTGAACGAACGGTCTTCATAGACACTGATTTCTACAGGAATGATTGTCCCTGTCTGCTCCTGTGTACGAGCGTTGAATTCTTTACAGAATCCCATGATATTCACACCGGCTTGACCAAGCGCTGGGCCTACCGGTGGTGCCGGGTTCGCTTTACCAGCCGGAATTTGAAGTTTAACAACCTTCTCGACTCTTTTAGCCACGCGACACACCTCCTTCGTCCGTGATGTGGTAGCCGGATACAATGTATCCTCCCACTCATTCTAAAACACCATGTGCTTTAGGCTGTGATATCTTTCAATACCAAACAGGATGATTTTATCACCTGCAGCCAAAATAAGCAACAGCTAATTCAAGAGTGGGCGGAAACAATAAGCCGGCTCTAGATTTTTTCTACCTGAGTAAACTCCAGTTCAACCGGGGTTTCGCGGCCAAACATGTTTACATAAACTTTGACCTTCTGCTTTTCTGCATTAATTTCTTCGACCGTGCCGGTGAAATCAGCAAACGGCCCTTCGGTAACCTTCACTGCTTCTTTAAGTTCAAAATCAACCTCTGCCTTTGGTTCCTTCTCGCCCATCTGACCGAGAATAGCATCCACTTCGTCCGGCAGCAGCGGCGTCGGCTTCGACCCAGCTCCTGTCGAACCGATAAACCCGGTTACTCCGGGCGTATTGCGGACTACGTACCAGGAGTCATCTGTCATTACCATTTCAACAATGACATATCCCGGGAAAACCTTTTTGGAGACTGTTTTGCTCTTCCCATTTTTGGTTTCCGTTTCTTCTTCCACAGGTACCAGTACACGGAAAATCTTATCCGTCATCCCCATAGACTCCACCCGTTTTTCCAGGTTTGTTTTTACTTTGTTTTCATAGCCCGAATAAGTATGGACTACATACCAGCTTTTTTCCATATCTAGAGTGGGAGCTAAGTCCCTTCCCTCCTTTATTCCAAACGTTCAACCATTACTACTCTAAAAATACACGAACAAGCTCAGAAAGCCCTAAATCGATAACGGAAAAATAGATCACAAAAAAGATGATAGTCAGTACCGTGACAATCGTATATTTCGTTAGCTCTTTGCGTGTCGGCCATGTAACACGCTTCATTTCCTGCCCTACTTCTTTGAGAAAGCGGATAGGGCTTTTTTTCGTACCCCCAGCCATGCAGCCACCTCCATCAACCGGTGTTTACGGTTATAGAATTATTAATATAAGGTCTCGTACGAACAAAGTATCTGCATCTTTTTCTGCATCGAATGTACCACCAGGCTTCTTTGCCCTGCTTGTTTTCAACCATTAAAAAAACAGCCGCTCCTAAGGGCTCTGCGGTCTGTTTGCTTTAGGTGCACATATATTTCTACCAATATCAATCATAAACAACTTCCCCACTATAATCAAGAAGAAATTGAAGTGCATATAAAAACCGGCGCTCGCGGTAAGCGCCGGTCCCTTCATAATTATTAGTTAGCTGACTGCGTTGGTGCTTTCTTTTTTCCCGGTTTGAACGCTCTGGTAGCGTCCACTGCTTCTTTCCAGCCTTCGTACAGTTCTGTTCTCGTATCTTCATTAATCTGCGGGTCAAATTGTTTCTCTTTTTTCCATTGCTTTTTCACTTCTTCTTTGCTGCTCCAGAAGCCAGTAGCAATCCCCGCTAAATATGCTGCTCCCATCGCAGTTGTTTCAATAACAGCCGGGCGCTCTACGGGCACACCGACAATATCACTTTGGAACTGCATCAGGAAATCATTTGAAACAGCGCCGCCGTCAACACGGAGAGATTTCACTTCAATACCAGAGTCTGTTTCCATTGCGCCGAGAACGTCCTTTGTCTGATACGCAAGCGACTCAAGGGTTGCTCTTACGAAATGCTCTTTTTCCGTTCCGCGGCTGAGTCCGAAAATAGCTCCGCGCGCTTCACTGTCCCAATAAGGAGCACCGAGTCCTACAAATGCCGGTACAAAGTATACACCGTTCGTATCATCGACGCGCTCGGCATATTTCTGGCTGTCCGGAGAGTTAGTAAACATCCGCAGCCCGTCCCGGAGCCACTGAATAGCCGATCCGGCTACGAAAATACTTCCTTCAAGAGCGTATTCAACTTTACCATCAATTCCCCAGGCAATAGTAGTCAGCAATCCATTATTTGAAGGCACTGGCTTATCCCCCGTATGCATCAGCATAAAGCAGCCGGTGCCATACGTGTTCTTTGCCATACCTTTTTCAAAGCATGCCTGGCCAAACAGGGCAGCGTGCTGGTCTCCTGCTACGCCGGCAATAGGAACTTCCTGACCAAAGAAGTGGTAGTCCACTGTATTGGCATACACTTCGGAAGAAGAACGCACTTCCGGCAGCATGCTCTTCGGTACGCTAAGCACATCAAGCAGTTCGTCGTCCCACTGCAGATCATAAATATTGTACATAAGCGTCCGGCCGGCATTGGTATAGTCCGTGACATGCGCTTTTCCTCCGGACAGCTTCCAGATGAGCCACGTATCAATGGTACCAAACAGGAGATCTCCGTTATCCGCTTTTTCCCGGGCACCTTCCACATTATCGAGAATCCATTTTACTTTCGTTCCTGAGAAATAAGCATCAATCAGGAGACCGGTTTTATTACGGAACATTTCTCCGTATCCCTGCTCGTTCAGTTCGTTGCAAATATCCATCGTCTGCCTTGATTGCCATACGATGGCGTTATAGACAGGACGGCCAGTGTGCTTGTCCCATACAACCGCTGTTTCACGCTGATTCGTGATCCCAATCGCGTTAATCTCTTCAGCCTGGATATCATTTTCCCCAAGCACCTCTGCAAGGACTGCAAGGACAGAAGTCCAGATTTCCTGGGCGTTATGTTCCACCCAGCCGGATTTTGGGAAGTACTGCTTGAATTCTCTTTGCGCAGTGCCTACAATTTCTCCTTCTTTGTTAAAAATAATGGCACGCGAGCTTGTCGTTCCCTGGTCGATTGCTAAAATGTATTTCTTCTCCATCCGCCTCATCTCCTCTTTCGTATATAATTTGTATTAGTTTTTAACTTCAGGGTTGGACATGATTGTTTTTTCGGAACGTTTGCCCATGTAGTACAGGCTTCCCAGGAAAACAGCTACGACAACCGAGTAAATCATTAATGCCATCGCGCCTTCTCCTAAGAAAAACGACCGGTAAACCATTGCACCGAACACACCGCCGGCAGCCGGAGCTACAACTGGAATCCAGGCGTAGGACCAGTTGGAATCTCTTTTACCCGGAATCGGCAGCAAAGCGTGCGCAATACGAGGGCCAAGGTCACGGGCCGGGTTGATGGCATATCCTGTCGTACCGCCGAGTGAAAGACCGATCGCTACGATTAGAAAGCCGACAATTAACGGGTTCAATCCTTCAGTAAACTGGTTGGCACCAATTCCCAAAATACCGCCGACAAGGACGGCTGTGCCGATGAATTCACTTAAGAAGTTATTAAACCTATTTGGAAGAGCCGGATCGGTCGAAAATACCCCGAGCTTTGTATTCGGGTCATCTGTTTCTTTCCAGTGACCGAGAAAGTGAAGATAAACTACTACGCCGCCTAGTGCAGCACCAATTAATTGAGCAATAATATAGCCTGGAACCTGGGCCCATGCGAATTCCCCAACAGAAGCAAGACCGAGCGTTACAGCCGGGTTAATATGTGCTCCGGAGAACTGGCCTACTGCGTAAACTGCCATTGCCACCGCAAACCCCCACCCAAGTGCTACAACAATCCAGCCTCCGCCCTGAGCTTTTGATTTGTTCAGGCTGATATTGGCAACTACGCCGCCGCCAAAGATAATAAGAATCATCGTACCGATAAGCTCTGCTAAATAAACAGACATTTCTTCTTCCTCCTTTTTTTATTAAAGCTTACTTATCGTCATAACGTTAGGCGGTTCGTCTTATTATTTGTTGCGGCGCCGCAAGACCCAGACCTTTAATCCCGGTTATTTTCCAGAAAAACGCTTTCATAATAATGAATAAAAATTAGCATGAACAACCGGAAATAACCGGGTGAGCCTAGAAAAAGCCGCACACGTATCCCAATGGAATGACTGGTGTGCGGCTTTCATATACTCAACCTAACGTATTAACTTAAATAAAGCTTACCACTACGAGAAAACGCTGTCAATAACTTGTCACATAATTATTTTTGATTTTTCTGAAATCAAAAACCCTACAAACCCCGTCTTTCAAGAGATTAACGCATTCCACTCTTCACAATTTTCAAGTTTCCGCTTGATTCTCTGAAGCGCATTATCGATTGATTTATTTCTTCTGCCGAGCAGTCCGGACATTTCCTGATAGGAACGGCCATCGATGTACAGCTGCAGCACCTGCTGTTCGAGTTCACTCAGTACATTGCCAATTTTCGTTTCCATATCCTCCTGCTTCTCCCTGATAATCAGCAGATCCTCCGGACTTTTGGCGTGGGTCTCTACTAAAATATCGAGCAGCGGCCGTTCCGAGTCTTCCTCATACACTGGTTTATCCAATGAAATATATGAGTTCAGCGGCGAATGCTTCTGCCTCGTCGCCGTCTTTATAGCTGTAATGATCTGCCTCGTAATACACAACTCAGCAAAGGCACGGAATGAGGATAGTTTGTCTCCCCGGAAATCTCGTACAGCTTTGTACAGCCCTATCATTCCTTCTTGTATAATATCTTCATAATCTCCCCCGATGAGAAAATACGATCGCGATTTCGCCCGCACCAGATGCCGGTATTTCTCAATCAGTCGTTCTAACGCCTGGTTATCGCCTGCACGTGCAAATTCAATCAATATTTCATCTTCGGTTCGGGTAGTTTGACGTTGTTCCGGTTTCTTGAGGTCTGTACTCAATACAATCCCTCCGCCCATGCGCGTAGTAGTGTAAATATAGCAATCATTATATCGGAGTGTTCATAAGAGCGTCAACTGCCTACAGATCCCTTTTGCGCCATTTGTCGAAAATTTCTGCCATTTCTTCCGTTATAGGAAGAGTAGTCTTATGAATTGCTTTTTTTTGATTTGCAAGCTGTTCTTCAATGCCTTTTTCAACAAGCTTTGCTTCATGCCGGAGCTCCCGGGCTGATTTTCTTAATGCCCCGCTCCCAAACGTCATTGACTGTTCGGCATAATCAGAGGTTGCGACGTGTACTCTTGTTTCCACATTTTTTAACTCTCCAACTAATTTTTCGATGCGCTCATCAGCTGTCTCGTGTTCTCTCGTATATACGACCTCCACACGTTTCAGCTGGTAGTTTTTTCCGATACCGGGGACCATGTGGGCATCGAAAACAACAATAACTCTCCATCCTTTATACGCCTGGTATTCCGCCATCGCGTCAATAAGCCGGTCCCGGGCTTCTTCAAGATGACCGGCCCGGAGCGGCTTCAGCTCCGGCCAGTCGCCAATTACATTATATCCATCTACGAGAAGAATGTCCTTCATGGTGTCTGCCTTCCCTTCTCCTGGCGTTTGCGCAGCACTTCGTACATTAGAACACCACCAGCGACAGAAGCGTTCAATGAAGTAACCGGTCCGTGCATCGGAATCTCTACCAGAAAGTCACAGGCTTCCTTTACGAGCCGGCTCAATCCCTTACCCTCATTTCCGATTACGAGAGCAAGAGGCATATCCGCCTGCATCTGCCTGTAATCAGAGGCATTTTCTGTGCCTGTCCCGGCTATCCAAAGACCTTTTTCCTTTAATTCATCGAGCGTCTTATTAATGTTAGTTACCCGGACTACCGGCACGTACTCGACGGCTCCTGCTGATGTTTTTACCACAGTCTGGGTCACACCCGCCGCCCGTCTTTTCGGAATAATGACGCCGTGCACGCCGGAGGCATTCGCGGTTCGTATCATGGACCCCAGATTATGAGGGTCCTCCACCCCGTCCAGTACGAGGAAAAAAGGATCCTCATTCTGTTTTTCTGCTTTACGGAATAAATCATCCAGCCCTGCATACTGATACGAAGGGACAGCAGCTGCCACTCCCTGATGCACGCCTGCATCGAGTTCATCGAGTTTTTTCTTTGAAACCTCCTGAACCGTTATGCCTTTTTTTCCTGCGAGAGCGCGTATTTCCTGTGCTGCTCCTTTTTTGGAAGTGTCTGCGATCATAATTCTTTCAATTTTCCGGTCGGCTTTTAACGCTTCTATAACAGGATTTTTCCCCGCGATCCATTCCTGGCTCATAATGACTGGCCTCTTTCTTGTGTTTTGTCTATCGCAAATGCAATAATTTCGTTCACCCGTTCCTGTCTTCCGGCAAAATACAGATACCCAAGCATTGCTTCAAAAGCCGTACTCATGCGGTAGGTGGCCAGATCCGCATTTTTGGGGATGCTTCCGGATTTCGCGTTACGTCCCCGCCTGGCCACGGCTGTCTCCTCTTCAGTTAAATACCCTTCATCCCACATGGACCGAAGCACTTCCGCCTGGGCCTGAGCCGATACGTAGGAGGTAGCCTGCTTATGCAGCTCCTGCGGCCGAACTTTCCCTTCCGAAATTAAATAATGACGGATGTGGGTTTCAAGCACTGCATCTCCCATATAGGCAAGCGCCAGCGCATTTAACTGCTTTTCATCCACTTTACTATAGTTTATCATGTTATTTCCTCTTCCACCGGGTTCCCTGCGGCGTATCTTCCAATAAAATTCCGTCGTTCTCGAGCTGGTCCCGGATTTCATCGGCACGGGCAAAGTTTTTGTTTTTTCTTGCTTCCACCCGTTCTTCGAGAAGCTGTTCAATATCTTCGTCGAGCATTTCTTCTTCTTTTTCCAAAGAAACCCCCAGGACGTTTCCGATTTCTGTCATCGTTTCAATAATTGCGTCCAGCGAATCAATACTTGTCTGCGGCTGCTGCATGTATTTATTTGCTTCCCGGGCCAGGTCAAACAGCACACTGATGGCGTTTGCCGTGTTAAAATCATCGTCCATTTCCTCCAGAAAGCGCGCTTTCGCCCGTTCTGCTGCTTCCCGGCCTTCCCTGCTGCCGCCGTCCGCGCTTTCGCCCCGGCGGTGCTTGACGTTTTCAATCGTCGAACGAAGTCGTTCCAGCCCGGCCCTGGCTGATTCAAGCAGGTCGTTGTCAAAGTTAATAGGATTGCGGTAGTGCGCCTGCATCATGAAAAAGCGGATTACTTCCGGATCGTGCTGCTGAATCATGTCATGCACCAGCACGAAATTACCGAGCGATTTCGACATTTTTTCATTGTTAATATTAATATAGCCGTTATGCATCCAGTAGTGGGCCATCGGTTTTCCGGTCAATGCTTCCGTCTGGGCAATTTCGTTTTCGTGGTGAGGAAATTTTAAATCCTGGCCGCCGGCATGGATGTCGATAGTATCTCCCATATATTTTTTCACCATCGCCGAGCATTCAATATGCCAGCCCGGGCGTCCTTCGCCCCACGGGCTGTCCCAGGCGATTTCGTTTTCCTTCGCTTTTTTCCAGAGCGTGAAGTCCATCGGGTCCTCTTTCTGTTCGCCTATTTCAATCCGCGCGCCCATCTGCAGATCCCCGACAGACTGGGAGGAAAGCTTCCCGTAGTTTTTGAATTTCTTCGTGCGGTAATACACATCACCGTTTGATTCATAGGCAAATCCTTTTGCGATCAGCTGCTCGATAAACTCAATCATTTCTGTCACTGTTTCGGTCGCCCGTGGATGAAGATCCGCTTTTTCAACTCTGAGCGATTCGATATCTTCAAGGTACGTATCAATAAAACGATTAGCGAGCACAGGCACTTCTTCATTCATTTCCTGCGCAGCTTTAATAATTTTGTCATCCACATCGGTAAAATTCGACACGTAATACACATTGTATCCACGGTAGATCAGATAGCGGCGGACAGCATCAAAAACGATAGCAGGACGGGCGTTGCCGATATGAATGTAGTTGTACACAGTCGGCCCGCACACATACATCGTAATCCGGTCCGGGTCTATCGGTTGAAACAGCTCTTTTTGATTAGTTAACGAATTGTATATATGAATCGCCATTACTGCTCTCTTCCTTTCACCGATTGTTCGCGGTTTGCACTTTTATGTTCCGGGAGTTGTTCTTTCAGCAGCTCGATTTCCTCTTCGAGTGAACGGATCTTATCAGCCACCGGATCCGGGAGATTCTGATGGTCGAGCGAGTTTCTGTTGATTTTCACGCCATCCTGTACAACGACCTTTCCCGGAATGCCGACGACCGTCGAGTTGGGCGGCACTTCATTCAATACGACCGAGCCCGCACCAATACGGGAATGCTTACCAATCGTCATGGAACCGAGTACTTTGGCGCCGCTTGCGATTAATACGTGGTCTTCAATCGTCGGATGCCGCTTGCCTTTTTCTTTGCCCGTGCCGCCCAGAGTAACGCCCTGGAAAATCGTGACATTATCGCCGATTTCACATGTTTCTCCGATAACGACCCCCATGCCGTGATCAATAAACAACCGTTCGCCGACCACCGCTCCCGGATGAATTTCAATTCCGGTGACAAAGCGGCTGAGCTGAGAGATCACGCGGGAAAGAAAAAACATCTTTTTCTTCCACAGCCAATGAGCGAAACGATGAGACCATACTGCGTGTACCCCCGCATACGTGAAGACCACTTCCAGACGGTTTCTCGCTGCCGGATCCTGGTCAAATACGACGTCCAAATCATTTTTCAGCGTTTTCCACATGGTGCTTCCCCACTTTCTATTCCTTCTCTCAGGCTTTCATATTATATGCTTAGTATATCAATAAAAAAAACGTCTCTGTGCGAATTCGCACAGAGACGCTTTAAAGCGCGGTTCCACTCTGTTTAAGCGCCGGGACAGACGCTTCTCTTTTTGCCGTAACGGGGCACACTCCGCCGCTGCCTACTATATTCAGCAGAGGACTCCAGGACGCATTTCAAAAACCGGCTCAGTGCCCTCTCTCAGCCAACGGAGAGCATCTCTGTATAAAGCCTGTTGTTTTTTACTTCTTCCTGTCATAGTTTTACCGATATTTATTTAGGAGGAGATAACCTGCTGCAGTCTTGCCTGCACGACGTTTCTTCCGAGGAGCGAAATGGCTGCCGGGAGCTCGGGTCCGTGCGTCTGCCCGGTCGTTGCCACCCGGACTGGCATAAATAGCTGCTTTCCTTTATAGCCTGTCGCTTTCTGGGTAGCTTTTACCGCTTTTTTCACCGTTTCCGGTTCAAAATCCGGAGCCTCGTCAAGCTCTTTCGAGAAGTGCTGAAGTACGGTGCTTACATGCTCCTGCTCGAGTACTTCCCGGGCTTCCTGGGTATAGTCGATTTCTGTTTTGAAGAACAGATCTGTCAGATCGACAATTTCTGCTGCATAGTGCATTTGTTCCTGATAGATCCCGACAAGCTGCTTCAGCCACTCGTACTGGTCTTCCGAAAGTTCTGCCGGCAGCTTTCCTGCTTCCTGCAGATGCGGAAGTGCAAGCAGCGTAAGACGTTCTGTGTCCACTTCTTTTACGTACTGGTTGTTCATCCAGGCAAGTTTGTCCGTATCAAAGACCGCCGGCGCCTTCGAAACCCGTTCAAGTGAAAACTGTTCTTTTAATTCTTCAATCGTAAACAGCTCCTCTTCTCCTTTTGGAGACCACCCGAGCAGTGCCAGAAAGTTCACGATAGCTTCCGGAAGATATCCAAGATCACGGTACTGTTCTACAAATTGAATAACGGAGCCATCACGCTTGCTCATTTTTTGGCGGTTCGGATTCAAAATCAGTGAAGCGTGGGCAAAACGCGGCTTTTCCCAGTCAAAGGCATCGTAGACCAGAGCCTGCCGCGGCGTGTTGGAAAGATGCTCTTCTGCACGGATGACGTGGGAAATTTCCATCAAATGATCATCAATCACTACCGCAAAGTTGTATGTTGGTATGCCGTCTTTACGGGCGATGACAAAATCACCGATATCGTTGGATTCGAAAATAACATTTCCTCTTACAACATCATCAATGATGACGCTCTGTCCTTCAGGAACACGGAAACGAACGACCGGCTTAATGCCCTGGTCTTCATATGCTTTCCGCTGCTCTGGTGTAAGATCCCGATCCCGTCCGCTGTATTTCGGCGCTTCCCCGCGGGCCATCTGTTCCTCTCTTTCCTGGGCAAGCTCTTCTTCTGTCATATAATCATAGTAGGCCTTGCCTTCATCGAGAAGACGCTGGACATATTCTTTATACAGTCCGATTCGCTCCATCGACTGATAAGGAGCATGCGGGCCGCCGACATCCACACTTTCATCCCATTCAATGCCAAGCCAGCGCAGGCTTTCCATTAAACGGGCCGTAGCGTCTTCCACATTACGCTCCTGGTCTGTATCTTCAATCCGCAGAATAAAATCTCCGCCCTGGCTTCTCGCGAATAAATAATTAAATAATGCCGAGCGCGCTCCGCCGATATGAAGATGGCCGGTTGGACTCGGAGCAAACCGTACACGTACTTTTTCACTCATTTCCTTCACCCTCCGTAGACTTTCTGTTTTTTATATTCTCTATTTTTACGTATATTTAATCGGCTGGCTGCAGAAGTACAACAGCATGAGCAGCAATACCTTCTTTTCGGCCGACGAATCCTAGCTTCTCTGTGGTCGTCGCTTTTACATTCACCTGGTCCTCTGCTTGTGCTTCAAGCAGTTCGCCGATACGCTTTTTCATTTCCGGAATATGCGGAGCCATTTTTGGCTGCTGGGCCAGTATAGTCGCATCGACATTTCCAAGCTTCCATCCCTTTGCTTTCACAAGACTGCAGGCATGAGCAAGCAGGTCCGCAGAATCAGCATCTTTAAATTCCGGGTCCGTATCCGGGAAATGCCTGCCGATATCGCCGAGCCCGACTGCCCCTAGTATCGCATCTGTTACTGCATGAAGTAAAACGTCTGCATCCGAATGTCCGAGCAGTCCTTTATCGTGAGGAACGTTTATCCCTCCCAGGATTAAAGGCCGTCCTTCCTGCAGCTGGTGTACATCATATCCATGTCCAATTCTCATTACTTTCTTCCCTCTCTTCGCTTCTGCAAAATCGCCCGGGCTACCACCATGTCTTCAGGAGTGGTCAATTTAATATTATCGTAGCTTCCTTCCACAATCTTTACCGGCCGGCCCATATATTCCACAAGGCTGGTATCGTCTGTGCCAATAATCTGGTGGGTTGCTGCGTAATCGTAGGCTTCCGTCACCACCGCTGCCTGAAACGCCTGCGGGGTCTGTACCGCCCATAAGCTGGAACGGTCGATCGTTTCAAGCACCGTCTCCCCATCTGTACGTTTGACGGTGTCTTTCATTTTTGTGCCAAGCACTGCTGCCCCTGTTTGCTCTGCCTGTTCCACGAGGCGGTGAATATCTTCCTGTTCCACGAATGGGCGGGCCCCGTCGTGCACCAGAACGACCCGGTGCTCGGGAAGAAGGCGTTTCAAGCCTTCGTGCACACTGTTCTGTCGCTCATTTCCACCTACAACCACCTGCTTCACCTTCCGAATGCCCCACTCTTCGAAAAGCTCTTCCATGTCATAAATTTCTGAAGCATTGGCAACAACAATAATTTCTTTACACCACGGATCCTGCTCGAAAACAGATGCAGTGTGAATTATTAATGGCCGTTCTTCTAAAACGAGAAACTGTTTATTATGGCCTGCCAGCATTCGTTTTCCCTGGCCGGCTGCAGGAATGACTACCGCATAGTTCATAGTACCTCTCCAATTTCAAGACATTATGTTCCCGTTGTATGTATTGCTTTTTCTCTGCTTTTTTAGCAAAGTCCGCCTGTTAATAATATGCTGATACCCGAAAAACGCTGTATTTATTCTACCGCACCGCTTATCAAACATTAATTTTACCAAAACTTCCCCTATAGGAAAAGCTGCCAGCTATTTATATTTGATGGAAATCCGCATAAAAAAACCCTGTGCAGGCACAGGGCATCTCATTATAAAGCTTTTTCGCGTTTCGATACCTTTGGTTTTGCAAATATCATCCGTCCCGCACTTGTCTGCAGGACACTCGTGACTACCACTTCTATTTCCTGGCCGATATAGCCTTTGCCGCTTTCGACTACAATCATCGTGCCATCGTCTAAGTATCCAATCCCCTGGCTTTGTTCCTTGCCGTCTTTGATTACCTGGACCATCATTTCCTCACCAGGAAGAACCACCGGTTTGACTGCATTAGCCAAATCATTGATGTTTAATACACTGACGCCTTGAAGGTCGCACACTTTGTTTAAATTAAAATCATTGGTGACGACAATACCATTTCGCACTTTCGCAAGCTTTACCAGCTTGCTGTCCACTTCATGAATGTCTTCAAAATCGGCGTCCGTAATCTCTACTTCGATAGGAAGCTCCTTCTGAATACGATTTAAAATATCGAGTCCTCGACGGCCCCGGTTACGCTTTAATACGTCTGAGGAATCCGCAATATGCTGAAGCTCTTCAAGTACGAACTCCGGGATCACCAGCTTCCCTTCAATAAATCCTGACTGGCAGATATCTGCAATGCGCCCGTCAATAATCACACTTGTATCGAGCAGCTTCTCCCACGCCTGGTTTTCTTCTGAAGCTGCTGCAGCAGCCAGCGCTGCTTCTTCCTTTGCTGCAGCGTTTTTTGAGCTTGAAAAAAGGCCCAACAGTTCATCACGCTTTTTAAATCCAATCTGAAAGCCAAAATAGCCGCAGAAAAAGGATAAAAATAGGGGAAGAACGGAATCAATTACTGGAATACGGATAGAATTGAGTGGAAGAGAAATTAGAAAGGCAACCACCAGGCCAAAAATCAGTCCAAGCGTTCCAAACAGCACGTCTGTGACAGGAGCTTTCACGACCTTCTCTTCAAGGAACCGCATGCCGTTGACAATTGGCGTTGCGATCCAAAGGCTCACGGCCCAAAACACAAACCCAACGATTACCGCTCCTACAACAGCACCGATATAGGCATTGTAAACCCATTCAGGAAAAGTATAAAAAGGAAATAAAGAAATAAGTTCAGGAATATAAAGGAATCCTAACGTAATACCGGCAAGAACAAAAAATAATTGTACAATCTTTTCCAACACTTTCCAAACACCTCCTTAAGTGTATTATAAACATTTTTCCTCTGGTACAAACCACTAACGTCATATTTATCATAACTTTGGACAATTTGATACAATATGTTCATGAGATTGTTGAATTTTCTTAATTATTAGGAAAAAGGATAGAGAAGGTCCCCCTATGCGATCAGGACCTTCATCTTTAATTTATCTAAGCGGCGCTGGTTCGAGTGCAGCATCAAGTGCTTCTTCAAGCGTTTTGACGCCTACTACCTGAATGCCTTCCGGAAATGTCCAGCCCCCGATATTCTTCGATGGAATAATCGCCCGCGAAAACCCAAGCTTCGCTGCTTCTTTCACGCGCTCCTCCACCCTGGAAATACGCCGGATTTCTCCGGTAAGGCCGACTTCTCCCATAACAATGTCACCCGGGTTTGTGGATTGATTCCGAAAGCTCGAGGCAACGCATATAGCAATACCAAGGTCGACTGCCGGCTCGTCGAGCTTCACGCCTCCGGCGACATTAATATAGGCATCCTGGTTTTGAAGAAGCATGCCAAGACGCTTTTCAAGCACTGCCATCAGAAGCGCAATCCGGTTCTGGTCGATTCCTGTAGCCGTACGGCGCGGGTAAGCATAGCTGGTAGGGGCGATCAGCGCCTGCAGTTCTACAAGCACCGGCCGGGTCCCCTCCAGAGAAGCTACAACAGCTGATCCCGAAGTACCCTCCGTCCGCTCTTCAAGAAAGATTTCTGAAGGATTTGTTACTTCCTTCAGTCCAGCCTCCTTCATTTCAAATATTCCAATTTCGTTCGTCGAACCAAATCTGTTTTTAACGGCCCGTAAAATCCGGTACGTATTATGCTGTTCGCCTTCAAAATAAAGCACAGAATCCACCATATGCTCGAGCATTTTAGGTCCGGCAATGGACCCCTGCTTGGTCATGTGTCCTACAACAAATACAGCAATGCCCTGATTTTTTGCAATGTGCATAAACGTCGACGTCGATTCACGCACCTGCGCTACGCTCCCGGGCGCCGACTGGATTTCATCCGAATGGACGGTCTGAATCGAATCGATAATCACAAGATCCGGCTTCACTTCCTCCATCGCAGCTTCAATGCGCTCCATGTTCGTTTCTGTAAAGACAAACAGCGTGTCTGCTTCCACTCCGAGCCGTTCCGCTCTCATTTTCGTCTGCTTGACCGACTCCTCTCCGGAAACATAAAGGACACGGTACTTCTGAGAAGCAAGCAGAGCAGAAACCTGCAGAAGCAGCGTTGACTTCCCAATTCCCGGGTCTCCCCCAACAAGTACGAGTGACCCGGGCACGATGCCCCCGCCTAATACTCTGTTTAGTTCGCCTACAGACGTTGAAATGCGGTTTTCCTTTTCTCCGGTTACCTGGGTAATCGGTGTCGGTTTGTCAGCTTCGCTGAATACATTTGCCGCCGGGCGACGGCCTGCTTTCGATGCCGGTGCTTCTTTTTCCTCTACCATCGTATTCCAGTTGCTGCAGGCAGGACAGCGCCCCATCCATTTTTGGGTTTCATACCCGCACTCCTGGCAGACAAATTTTGTTTTAGCTTTTGCCATACGATCCTCCTCTTTTACTACGGGCTGTATCTATTTTTCGTTTCGATTCCACGTAATTTTATCGTTCATAAAAAGAAAAACAGCTGCCCCCTGACATTAATATGCCACAAGGCAGCTGTTTCAAGTATAGCTTTATTGCGCTTTCGCTGTGCCTGATTTTGTTTCAACGATAAATTCATCGTCTTTCACGTCAATCACAGCAGTGTTGCCTTCTTCAAGCGTACCTTTAAGCAGTTCATCGGACAAACGGTCTTCCACGTGACGCTGCAGAGCACGTCTGAGCGGGCGGGCCCCGTATTCAGGATCAAAACCTTCGTCAGCAATTTTATCAAGTGCTGTTTCAGTAATTTCAATGCTGATACCATGCTCTTCCACACGCTTTTTAAGCTGCTCTGTCATTAAGCGCACGATCTTTTTGATGTGCTCTTTTTCCAGGCTGTGGAAGACAATGATTTCATCCAGACGGTTGATAAATTCAGGACGGAACGTGTTTTTCAGTTCGCCCATGATTTTATCCCGCATATCATCGAATTTCTGCTCGGTGGACTGGGCAGCGAAGCCGACACTTTTATTTTGACGCAGAGTACTTGCCCCGACGTTTGATGTCAGAATCAGCGCTGTATTTCTAAAGTCGACCCGGCGTCCTTTAGAGTCGGTAAGAAAACCGTCTTCAAGTACTTGAAGCAGAATGTTAAATACTTCCGGGTGAGCTTTTTCGATTTCATCCAGCAAAATTACGGAGTACGGGTTACGGCGCACTTTTTCTGTCAGCTGTCCGCCTTCTTCATAGCCGACATAGCCTGGAGGAGAACCGACCAGGCGGCTCGTCGCGTGGCGTTCCATATATTCGGACATATCGATTCGGATAATCGATTCTTCATCGCCAAACAATGTTTCTGCAACAGCGCGTGCCAGCTCCGTTTTACCTACACCGGTAGGCCCAAGGAAGATAAAGGAGCCGATCGGCCGTTTTGGATCTTTCAATCCGGCACGGGCACGGCGTACTGCTTTGGAAATAGCATTGACTGCTTCGTCCTGGCCGACAACCCGGTTATGCAGGATGTCTTCCATGTGAAGCAGGCGGTCCGTTTCTTCTTCTGCGAGCTTGGATACTGGAACGCCTGTCCAGCTTGAAACCACCTGAGCAATGTCTTCTGTCGTAATCGCAGAGTTTTCCTGCCCCTGTTTTTCTTTCCATTCGTTTTTCATCTCTTCGACTTCCGCCCGAAGCCGCTGTTCGGAATCACGGAGTGAAGCCGCTTTTTCAAATTCCTGACTCTGCACGGCCGCATCCTTTTCCTTACGCGTTTCTTCGAGATTCTGCTCGAGTTCTTTCAGGTTCGGCGGCGCTGTATAAGAACGCAGACGCACCCGTGAACCTGCTTCGTCGATTAAGTCGATTGCTTTATCCGGAAGGAAACGGTCCGAAATATACCGGTCGGATAATTTTACTGCCTGTTCAATCGCCTCGTCTCCGATAGTTACCCGGTGATGGGCTTCGTAACGGTCTCTCAGTCCGGCAAGAATTTGAATGGATTCTTCAAGTGTCGGTTCGTCCACCTGAATTGGCTGGAAACGACGTTCAAGCGCAGCATCTTTTTCAATATACTTGCGGTACTCATCCAGGGTAGTGGCACCGATGCACTGAAGCTCTCCTCGTGCGAGTGAAGGCTTCAGGATGTTCGAGGCATCGATTGCACCTTCTGCGCCACCGGCACCGATTAATGTATGCAGTTCATCAATGAACAGCAGCACATTTCCGGACTGACGAATCTCTTCCATTACTTTCTTCAAACGGTCTTCAAATTCACCGCGGTATTTTGTGCCGGCAACAACAGTACCCATATCGAGAGTCATAACCCGCTTATTGCGGAGCGTTTCCGGCACTTCATTGGAAACGATCGACAGAGCGAGGCCTTCAGCGATAGCTGTTTTGCCTACACCAGGCTCCCCGATAAGAACCGGGTTGTTTTTCGTCCGGCGGCTTAATACCTGAATAACACGTTCAATTTCCTGGCTTCTTCCAATTACCGGATCAAGGCCTTCTTCTTTAGCTACTGCCGTCAAATCTCTTGCTAAACTGTCAAGAGTCGGCGTGTTGGCACTTCCACCTGCTCCCGGAGCCTGCTGGCTTCCCGAGCTCGAAGCCCCTTCATTGCTTCCGAGAAGCTGAAGCACCTGCTGGCGGGCTTTGTTCAGACTAACTCCAAGATTATTCAGCACCCGGGCTGCAACGCCTTCCCCTTCCCGGATTAATCCAAGCAGAATATGCTCTGTGCCGACATAGGAATGGCCAAGCTTTCGTGCCTCATCCATGGAAAGCTCAATAACTTTTTTCGCCCGCGGGGTATAATGAATCGTTTTCGACCCCTGCTGGCCTGTGCCGATAAGGGTTTCCACCTCCTGCTGAATCTGGTCTGTATCCAAATTCAGTGCCTGCAGAGCTTTTGCAGCAATGCCCTCACCTTCACGCACTAAACCGAGCAGAATATGCTCTGTTCCTATATTATTATGGCCAAGGCGGATAGCTTCTTCCTGAGCTAGCGCCAGTACTTTTTGCGCTCGTTCTGTAAAACGGCCGAACATCATGTTGCACGCACCTCCTACGCATTAGTAAATCTATAGTTCAAGTTTTATTCTCTCACGGATCACATTTGCCCGTCTTATATCTGCTTCTTCCTGACTCAGTGATTTTCCTGCATACTGCTCAAGAAAACCAGGCTGAGTCAGTAACATAAGTTCATTCAAAATATTACCCGGAATCCCTTTAATTAAATCCAGATCGATACCAAGCCTTACATCTGATAAACGGTTAGCAGCCTCTTTTGTCGTCATTGTCCGGCTGTATGCAAGGATACCGTAGGATCTGAACACCCTGTCTTCGAGCTTTAACCTTGAAGAGCTGAGCAGAGACTCGCGTGCATGGCGTTCTCTTTGAATCACCTGCATTACTACACCGCGCAGATCTTCGATAATATCTTTTTCAGATTTTCCCAGTGTCATCTGGTTGGAAATTTGGAAAAGATTGCCTAGTGCTTCACTGCCTTCTCCGTAAATGCCTCTTACGACCAGGCCAAGCTGGTGAATAGCCGGGAGAATACGGCTGAGTTGATTGGTCCAGACTAACGCAGGCAGGTGTACCATTACTGAAGCTCTCATACCTGTCCCTACATTCGTCGGGCAGCTTGTTAAGTAACCGAGCCGTTCGTCAAACGCATAGGTAAGGTTAGCCTCTGCCCAATCGTCCAGACGGTCAGCTTCATTGTAACATTCTTCAAGCTGCATACCGTTACTCAGACATTGAAGACGCAAATGATCTTCCTCATTAACCATAATACTGATTGATTCATCGTTATTCAAAAGAACAGCACTATGTTCCATATTTTTTATTAAATACGGGCTGACAAGATGCTTTTCCACCAGTACCTGCCGTTCATTCGGACGAAGCTCATTCATATTCAACGCTTCAAGAGAGCCTACTTCTTCTGACTGATTCAACAGAGTGGAGGAAGCATAGCGCAGAAGTGTTGCACTTGCTTCTTCTGAAGCAAAAACAGGAAAGGGGTACTGCTCTATATTACGGGCAAGCCGGATCCGGGTGCTGAGGGCAATATCGCCTTCCGGTCCCGGCCCTTCCTGCATCCACGGACTGATCGCTTCTGAAAAAAAGTGCTCGGATGCCATCAGCTGTCTTCCTCCCTTCCCTGAAACTGCTTTTCAAGGGTACGGATTTCGTCTCTTAATTCCGCAGCTTTTTCAAACTCTTCATTTTGGACGAGAATGTTAATCTGTTGTTTTTTCTCCTCGAGCTCCCTTTGGGCATGCAGCTTCTCGTGCCTGTGTTTTGGGACCTTGCCGGTATGATTGGTATTGCCGCTGTGCACCCGGCGAAAAACAGGCGTCAGCTTCGACTCAAATGCGTGATAGCAATGAGCACAGCCCAATCGGCCGGTTTTAGTGAACTGCTTATACGTCAGTCCGCAGTTGTCGCATGTCAGCGGCCTGTTTGTGTTTGTTTTTTTCGGCTGTTTTTTTTCAGCGTTTCCAGCTGTACTGGGCTGGTCCATGTTTAGTAAGTCCGACAATAAATCCTGGATGGTATAGCCGCCCGCAGCCGACATGAAAGAATGCTCTGTTTCAGAGGATTCCCCCTGTTCTTTGGCACACTCTTCGCATAAATGAAGCTCTGTTTTAGCTCCATTAACGATTTTCGTATAATGCAAAGAGGCCGGACGCTGACCGCAATTCTGGCAGATCATATATCTTCCCTCCCTTATTCATAGCGCAGACTTTCTATCATAGCTTGCATAATCCGCGCACGAACAATATCCCTTTCTTCTGGATACTTTAAGGCCAGTATAGACCTATCAACTGCCGCAAGCATCAAATTTGCTTCACGCTTATTCACCACGTTTTCCTCAAACAAACGCATAATAACGCTCTCTGCTGTTCTTTGGTCAATACCGTGCCCTACAAGATCTGAAACCTGCCGAAGCAGTTCTGCGTGATCTGAAATTTTAGCCCTTGTAATTCGTATATACCCGCCACCACCACGTTTACTCTCTACTACATAGCCTTTTTCAATAGTAAAACGCGTGCTTATGACATAGTTAATCTGGGAGGGGACACACTCAAAGCGCTTTGCAAGTTCACTTCTTTTAATTTCAATTAGATCCTGTTCACTCTGTGTTAAAATTTGTTTCAAATAATTTTCAATAACATCAGACATGCTTTTCATTCCCGCGACCTCCTCTCCGCCCCGGTTCGTCTTGCTATTATCAAAAAATTGATTTTGACTATCTTTGACTATAATATATAATATTATTCAACTGTTTTCAAGCTAGAGACGAGCAAAATGAAAAATCCGTCCTGCAGTATGTTACTCATAGGACGGATTAAGCTCTATTTCTTTTATGCTTTCTATTTTATATAAAGACTCATACAGTTCTGTTTCAGCTATCCCCTCCGGCAGTTGAACTTTAATATAATAATGAAGCAGAGGGGCTTCGTCTTCATCAAATTCCTTGCCCTTTATTTTTTGAACTTGAACTTCCATGCTTTCCAGACGTTGAATCGTCTCGCCGAGCTCATTTGCCTCTTTGTTCATAGCTATAAACAATACGTCCGTATCAGAAACGTTTTTAAACCATTTGTCTACGTGGTTTAAAAAGATAAGACTTGTCAATACAAGAACTGTAGCGGCAATACCAGCAAAAAACATGCCTGCTCCTATAGTCAAGCCGATAGCAGCGACTATCCAGATGGAAGCAGCAGTAGTCAGCCCCCGGATAGAAGCACCCTGGACTATAATGGTACCAGCGCCGAGGAAGCCAATCCCACTTATTACATAAGAGGCCAGACGTGAAGGATCATAAGCAACCAAATCCCCGTTTTGGTTTAAATAATCCTGAAAGCCAAACAACGCAAGCAGCATCACTAAACAGGAACCGGTCCCAACCAGCATGTGGGTCCGAAAACCAGCTGGATGGCCTTTCGATTCACGTTCAATTCCTATTACTCCCGCCAAAAAGGCAGCAAGAATTAAACGAATGAGTATCGTAATTGATTCATATTCCATCCACTGCTCCACCTGAGTCACATCCTTTCATTTATTATACCTTATCTTTTTTACTTTGTTTAACGCTTCATGATATAAAAAAACCGCTTCCCCGAAAAGGGAAACGGTTGAATTCGCCCGGCAGCGATCTACTTTCACGGGGGGAGAACCCCCGGCTATCATCAACGCTGAAGAGCTTAACTTCCGTGTTCG
>NZ_JBQLID010000015.1:0-61626 GCF_056034405.1 Marinococcus sp. LNHM4E3-1 | reverse complement strand
TGCTGTGGCATCCGAAATGCCCTAAAAATGTGTTGCTTTTGATTGGGGCTCTGGCTTGTCTTTCCTTTTCAAAGAACGATCTGCCGCTAAACAGCGACTTTTATAATTTATCATTTTTGAATAATGAATGTCAACAACTTTTTGAAGAAGTTTTAATTCGTTATTCTCTTTTCTGTCAGCCGTTTTGGCGACAATTAGTAATATAACATCGGCCTATAAGACCGTCAACCACTTTTGCAAAATAATTTTAAATTAGTTTTTAAGAGAACTTCCTGTGTTCAAAAAGCATACAAAAGCCTTCATCCATTAAAAAGATGAAGGCTTTTAAAACAGCTTACTGTTTGCTCATCTTTGTACATTCCGGGCATGTTCCGTAAATCTCCAGCCGGTGATCTTCAATTTCAAAGCCCGTTACATGTTCAGCTAACGTTTCTACTTCATCCAGGCCCGGATAATGAAAGTCTACAATTTTCCCGCAATCATTACATATTACATGGTAATGATCTGAAGTCACGCAGTCGAATCTGCTTGAGGAGTCCCCGTAGGTTAATTCTTTCACTATACCAGCATCTTTAAAAACCCGAAGATTATTGTAGACTGTGGCTACACTCATGTTCGGAAAACGTTCTTCAAGAGATTTATAGATATCGTCAGCAGTAGGATGGCTCATTGAAGAGTGCAGAAACTCTAAAATAGCATGACGCTGCGGTGTCATCCGAACGTTCGTGCTTTTCAAGACACTTACTGCTTCCTGTAGGCTAGCGCTCGCCATCGTCATGCACCTCTCTTCCTGTAAAACGATTCTTTATTTGTAATTCTTATAATCTATTCTATCGGAACCCCCTGATCCTTGTCAATGAAAGGGGGTCAGCGATTCTCATCTGCTTGGGCTGATTGAAAAAAAGGAAGCATCGATACGTCTAAAAGAAAAGAAGTAAACCTGTTTGAATGTTCGGGCCGTTTTCCTCTGTGTTTTTCGTAAGCCAGGCATATATCCTTTAAATCTGTTTTCAGCTTCGGCACTTCTTCTTCATTCACGCCAAACATAAACGTCGTATTTCCTTTTTTCAAAAAACCGCCGCTGCTCGCAATCTCTGTCATACGGTAGCCTTTATCTTTCATTTCCATCTCTACCTGATCAGTATAAAAATTATCGATAATACAAAGAAGCAGTTTCATCTTTTCACCTGCCTGCTATTTTTTAGAAGATGACAAGAATTCATCAACATACCGGGATACTTCCGCGATATGGTCCTTTACCTTCACTTCGTCCCATACTTTCTGCACGATTCCTTCTGTATCAATAAAAAAGGTGGAACGCACAATTCCAAGGTATTCTTTACCGAAGTTTTTCTTCCATTTCCACACTCCAAAGGCGTTGGCTGCTTCCTGTTCTTCATCAGACAGGAGCGGGAAGGAAAGTTCATGCTTGGCGGTGAAATTTTCGTGTTTTTTCATTGAATCAGGGCTGACCCCAAGTACTTTAACGTTTTTATCATTCAATTCCGGGAGAGCATCCCTGAAATCGCAGGCTTCAGTTGTACATCCAGGCGTGTTATCCTTCGGGTAAAAATACAAAATCACGTTTTGTCCCTGGTAATCACTTAAACGAATATTTTCTCCAGTAGTAGCGGGAAGTTCAAAATCAGGAGCCTGTTTCCCTTCCAGATCTTTTGGATTTACACTGCTTTCTTCTGTACTCATGTCGATCACCTCAGCACTTGTTTTTATCTTATGATATCATGGTTTTTGCTTTTCTTCTCCATGATACAATAGATAAGAAATAGTTGATAGTAAGGAGAGTAAGGAAAATATGTCCTATGAAAAATCAGTCGAACTCTATAACGAAGCCTGCGACTTAATTGTAGGGGGAGTGAACAGCCCCTCCCGCTCTTTCAAAGGTGTCGGGGGCGGGACTCCTGTTTTTATGAAAGAAGGACGCGGCGCCTATTTGTTTGATGAGGATAACAACCGCTACATTGATTACCTCGGAGCCTATGGTCCTATTATTACCGGGCACGGCCATCCGCACATCGCTGAAGCTATCAATGAAGCTGCCCGTACAGGCACGCTGCTCGGCACTCCCACCAAATGGGAAAATATTTTTGCTAAAAAGCTGAAGGAAGCCGTTCCTTCTCTTGAGAAAGTAAGGTTCGTCAATTCGGGCACCGAAGCTGTAATGACCACTATCCGTGTAGCCAGAGCCTTTACCGGTAAACATAAGATTATTAAATTCGAAGGGTGCTACCACGGCCATTCCGACCTTGTGCTTGTCGCAGCCGGATCCGGCCCATCGACGCTCGGGTCCCCGGACTCTGCGGGCGTGACTCCCAATATTGCCGCAGAAGTCATCACCGTTCCATTTAACGACATTGAAAGCTTCCGCGAAGCCATTAAACGCTGGGGAGACGAGACGGCGGCGGTCCTTATCGAGCCTATCGTGGGAAATTTCGGTCTTGTCGAGCCGGAGCCCGGTTATCTTGAAGAGATCAAAAAACTCACACACGAATCGGACTCTCTTCTTATCTTTGATGAAGTCATTACTGCTTTTCGTTTCACCTACGGTGCTGCCCAAAACATGCTCCAGGTGGAACCGGATATGACCGCCATGGGGAAAATTATCGGAGGCGGTCTGCCGATCGGTGCTTACGGCGGCCGGGTTGATGTCATGGAGCAGGTCGCTCCCCTGGGTCCAGCCTATCAGGCAGGAACAATGTCCGGAAACCCTGCTTCTATGCGTGCCGGCATTGCCTGTCTTGAAGTATTGGAAAAAGACGGAGTGTATGACACGTTAGATCATCTGGGTGAACGCCTTGAAAAAGGTCTCCTCGATCAGGCTGAAAAATACAGCATTCCCGTTACGATCAATCGGTTAAAAGGAATGTTTACCATTTATTTCACAGACGAAACAGTAAAAGACTATAAAGGGGCCGAGCGTTCGAACTCAGAGAGGTTCAGCATCTTTTTTAAAGAAATGCTCGACCGGGGCGTGCACCTCGCTCCTTCAAAATACGAAGCCTGGTTTCTCACCACTGAACACAGTATAGGTGACATAGCAGAAACGCTGGAAGCTTCGGACCAGGCCTTCGCAGCCTTAAGCAGCTACATTCACTAAGTTCAATACAGAAAGGAATACAATCCGTTATGAAGCTGGGAGCCAGAATTTTCAAGACCGGTCTTGCGATCGTTCTCGCTATATACGCAGCATCTTGGATTGGATTGAACCCTCCTTTTTTCGCAGCTATCGCCGCTACTTTCGCTATTCAACCGTCCATATCCCGCACATTCCAGACAATGCTCGACCAGCTTCAGGCTAATATTATCGGAGCTGGCACAGCTATTGTTATGGTACTTGCCTTCGGACACGAGCCGGTAATTATCGGCGTCACGGTGATGATTATTATTGCAGGCATTTTAGGCTTGAAGCTGGATGCCTCCACCATTCCGATTGCTGTTGTGACAGTCATCATTATCATGGGAAGGCCCGGAGACGGCAATTTTATTTTATTTGCCTCAGAGCGGTTTGCTTTAATCATGCTCGGGATTCTTGCATCTTTTTTGGTCAACATGCTGTTTCTGCCGCCAAAGCATGAAACTAAGCTGTATCAGCAGATCCGGGACGTAACCCAGGATACTATTCAGTGGATCCGGCTGCTTGGAAGGCACGAAACTAACCGTCAGACGCTGCGGAAAGACCTTTCCTCTCTTAAAGACCAGACCGTTTCCATCGAAAACCTGTACCTTTTGTTTAAAGAGGAACGCGTGTATACAAAAAAAGCCCGGCTCACCAGGGACCGGCGTGTTGTTCTTTTTAAACAGATGATCGCTTCGATGAATAAAATCGTGACCATCCTGCGCACTCTTGATAAATTTGAAAACGATATGCAGCACACGCCTTCAGACATGCAGGAAGCCATACGCAATCAGCTTGATCATCTTATGGATTATCATGACAGAATTCTTCAGCGTTATGTAGGCAAGGTGACCACTCATCTTACCGAGGAGATGGCCGAAGAGGTCGATGAGGGCAGAGCGTCTTTGACAGATCAGCTCATGGAAATGTATGAGCAGCAAAACATTGACCGCTCGGAATGGCTTCACCTTCTTCCTATTGTTGCACATATCGTCGAGTATAATGAGCAGCTTGAACATCTCGACCGGCTTGTCGAGACCTATTTCCGCTATCATAGCAGTGAAGATTTCTTCGCTATTGAAAACTAAAAGGAGGACTCCCAGCACGGGCGCCCTCCTTTTTTATTTATAAGTTTTCACTGATCTCCATCAGGTATTCTACTAAAGCCTCAAGGCCTTTGTCGTAGTTTTCCAGATGAAAATGTTCATTCGGTGCATGGAAGTTTTCGGTTGGAAGACCGAACCCCATCAACGCTACCGGCACGTTTAACGTTTGGGAGAACGTTTCAATGACAGGCACAGATCCTCCCATTCGCGTATATGCTGCTGTTGTACCGTACGCTGTTTCAAGCGCCCTACCGGCTGCCTGGATGGCCGGGTGGTCAAACGGGGTAACAAATGGCCGGCCTTTATCAAACGGAGTCACCTCCACCTCTACGCCTTCCGAGGTCTTTTGCTGAACATGAGCTTTCAGCTTTTCGACAATCTCATCCGGGTCCTGGTCAGGCACGAGCCGGCACGTAATCTTAGCTGAAGCAGCAGAGGGCAGCACCGTTTTAATGCCTTCCCCCTGAAAGCCTCCGTGCATACCATTAATTTCAAGCGTCGGCCGGGCCCACGTTCTCTCCAGAAATGAAAACCCTTCTTCGCCGAACAGCTCCGGTACGTTTAATTCTTTCCTTGTATTTTCTTCGTCATACGAAAGCTCCGCATACGCCCGGCGTTCCTGCTCCGTAAGCGAAAGAACCCGGTCGTAAAAACCATCGACGGTAATACGGCCGCTTTCGTCATGCATGGATGCAAGTATGTCGGCCAGCGCATGAAGCGGATTTGCGACTCCGCCTCCGTACAGACCGGAGTGCAGGTCTCCTTTTGGCCCCCTCACATCAATTTGAATACCCGCCAGCCCCCGCAGCCCATAGCAGACTGTGGGACGGCCTTTTTCAAGCATCGGCGTATCGGAAACCAGCAGTACATCCCCCTGCAGCAGTTCACGGTGCTTTTCTACAAACTCATCCAGATTGGGACTGCCAACCTCTTCTTCTCCTTCAATACAGAACTTTACATTCACCGGAAGCTCTCCTTTGGTCTGCATGAAGGCTTCAATCGTTTTAAGATGCATAAACACCTGGCCTTTATCATCCGTGGCCCCACGGGCATAGATTTTTTCGTCCCGTATCTCCGGCTCAAACGGCGGTGTCTCCCACAGCTCAACCGGATCGGCCGGCTGCACGTCATAATGGCCATAAAATAGGACTGTAGGCTTCCCCGGGGCGTGCATCCAATCCCCGTACACGACCGGGTGACCGCCTGTTTCCATTACAGCCGTGTTTTCCAGACCGGCTGCCTTCATACTTTTCTCTACCCAGGAGGCCGCAGTCCCCATATCGGGCTTGTGGTTAGGGTCTGCGCTAATACTTGGTATCGATAAAAATTCTTGCAGCTGGTTTAAGTGGCTGCTTCGATGATATTTGAAATACTTTTTGACTTCTTCCATGGTTGCCCTCCCTGCTTTTCAATTACACATGCTGAACGTCAAACAGCCTCTGGTAAGAGCCTTCTGCCATCATTAACTGCTCGTGGCTGCCTGATTCCACTACACGTCCGTCTTCGATTACGACAATCCGGTCCGCATGGGTGATCGTTGAAAGCCTGTGCGCTACAATAAAAGTCGTTCTGTCACGTGCAAGCCGCTCCATCGCTTCCTGGATATAATGCTCACTTTCCAGGTCCAGCGCTGAAGTGGCTTCATCAAATACAAGTATTGATGGGTTTTTCAAAAACACACGGGCAATAGCAATCCGCTGCTTCTGTCCGCCGGAAAGCTTCACGCCCCGTTCTCCGACCGGGGTATCGTAGGCGAGCGGCAGTTCGTTAATAAAAACCTCTGCATTAGCCATACGAGCTGCCTGTATGACTTCCTCATCCGTAGCTTCCGGTTTTCCCATCCGGATATTTTCTTTCACCGATTCGCTGAATAAAATATTGTCCTGCAGAACCATGCCGATATGATCCCGGAGTGTGCGCACTTCATAGTCCCGCACGTCTTTTCCGTCAAGAAGCAGAGCACCGCCGCTTACATCATAAAACCGCGGAAGGAGACTGACGATCGTACTCTTACCGCCGCCGCTCATGCCAACCAGTGCGATAGTTTCCCCCGGTCTCACATGCAGATCAACATCTTTTAATACATCGTTAGTATCCTCTTCGTATTTAAACCATACGTGGTCAAACCTAATGTCGCCTTTGACGTGCTTCACCGGCACCGCTGTTTCTTTATCGGTAATATCGTATTTTTCATCAATAAATTCAAACACCCGGTCCATTGAAGCAATCGACTGCACGAGGGTGGTAGATGAATTCACCAGACGCCGCAACGGACTGTAAAGCCTCTCCATGTAAGAGGTGAACGCCACCATCTCCCCGACGGATAAATTTCCGTATAATACAGCCAGGCCGGCCGCCAGGATAACTACCAGCGGCGCTACATCTGTCACGGTATTAACGGCAGCAAATGTTTTAGCATTCCAGCGCGTGTGATCCACTGCCCGATCCAGGAACTGCCGGTTTCTCGTATCGAACTGTCCCTGCTCATGATTTTCGAGCGCAAAGCTCCGGATGACGCTCATTCCCTGCACCCGTTCATGCAGATGGCCCTGCACGTTTGCAAGAGCCTGCGACCTTGCTTTTGTTAAATCCCGCAGCCTTGAATAAAAATATTTGATGAAAAAGGCATAAATGGGCAAAAACAACATCGCCACCAGCGTTAATTCCACGTCCATCGTAAACATAATAATCAGTGCAATAATAATAGTCGCGAGATCAAGCCATATGTTCATCAGGCCGGTAATGACGAAGTCCTTGGTCAGCTCAACATCGTTGATCACCCGAGAAATGATTTCGCCCGCCTTGCGGTTGGAATAAAAACGCAGGCTCAGTTTCTGGATGTGGCTGAATAATTGATCACGGATATCATACAAAATTTTATTTCCCGTCCACTGGGCAAAGTACTGCCGGTAGTATTCAATCGGCGGACGAACGATAATAAAAAGCACAACCGCTCCGCCTGCCAGCCAGGCGAGCACTCGTGCTTTCTCAGCTGTTGCCATGCCATCGGCCAACAGCACATGGTCTATAATATAAGCAAGTATGAGCGGCGTTAAAAGCGGCAGACCGAATTTAAAAATGCCAATAATCACTGTCACCGCAATTATTTTATTGTACGGCCGCACAAACTGCATGTAGCGTTTAATACTGCCCATCTTTTTCACCTCTTATCGAAAAAACAAAAAACGCTCATACCACTGTTCGATAAATTGAGAGTTAAATGGGCCTTTTCTCTGGCAGATCCAATTCTGCAGTTCCCGAATACTCGTCTCCATCTTTTCATCTATCTGCGCAGGGTAATTCATTTCTTTTTTATGCTGGGCATACTCGTCCTCGTCCAGTAAATTGTAGGTCATGTCCGGAAAAACTTTAATATCCAGATCATAATCGATATATTTAAGAGCTTCACTATCATAGACAAACGGGGTGCCAAGATTACAATAATAATGCACCCCGTCCGACCGGATCATGCCGATAACGTTGAACCATTTTTCGGCATGAAAATAACAAATAGCAGGCTCTCTCGTTCTCCAGACTCTCCCGTCCGATTCGTGAACCAGAATACGATCGTTCCCGCCAATAACTTCTCTGCTTGTGCCTTTCAGTATTAATGTCTCTTCCCATACACGGTGGAGCGATCCGTTATGCTTATAACTCTGCACCTGGATAGGCTTACCTGTTTCCGGGAAGCTTGCGGCGATTTCGTTACGCTCGGCCAATGTGTCCCGCCTCCCTTCTTCTGCAATTTTTGCTGCCTTCTTTTTTCTATCACTTTCCATTATACATTTCTTCTGTCGATCTGAAAAACTGTTAGGATAAAAGGGCAGGCAAAAAACTATTATGTGCAAAACGAAAGGAGACGATTTTTTTGAAAGCAATCGTTTACCATGAACAGGGAACGCCGGATGTACTCACCATGGAAGAAGTGGATAAACCCGATATTCAGCCGGATGAAGTACTCATACAGGTGAAAGCGGTAGGCCTCAATCCCGTTGATACGTATTTTCGCTCCGGCAAACGCCCCGTTACTTCTTTCCCGGCTATTCCTCATTTTGATGCTGCCGGAATCGTCGAAAAAGTCGGCAGCAGTGCAGGAAATTTCCAGCCGGGGGACAGGGTATGGGGCACAAACATTCCAGGTGCCGCCGCCGAGTGGGCAGCCGCCCCGGCTTCAAACATTTTTCCCCTTCCAAAAGCTATGAGCTATACCGAAGGAGCTTCTCTTGGAATTCCCGCCCTTACTGCTCATATGGCCTTATTTTTCCGGGCAGCGCTTCAGCCTGAAGAAACCGTGCTTATTTACGGCGGGGCCGGGGCGGTCGGTCATGCCGCTATTCAGCTGGCCAAGCATCATAATGCCTTTGTCATCACTACAGCAAGCAGCACTGAAAAACACGAAGCCGCACGCCGCGCCGGTGCTGATGTCGTTTTGAACCTAAATGATGAAAGCTGGAAGGAGGATTTTGCTTCAGCTACAGGACAGCCCGGCGCTGATGTTATTCTTGATATGTCCTTCAGCGAAAATGCCGATACAGATTTGCAGATTCTCTCTCCCGGAGGACGAATCGTTGCGGTCGGCTCCCCGGTGAATACTATGCCGTCTTTTCCATGGCAGCTTTTAAACAAAAAATATGCTTCCATCCTCGGCATTTTGCTTTTCACAGCTCCTGTTCCGGCGCTGCAGGAAGCAGCTTCCGGAGTACAACAGGCTTATGAAAAAGGAGTCTTTTCCCCGCACGTAGCCCGTACCTACTCTATGAATGAAGCTGCCCAGGCTCACAAAGATTTGGAAAACAAGCGTTACTCCGGCAACCTCGTGCTTACTGTTTCTGAATAAACATAAAACCGGAGGCTGCTGCCTCCGGTTTTATATATTCATCCGGGACTGGCCGCCGTCAGCAGTAAGCGTTGTGCCAACAAGCCATCGTGCCTCCTTCGAAGCTAGAAACAACGCTGCGTCTGCCACTTCCTCCACATTACCGAATCTTCCGGCGGGGATATTCTGTTCCACAAACCGCTCCATCGCTTCTGGATTTTCATCTATCCGCTTTTGCCAATTACCGGTAGGATGCAGAATGGACCCCGGAGCAATTGAATTAACCCGCACCCCGTCCTGTATCCACTCGTTACCTGCTGCTTTTGTGAAGCTGATCAGCGCCGCTTTGGCGTTGTTATACGTAGCTTTTCCGCCAGCTTCCTTTCCAAAGATCGATGTGATATTAATAACTGCTCCGCCGCGTTCCTTCATCTGCTCATATGCCATTTTACTAAAGTGTACAGCCTGGAAGTAATTTGTTTCCATCGCCTGTGTAAACTCTTCCATAGAAGTATCCGCAATTTTTCCACCGCTGCTTCCCCCGGCATTGTTTACAAGTACGTCAATACCGCCAAACGCTTCGATAAACCGTTGAAAGGTTTTTTGCCTCTCTTTATCTACAGTGACATCGCAGACGTAGGTCTCAATGTCTCCTATCTCTTCTTTGGCAGCTTTTAGATATTCTTCAGAACGAGCCAGGATACCAACGTCGGCTCCCTGGCTGTAAAATGCCCGGGCAATGCCTTTTCCTATTCCTTTGGAACCGCCTGTAATCAATACTTTTTTCCCCTCAAAAGCTTTGCTCATTTTAACTCCATCCTTTCAACCAGCGTATTATATATTTTTTGGTGGGCCACGGGTAACGCGTAGTTCGATACGTCCTTCAGCGAAACCCACTTCCAATCCTCCGGCAGAGCGCTTTTTTCCGCCTGCCCCTCATATACGTGCACATTCCAGATCAAATGTGAAAATGTTTGTTCCACACGCTGTACAGGACGCTCAATTTCGGGGGTTATGAATGCATCTGCCTCAAGGTAAGCACCTATTTCTTTGGCACGCTCCGCTTCATTTTCCACTGCTGTGTTCGGAAATTCCCACAGTCTTGCCAGAAGACCTTTATCCGGACGCTGATGAATTAATAATTCCCCTTCATCGTTCCAAATAATCGCTGCTGCCATTTCCTGCTTTCTCGGGGCCTTTTTCTTTTCTTTTACCGGCAGTTCTTCCTGCACCCCTGCTGCTCTTGCTTTACAGTGTTCCTGCACTGGGCACAGCAGACATCCCGGCGAGGTGGGCGTACAAATAAGAGCACCAAGCTCCATCACTGCCTGATTAAAATCTGATGGCGAGGTAAGCGGCAGAATTTCGCCAAGCACTGCTTCAAAAGTACTTTTTGTGGACTGCTTGCCGATGTCTTCATACAAACACAGCAGCCTCGAAAACACGCGCATTACGTTCCCATCCACTGCCGGCTCCGGTTTATCAAAAGCAATACTAAGTACTGCTCCTGCTGTATAGGGACCGACGCCCTTTAACGACCGAAACTCTTTTTTTCCACTCGGAACCTCTCCACCGTATTCTTCAGCTACTTCCTTGACCGCCTGGTGCAGGTTCCTCGCCCGTGAATAATAACCGAGGCCTTCCCACTTCTTCATCACCTGATCTTCTTCAGCTTCTGCCAGAGCTTCAATAGTGGGAAAAGCTTCTAAAAAACGGTAGTAATATGGAATGACTGTATCGACTTTTGTCTGTTGAAGCATAATTTCTGAAATCCATATGTGATAAGGATCTGCGCTCCTTCGCCAGGGCAGGTCTCTTTTTTGATGCCGGTACCAGTCGACTAGATCCTGCTGAAACTGTTCCGGCGAAAAATTCTCCAATAGTGGATGCATAGCAATTCACTCTTTCTCTTTATGTTGGTTATCGTAAGGTCCTTTTTTCTCAAAACACCAGCAGTGGACTTTTTTTATTCCCCCGGGGACGAATTTATCAAGGCGGCCATATATTTCTTCATCTGTCTCTGTTCGTTTTGTTTTCAGAGCTTGGTACTGTTCGGATGTATTAACTGCAAACATTTCTACAAATAATGCTCCCTGATCCACAGACTCAAACCATTCATAATTGTTCAACTGCTCGTTGAGCATAGCTGAAGAAATTTCTTTCATTGCTTTTAAAAATTCAGTTCTTTTATCTTCTAAAATCCGGTATTCCATAAAAACGACGTATTTCTGCGGATTCATACAATTCTCCTTTTTGAAATAAACTGTTTAGGGTATCATGAAACTACGCTGGTACGGTCTGTGCTTGTATGATGCCACAGGCTTTTTTTGTTTCAGCATGCCATAAATTAAAGGTGGTGCCAATGGATACAGCAACTCACACTGTGATGGGGATCGGCCTGGGCGGTCTTGCCACCATTGATCCTTCTATTTCATCTGAAGGCGGAGCAATGGGTACAATCCTGATCGCAACAATTATAGGGTCACAGGCCCCTGATTTTGATACCGTATTAAAACTGAAAAATAACGCCGTCTATATCCGCTACCACCGCGGCCCGACACACTCCATACCCGCCGTTTTAATCTGGCCGGTGCTGTTGGCAGCTATTATATATATGTTTTCCCCGGACGTTGCTTTTTCACATTTATGGCTCTGGTCCTTTATCGCTGTCGCTCTTCACGTTTTTGTGGATATTTTTAATGCTTACGGCACCCAGGCGCTGTCCCCGTTTACGAAACGATGGATAGCGCTCGGCGTGATTAATATTTTTGATTCGGTAATCTTTTTCTCCCACCTCTTTGTATTTATTCTGTGGTGGTTCGATGTACCGATAGCAGCCTCAATGATTGTCTTATATATCTTTTTGCTTTTTTACTATTTATGGCGGTTCCAGGCCCGAAACATTGTTTTGCAAAGAGCCCGCCGCCTGCACCCGGATGCCACACATCTGTTTATTTCGCCGACTTACAACTGGTACCGATGGCACCTAGTTATCCGTACGCCGCACAAGTTATTCGTTACCAATTACCGGAATGGACGCCTCCGCTACTTTGAAACGTACCCATTCGAGCCAATTCCCGACGACCCTGTTATCAATGCGGCCAGAGACGACCGGAACCTTGCTTCTTTTCTATCCTTCTCCCCTACGTACCGCTGGATCGTCCGAAACACAGACGAGGGATATGAAGTGAAATTCATTGACCTGCGCTACCGCAGTAAAGGATACTATCCGTTTGTCGCGGTCGTTCAACTGAACGAGGAGCTGGAGATTATGACTTCCTATACCGGCTGGATTTTCAGTGATGAGACCCTTTACAAAAAACTCGACAAAGGCCGGGATTTTTCCTATTATACTCAATAATAAAGAGTACGGAGCCGCTCTCCGTACTCTTTACTTATATCTAATTAATACCAAAAAACTTTTCGTTTGTCGCTTCATAGCGGTGCAGGTGCGGTCCATACTGCCGGACCCATTTCTCCACAATCTGCCCGGTTACTTCTTCACCTTTGTACGAACGGCCCGCCTTCGCCTGAGTGGATTCAAAGTCTTCCCATAAAAAGTCCACCCATTCCCGGGCTTTTTCATCTGTTAACTGAGTGTTGACTGAAAGAAGAAGTTCCAATAAATAATTTTTCTGGTTTTCCATTCCGCTCGTGCCTCCATTCTTTATTTTTCGACCAACAGGGAGAACGGCAGTGCTTCGATCTGGCTTGAATTATTTCGGTAGCCCCAGGCGAACACGCCATTAATAAATTCTATTTCAAAAGTGGATCCTTCCTGAGCGATCCGGTAGGTTTTCCCCGGCTGATAGTCCGCTGGGTCAAGCATATACGTTTTCGCCATTGCGATTTTACGCTCATAAACCGCAAATTCATTTCCTCGTCCCATCTGTTCCGCTTTTTTGGATTTTTCGTTTAAGTTTGCTATTTCCTGTTCAAGCTCATACCTGCTCATCTGGCTGTATCTTTTTTCCATTCCCATGTTCGGACTCCTCTCTCTTTTCATCTAAAAACCGCTGAATATGCTCCATCGGGAATTGTTTCCGGTACAGGTATTCTTTAATTTTCTGTTCAAGCTGGCGGCCTTCAAGCCTGCCTTCCCATTTTCGGTAAATTTTTTCTCCCTGCACGAGCACCGAATTCCACTCATCTTCCTCTGAAGGAGCAAAATCCGCTTCTTTTACAGCGGCTGAAGCTGTTTCATGATCATATCCTTTTCGGAGCAGCATTTGCAACAAACGCTGTTTCACCGCACCGCCCGATTCGCCTTTTTTCTGACGCCCTTTTTTCTCCGCTGCGGTCACAGCCCGGTCGAGAGCCAGTTCATCAGTCAGCGTCTTCATCGCCTCGGAAACGTAAGTCTCCGCCACGCCCTTTTTCTCCAGGTCCATTCTAATGACCTTCGGCCCTTTATCGGTCGTATTAATTTTTGTGCGCACGAACGCTTTGGCAAATTCCCGGTCATTTAAAAATTTATATTCCTTCGCTTTGTCGACCGCCTTCGATGCAGAAGCCTCTGTGAACTCTTTTTCTATTAAATGATCATATACTTCTTTTTCCGTCCGCATCACACTCGATAAGTAATGCAGCGCCCGGTTCCAGGCCTTACGTTCATGATCGTCCTCAATCAGAAGCTCAAGTTCTTTTTCCGTCAGTTCTTTTCCCTTTTTGAGATCCCACTGCACCAAAACGGCTTCATCCACACCGGTCGTGAATGCTTCCCGGCCTGTCTGATCGGTAAAAATGCTGTATCGCTCGGGGTTATTTTTCTGCACTTCAATTTTTGTAATTTTCACAAAGGCCCTCTCCTTTTGCATAGTGGAAAATGATTATGACAATCTGCTTTTGGGTAAAGTTGAATAGCTTCAAAAGTGACGTTTTTACATCACCTTAAGTAGTGAAAGGAGAAATACACATTGAATATTGCTATTGCAGGAGGAAGCGGATATGTAGGCTCCGCCCTCACAGGCTACCTCGAACAGATGGGCCACCATATTTATATTTTAACAAGAAACAGTAAAAATAAAAAAAATAGCGAAAGCATCACCTTTGTTGAATGGATGAATCCCGGCAGCAAACCCGAATATGAGTTGCCGCCGGTAGATGCTTTCATAAACCTCGCCGGCGCATCGCTTGCCCAGCGCTGGACGGAACAAAACAAAGAAGATATTTTAAACAGCCGTATCGATTCTACAAGAGAAGTTATCCGTATTTTTAAGGCGAGCAGCCATAAACCTGAAGTTCTCATCAGCGCTTCAGCCGTGGCTTATTACGGAATTTCCGATGAAGAGGAATTTACTGAGGAATCCCCTAAAGGAGAAACAAACTTTTTACAGGAAGTCGCTCTTCGCTGGGAAAACGAAGCTGCAAAAGCAGAAGAACTCGGCATACGTGTCGTACACGCAAGATTCGGCCTCGTGCTGCAGGAGTTTATCCCGCCACTCGTCTCTGTATACAAAATGTTTGGCGGCGGCACTTTTGGAAGCGGAATACAGTGGTTTTCCTGGATTCATTTAAGAGACGCTGTCGAAATGCTTCTTTTTGCAGCCACCACCAAAGAAATTAAAGGTGCACTGAACATTACCGCGCCTGAACCTGCGCAGATGGAAACTCTGGGACGCGAGATAGCTAAAGTAACTGGACGTCCGCACTGGCTTTCTGTGCCGTCATTTATTATCGAGAAGATGCTCGGCGAAATGAGTGTAATGATTCTTGGAGGCCAAAAGGTCCTCCCCCAAAAATCCATGGATCATGGCTTCCACTTTCATTTCCCAAGCCTGCAGCCTGCGCTGATCAATATTTTAAAAGAGTAACTACACGCCGTCCGGGGCTTTTCGGACGGCTTTTCTTATCAAAGGCGGAGGAATTGTCCTTCTGCGCAAGTATTACTTATCGTTTTCGCTGTTCAGGTTACATAACACTCTATAAGTAGTAATAATACTCATAAATGCCTGATAGGCAAGTTTGAAAATTTTCATAATTAGCGTTAAGATTTGATTTATGAGTGTGGCAGATCTTATTACATTTTAAAACAACACAATATTACGTTTGTTTTTTCTATAAAGAGGTATAGTACAGGTAGCCCTCTATTACTTTTAAAAGGTGGTAAGAAAATGGAAACGAAAATGACTGGAACGAACGGTTCCGTCGATTCAATCGTTTTTGACAAACCAACCGTGGAAGACGGGGCAGACATGTGGGAACTTGTCAAAAACTCCACATTGGATTTAAATTCTTCATATAAATATATCATGATGTGTGAATTTTTTGCCGAAACATGTGTTGTCGCTAAAGAAAACGATGAATTAGTGGGCTTCGTAACGGCCTTTATTCCACCTGAAAAACAGGATACCGTATTCGTCTGGCAGGTGGGCGTGGATACTTCCCAACGGGGAAAAGGTCTTGCTTCACGTTTGCTGGATGCTCTTCTGGAACGGGATGTATGTGAAGAAGTGCTGTATTTAGAAGCTACCATCACCCCTTCCAATGAAGCTTCGCAGGCGCTGTTTAAAAAGCTTGCCAAGAAACGGGAGACTGAAGTGACAGTTTCTGAATGCTTTACGGAAGACCTTTTTCCGGATGATGAACATGAAGAAGAGTTGACATTTCGAGTAGGACCCTTTACAAAATAAGTAGTGAACATGACATGCAAAGCGCATGTCATGTGTTATGTAAAAACTGAATTTTTCGATAACATTCCCAAGGAGGATACTTACTTTTATGATGAAAAATGATCTTAGCGTTTTTAACGAATACGAATCGGAAGTGCGCAGCTATGTCAGAGGATTTCCTACTGTGTTCCACCAGGCAAAAGGGTACAAGCTCTGGGATTTGGATGGAAAAGAATATGTTGACTTCTTTTCCGGCGCAGGCGCACTGAACTATGGACACAATGATGACAACATGAAAGAAAAACTGCTTGCCTATATTCAGGAAGACGGCGTTACTCACTCTCTTGATATGGCTACTAAAGCAAAGGGCGAATTTATCGATGCTTTCCAGAATATTATTCTGAAGCCGCGTAACATGGATTATAAAATCATGTTCCCCGGGCCAACTGGCGCAAACAGTGTAGAAAGCGCACTGAAGCTCGCCCGTAAAGTGACTGGGCGCACAAATGTTGTCAGCTTCACCAACGGCTTCCACGGTATGACTATTGGCGCTTTGAGCGTTACAGGCAACAAATTCAAACGTGGCGGGGCCGGCATGCCTTTATCCAATACGTCAATCCTGCCGTATGATAAATTCTTAAAAGAAAGCGATAATTCCGTTGAATATATCGAGAACTTCCTTGATAACGGAGGCAGCGGCCTCGATAAGCCGGCAGCGTTTATCGTAGAGACCGTTCAGGGCGAAGGCGGCTTAAATGCTGCAAGCAGCGAATGGCTTCAGTCGATTGAAAAAATCTGCCGGGAGCGCGACATTAAGCTTATCCTTGACGATGTCCAGGCAGGCGTCGGCCGTACCGGTACCTTCTTCAGCTTTGAACCAGCCGGTATTAAGCCAGACTTTATATGCCTTTCCAAGTCGATTGGCGGCAACGGCTCACCGCTTGCCATCACTTTAGTCGCGCCGGAGTATGACAAATTCGCTCCCGGCGAGCACAACGGTACCTTCCGCGGAAACAACTTTGCTTTTGTAACAGGTACTGAAGCTTTGAATTACTGGAAGGATGACCGTTTGGAAAAGAACGTCCAGGAAAAATCCGAGCGTATTGCTTCGTTTCTGGATGACATGATCAAAAAGCACCCTGAAATGAAAGGTGTCCGCAAAGGACGCGGCTTCATGCAGGGAATTATGAGTCCTATCGAAGATCTGTCCGATAACATCGCCGGCAGGTGCTTTGAACACGGTCTGATCATGGAAACAGCCGGTGCAGACGATGAAGTATTTAAACTATTCCCGCCAATTACCATCGACGACGAAGGACTTGAACGCGGACTGTCGATTCTTCAGAAGGCAATTGAGGAAGTTACCGCAGAAAGCAACCTTGTCGCCAACTAACCTGATTAATTGGATAAAAAGAAGCCGATCGATCGGCACCCCGACGGTCGGCCTTTTTATGATATAAAACCTTAACTGACAAGATGGAGGAATAGACAATGAAAGTAATTAAGCTCGAAGATTTACTCGGTACTGAACGTGAAGTGGATGACGGTAACTGGGTCAGCCGCCGTTTCATTATGAAAGATGATAATATGGGCTACTCGGTAAATGATACAATTATCCGTGCCGGTACTGAAACTCACATCTGGTACCAAAACCATCTCGAAACCGTCTACTGCATTGAAGGAGATGGAGAAATTGAAACATTAAGCGACAATAAAGTATATCAGCTCGAGCCTGGTGTATTGTATGCGCTCGATAAAAACGACGAGCACATGCTTCGCGGAGGCAGTAAAGATATGCGCATGGTTTGTGTATTCAACCCACCGCTTAGCGGCCGTGAAGTTCATGATGAAAACGGAGTATATCCAGCAGATCTTGACTAATATCAAAAAATCCCCTGATGCCAAAAGCATCAGGGGATTTGCTTATTAATGCAGAAGATAATGACGAAACGTCAGCGTCTGGGCGTCAACACCCAGCTTTTCAATGAAAAGCTTCACATCGTGCAGAGAATCTGCAGGATATTGGAATTTACATATCTCCGGGGATTGTTCTTCAATATCTTTTGTCGCAAAACAAAAGGTTGATTGATCTTTATCGTAGTAAACGATCAAATCTTCTTCGTGCATTGGATGCTTAAACTGTGCTTTATATAACCGGTAGGACAATCCGAACGCCCCCTTTCTACTCTTCTATTTAAAAATCTTAAACCATCCATTTCGTTTAAACAAGCCCAGCAGCACTACTGCTATTAAGAGCATAACCCCAAGCGCTATGAAATATCCGTATCTATATTCAAGCTCCGGCATATACACGAAGTTCATACCATAAAGCCCTGCAATAAATGTCAGCGGAATAAAGATTGTTGATACAATCGTGAGCGTCATCATAATCGCATTCATTCTGTTTGATGCCATCGTCTGAAAGTTGTCTCTCATGTCTGAGGTCATTGCCCGGTTGGATTCGATCATTTCGGTGACCTTTAGAAGATGGTCATAAATATCCCGGTAATATTCCCGCTGCTGGGTAATCAAGTGCAGACGCTCCACAAATAACACCCGGTACACCAGGTCTCTCATAGGAACAATGGTTCGACGGAGCCTGAGCAGATCGGACCGTAAGTCAAATACTTCTTCTATCAGCTTACCATAGGTCAGCTCTGCGTTGCTTTCCTCGATCTCATTCAGCCGGTCTTCGATTTGATCCAGGACCGGAAAGTATTCATCCGTCATTTTATCAATAATGTGATAGCTGATATCATCCGGATTCAGCGCGGCTCCTTCAGCCTGCAGCTTTTTCCAGGAATGATTAACCGCCGAAGACGGAGCTTCATGATATGTAACGACAAAATTGGGTCCAAGAAACATACAGATTTCCTCAGCCCCAAGCGTTTCCTTATCAAGTGCATGAAGGACGAAAAAGCTGTAGCCATCATAGGAATCATGCTTTGGACGCTGACGCTCCATGTAGCAGTCCTCAATGGCCAGTGGATGAAAATGAAACACTGAGTCCAGCGTGTTTGTTTCCTCAGCGGTGGGAGAGGAATAATCAATCCAGTACCATTTCCATTCGTATTTTTTAAATTCATCCAATGTAATATTGTTTATTGTGTTTCCTTCTGCATCAATACCGGCACAGGAAATCATTGCCGCCCCTCCCTTCCTTTGAACAGCAGTTGCCCGCTGTAGTTATTTTCCCACAAGAAAACGGGGCACCCGCTCCGGCGCCCCGTTCCACATTTTACAACATCGGAAGTATTTCGTCTAATGATGCGTAAGGATAATTTAAATCCTCTGCCACTGCCTGATACGTTACTTTTCCCTGAGCTGTATTCAATCCTTTGCCAAGGGTCGGGTTATTGGTAAGAGCTTTTGCCACGCCCTGGTTTGCAATCTGAAGCGCATAGGGAATGGTTACGTTAGTTAAAGCAATTGTAGACGTTCTTGGAACCGCGCCCGGCATATTTGCCACAGCGTAGTGCACCACACCATGTTTTTCATATGTCGGCTGATCGTGCGTCGTTACCTGGTCGGCAGTTTCAATAATGCCTCCCTGGTCGATCGCCACGTCGATCAGCACAGAGCCCCGTTCCATACTTTTCACCATTTCTTCTGTCACGAGCTTCGGTGCTTTGGCTCCGGGAATCAGGACCGCCCCGATCACCAGGTCCGACCGCTTTACTTCTTCCGCCAGGTTCAGGGGATTGCTGCTAAGCGTCTGAATCTGGCCGCCAAAGTCTTCATCAATCTGGCGGAGTCTCGCCGGGTTTAGATCGATAATTGTTACGTTGGCCCCGAGACCATGGGCGATGCGTGCAGCGTTCGTGCCGACAACCCCTCCGCCGATTACCGTTACGTTGGCCTTTTTCACTCCGGGCACTCCCGAAAGCAGGACGCCCTTGCCCCCGTGTACGCTTTCCAGAAACTGAGCTCCAACCTGGGCTGCCATCCTTCCTGCTACTTCACTCATTGGTGTTAAGAGCGGAAGTGTATGGTTTTCCTCGACTGTCTCATAAGCTACTGCAGTGACTCCGTTTTCGGTTAATGCTTTCACCAGTTCAGGTTCAGCAGCAAGGTGCAGATAGGTAAACAAAATCAAGTTTTCCCGGAAAAACTGATATTCCGAAGCCAGAGGTTCTTTGACCTTCAGTATCATCTCTGCCTGCTTCCATACATCTGCGGCCTCCGGAATAATTTTTGCCCCAGCTGATTCATATTCTTCATTCGAAAATCCGCTGCCTTCTCCGGCATGGTTTTCAACATATATATGATGGCCCGCTTGTGTTAAATGCACAACCCCCGCCGGCGTAATCGCTACTCGATTTTCATTGTTTTTAATCTCTTTGGGAACCCCTATAATCACGATGCATCGCCTCCTCTAATACCTTTTCTATTAGTATAGCGTGTTTCCGGGCTATAAGCATTGGCGGATTAAAATAATATTCCCATTATCCATTTGTGATTTTTCACAATAGGTTTGTGTGTTTTTCTTTCAGCAATTCCAATTCCAGCAGCAGCGTCCATTTTTCATGGGCACTGGAAAGAGTCACACCTGCAATTGCCTGCATCCTTTTTAAACGGTAGGTCAGCGTATTGGGATGCACATGAAGTATCTTAGCGGCGGCGTTAACGTTGCAGTCTTCGCTCAGATAGATGTAAAGCGTGCTCAAAAGCTCCGTTTCATTTTCTGCATCATAATCGGATAGACTTTTCAGGGAAGGGTGTGTAAATGTTTCTTCCTCCCGCCTCTGTAAAAGAACTGGGAAAAAGCGGTAATAGCCTGCTTCATGCAGAAAGTAATAATGGAAGGGAAGCTGGCGAACCTGTTTTTTTAAATCAAGCATGGTCAATGCCTGCCTGTAACCGCCCGCCACCTCCATATACTGATGACAGATTTCAGACGCAGCAATAGCCGTTAAAGTATCATCGTAACGTTCGTACCATAACTCATGCATCTGACGTAAAAATGCTGAGATTGTTGCTTCTATATTTCTGCTTTCAAGTCCGTACAGCATGAGAATAGCCCGGTGCTGATCATATGTTTTGAGCATCACCTTCACCCGCTGCGAAATCGTCAGCAGATAGGTGAGCCGCTCCCAGGAATTGTGCTCAAGCTGTTCTGAAAACTCCATGATTACAATGGAATACTGCTGTGGCCGCCCCGGAAAAAAACGAAGCATTTGGCGCTCTATGGCCTGCTCATCCGTTTCATCCCCGGTCAACAGACGCCAAAAATATTCCTGATGGTCCTGCTGTGCCGGATTTCTTGGGTGAAACTGCCGCTGGAAACGCTCACCACACACAACCGCTGCCGAGTGAAGATCCTGCTTTGCCTCTTCTGAAAGAGGCGTTTCGCCCTCCACCACCCATATATAGCCTATTACTGTCTGCTTTTCCTTGACGGCTACGGCCATCCTGGTTCCGAGTCCTATTTCATCAATAGCGGAAATGGAGACCGGCTCACTCTGCTGATGAAGGCTTGGTATCACTCCTTCATTCCATAAACGGTGAATCACCTCTTCCGGCACGCGCCTCCCCATGATAGTCGCCGTACGTGCTCCGTCAGTGACCTGGGGGTGACCGCTGTAGGCGAGCAGACGGTGCGTCGAATCCTCAATGGTAACCGGGCCTCCAAGTGCTTCACTGATAAAGTCGGCAAATTCATTTAATGAATCGGCAGTATGCTGCCAAAGCTGCTTTTCAAACATAGTTATGCGCTCTCCTTCCAAGGTTTATAAAAAAAGGTAGAGCAGCAGATTTGCCAGGATGGTAAGAATAATGGAGACAATCAGGCTGATACCGAGCCAGTATAAACACATTGCAGTTCACCACGCATATTTATTTTTTGCCTTTTTTCTCCGGTTTGTATACAAAAGGAACTACAGCTTCCACCTGGGATGTCTGCGGGAACATATCCACCGGCTGGGCATATTCTGGATGGTACCCTGCTTTTTTCAGGTACGCGGCGTCCTTGGCCAGGGTGGATGGATTACAGGATACGTACACAAAACGTTTAGGCTTCACCTTTCCAATCGTGTCCAGCAGTGCCTCTCCGCAGCCTGTACGTGGCGGATCCGCCACTACTACATCAGGGCTCCAGTTTTCCCGCTGCCACTGAAGCATCATTTCTTCGGCTTTGCCATGGTAGAACCTGGCATGGGAAGCTCCTGCCTGTTTAGCATTTTTGTTAGCGTCCTGAATGCTTGCTTTAATCATATCCATGCCGCGTACTTCCTTAGCATCCGAGGACATCCAAAGGCCAATTGTGCCGCTGCCGCAGTAGGCATCGACCACTTTTTCACGGCCTGTGAGCTTTGCCGCTTGCTTCGCTTCGTCATAAAGCGTGGAAGCCTGCTCCGAGTTCAGCTGAAAAAATGCTTCCGGGGATAAATGAAAGGAAAAGTCCTGCATGTTGTACTTAATTGTATCTTTACCCCACAGCCGCTTGGTCGTCCCGCCAAAAACAGTCGGGCTGCTTTCATTCTGCACATGATGATGAATTGACTTTATTTCAGCGAACGAAGAACGCAGGAAATCCACCAGCTCTTCCTGCTCCGGCAGATCCACCGAAGACGTCACAAGCGTGACCTGAACCTCGCTTTTTTGTTCATTTGCCCGCACAACGATGGTTTTAACCCCTTTTTGTTTACTCGTGTGTACCGGCACCTCTTCATCCTTCATAAATACGGTAATTGCTTTTGTAATTTTATTTAGAATCGACTTTTCCACCATACAGCCGACATTGGTGAGGTCCACCAGCTGATTGGAATCACTCGAATACAGACCCGCTTCCACTCGCCCTTTCTTTCCCTCGCCTGTCTGCCACTGGCTTTTATTCCTATACCGCCATGGATTTTCCATCCCGATCGTTTCACGAATTTCCGGCACGACGGGAGCATAGCGTTCAAATGACTGCAGCACCAGATCCTGCTTCATCCACAGCTGTTCGTCGTATTCGGCATGCTGCAGCTGGCAGCCGCCACAGATTTTATACACCGGGCAGGGAGCTTTCTGCCGGCTCGGCGAAGCTTCGCGGATATACTTAATGCTTGCGATCGCGCGGTTCCGTTTTACTTCCTCGACCTGGCCGACAATCACTTCCCCCGGGAGCGCCCCCTCCACGAAAACAGCCTGGCGTTTAAAATATCCGATTCCTTCACCGTTAATACCTATTCGTTTAATGGTCAGCGGAAATTCCTGACCCTCCTGCAGCGGCTGGCGCTGTTCAAATTTTTCATTTTTCGGCACGTGTATCTTCTCCTTTATCTGGTATTTCCACATGAAGCCATAAATAAATACTTGCATAGCTGTTGTACGGGCTCCACCGGCTGGACCATTCTGTTATTTCCGCCTTAGATGGTTTCGCTTCAAGTCCCAGCAGCTTCTTTAATCCATTTTGAACGCCAATATCAGCAGCGGGCATCAGGTTTTCTCTTCCGAGTCCAAACAGTAAAAAGCATTCTGCCGTCCAGGGCCCTATTCCCCGGTGCTTCGTAAGCTCCCGTATAACCTCCTCATCAGGCTTTTTCTGAAGAGCACCAATATCAAGCGTACCTTGCGCAATGCTTTTTGAAATATCCACTACGTATTCCGCTTTCCGGCGGCTGAACTGCAGCTTTCGAAGTTCATCAGGATGAATAGCTGCCACAGTCGCAGGGGCGGGGTAAAACCATACACCATCTTTATAAGTGCCGTATGTCTGAACGAATCTTGTTGAAAGAGTATAGGCAAAGGCCATGTTCAACTGCTGATGAATAATTGTTTTTATAAGACAGCCGTATAAGTCAAAGTCACAGGTGAGCGGCGCACCGTAAAACCGATGAAACAGCGGCTCTAATTCCGTCTGCTGAAAATGCCCGGCTGCCTGAGCAAGTGGCTGATGAAAACGAAAAATACGTTCTATTTTATCCAGAGCTTCCTGTTCTCTCTTCTCCGGGGCCTCTACATATACATAAGTCTCCGGTTGATGTTCAACAAACGCAACAGTTACTGTATCAAGCTGCCTATCACCCGGCAGAGGCAGCTTCACCTTTCTTTTATCGATATCTACATTATACAGCGGATCGAGTGCCATCCGTTTCAGCATCAGCTGAACATCGTATACGGATGGGATCTGCCTTATTATCTGCTGCACAGTAATTACGTCCTTTCATGAAGCTTTGTTATTTTATCACGTTTACCCCTATTCACGCGACCTGCTCTCTGGGACGCTTAAAATTCTGCCATATTTTCTATTTTTAGGATAAAAGTATTAATTTTCAATAAATTGTTAATTATTTTTTCCGTTCTATTTTCCTATTCTCGATGAAATGGCTTTCTTCCTTTGTTTTCGTTCATTACAATAATCTTTGTGTGCCTGTGATACTTTCGTCATTTCTAAACGAATTAGGAGGTAAATTATGAGCTCTTCTGCACAAAAATCAACCGTGCTGCAGCGGTCACTGAATTGGATTGAACGAGTTGGGAATAAGCTTCCCCATCCGGTTACTCTGTTCGCCATTCTCGCCGCGCTTGTATTGGTATTGTCTGCCGTTCTTTCTGCTGCCGACCTGCAGGTAGAATCTCCGGGAGAAGAAGGAGAAACGGTTCAGGTAACCAATCTGCTTTCATCGAGCGGAATCGAATACATATTCACCAGTATGGTGGACAACTTTATTAACTTTGCCCCGCTCGGAGTGGTGCTTGCTACCATGATCGGTATCGGCATTGCGGAGCGCACCGGACTTATCAGCGTGCTGCTTCGCGGTTTTATCCTGTCTATCCCAAAATCTTTAATTACCTTTGGTCTTGTTTTTGCCGGTATTATGTCAAGTGTCGCCTCCGACGCCGGCTACGTAGTTCTTCCGCCTCTAGGTGCTATTCTGTTTGCCGCACTCGGGAGGCACCCGCTCGCAGGCCTTGCTGCTGCCTTCGCCGGGGTTTCGGCAGGCTTCAGTGCCAACCTCCTGCTTTCCGGTACCGATGTCCTGCTCGGTGAGTTGACAATCCAGGCGGCGTCCACCATCGATCCGGCCTACGCCGAACAGATGAATTTGGCGATGAATTACTACTTCATTTTCGTCTCCACATTTTTCCTGGCTGTCATCGGTACACTTGTGAGTCAGTTCGTCGTCGAACCGCGGCTCGGAGAATACAAGGGCGACTACCGGGAGAGCCTCACTTCATTAACGGGAACGGAAAAGAAAGGAATCTTCTGGTCGATGGGTTCAGGGCTTCTGACCATTATTCTGCTTGCCCTGCTCATTGTTCCATCTAATGCTCCGCTTCGCGGTGAGGGAGGGGCCGTCGTTCAGTCACCGTTTATGGACTCCCTCGTTGTCGTCATTATTATAGCCTTTTTCATTCCCGGGCTTGTATACGGTATTGTGACAAAAAATATTAGAAACGATACGGATGTCGCCAATCAGCTTTCTGATACGATGGCGAGCATGGGCATGTTCATTCTGCTCGCATTCACAGCCGGACAGTTTGTTGCTTATTTTGAAGAAACCAATCTTGGAACATTTATGGCTGTGTACGGCGCGGATTTTTTACAGTCAATTAATCTTACCGGCATTCCTTTAATTTTAGTATTCGTATTAATTGTCGGTTTCATCAACCTGTTTATCGGAAGTGCCTCTGCCAAATGGGCCATACTCGCGCCTGTATTCGTTCCGATTATGATGCAGCTTGGCTATTCGCCGGAACTGACGCAGATGGCATACCGTGTGGCAGATTCATCCACCAACATTATTACGCCGCTGATGACTTATTTTGCGATTATTATCGCGTTTGCCCAGCAGTATGACAAAAACATGCGCATCGGGTCCCTGATAGCAGTTATGCTTCCGTATTCCGTCGCATTCCTCCTGTTCTGGTCCCTGCTGCTTGTCGTATGGATGCTCACTGGCATTCCGCTTGGTCCAAACGGTCCGATTGAATACAACGGCTAAACGTTTAAAAGCAGGAGCTCCGGCTCCTGCTTTTTTATGCTACTCCAAATGTGTAATTCGGTTGATGTATTGAATAGAAGCACGTTCTTTTCGAAAGTGAATCCGGGATACTCCTGTATTGTCGATACGCATGGAACGCTGGAGCGATACCCAGTTGTCTTTGGCCAGTAAATACATAAAGAAGATCGTAATAAATCCTCCGTGCGAAACGACAGCAATCTGATCCTTATCCTTCCATTCCTCGGTCAGCTTATAATACAGCCACGCACACCGCTCGGTCAGATCGTTTTTTGTTTCTGCCCCTTCCACTTCAGCAGTTAAAAGATCCCTTCCGATAAGATCCGGGAATTCGTTTTGAATCACGTCTCTCGCCTTTCCTTCAAGCACACCTAGATGTACTTCGCGAAGCCGCTCGTCGGTGGATACGCCCACCGGCTGAAATTGTGCCATTGCCTCCGCGGTCGCAGAAGCCCTCATTAAATCACTTGCAATTACAGCGTCAAACTGAATACTGCGAAAGTAACTGCCAAGCGCTTCTGCCTGCGTCTGTCCATGCGGGGTTAATGGATAATCCATCGACCCCTGCAGCACCTGGGCATAGTTTCCTTCTGATTCCCCATGCCGGATAAAGTAAACATCAGGCATTATTCATCCTTCCAATCCGGCTGAAACTGACGGCATTTAACCCGCAGCTGCTCCACCATTTCTTCGAGTCTCTTCATTTCCAATTCGGAGCCTTCTTCAGGATCAATGTTATCCACCATTGTCGAAAGCAGATGCAGACGCTGTTTTATATACTGAAGCTGCTGATTCTTATCGTGTACTGGGGTGCTCATGACGCTCCTCCTTTTTTCTTTTCTTCTTTGAATATATCAATACGGTTCCAGCCGCCAAAAATATAATAGCTGACCGCAATTACAGCGCTGATCACGAAGCTGAGGCCTATGCCGAGCGCAATTCCGTTTTCCCCTATTCTTTCGGAAAAGAACCAGGCAAGCGGAAAACGAAGCACCCAGAAAGAAATAATATTCAGGGCAAGCACCTGGATCATTGCCCCAGAACTGCGCACAATACCGTTCAGCACGAAATTTATCCCTAAAAACGGATAAAAGAAAGCAACAATCTGCAGATACGTTTTACCGTATTGAATGGTGGCTTCGTCATTTACAAACAGCCCCATCAAAAATTCAGCCAGTAAAAAGACAGCGGTGCTCATCGTGATTGAAACGATTAAAATTAAAATTAACGCATTTTTCGCAATTGAGCTGATACGGTCCCAGCGGTTCGCTCCGATATTCTGTCCAGCCATACTTGTAATAGCAGAACCGAGCGTAGTTGCCGGAAGCATAATCAGGCTGTCCAGCCGCTGGGCTGCCCCGTATCCCGAGAGAACCACAGAGCCAAACGACGTTACCACTGTCATAATCGCCAGCTGCCCGCCGGAAATAGCCATCATCGACAGTCCTGCCGGCAGACCCAGTTTCATTATACGCTGAAATTCTGCTTTTTCGGGGATGCTTGGCACTGCGAATGGAAGTCCCTTCACAAGAATCATATAGACGACTCCGAATACAAACGCGCTTCCCTGGGAGATAACCGTCGCAATTGCCGCTCCCTGAATGCCCATATCAAAGCCTGAAATAAACAGCGGATCGAGAAAGATATTCAGCCCGACAGCCATCATTATAAAGCGAAGCGGGGTTTTACTGTCGCCGACAGCCCGCAGAACAGTACCTATAAAATTATAGCCAAATAAAAAGACAATGCCGATAAAGTTAATGCGTAAGTATATGACTGCACTTTCCAGGATGTCCGGCGGTGTCCCCATCCACGTCAAAACGGTTGGAGCTGCAAAAAAACCTATCGTTCCGAGAATAATTGCAAGCGTCCCTAAAACGGATACAAAAGCATTCAGAGAACGCTTCAGACCCTCATCATCATCCGCTCCCACCCTCTGGGAAAGCACTGTTAATGTTGCACTGTTAATTCCTATAATAAAGGAAAGCACAGAAAATAAAATCGTAGCAGCCAGTGAAACCGCACCCAGGGCGCTCGCGCCGATTAAGTTACCGACCCACAGGCTGTCCACGATTTGATAAGAGCTTTGAAGCAGGTTCCCAATAAAAATCGGAAAGGCGAATATCACCATTTTCTTCATGATACTGCCTTCCGTGAAGTCTAGCTGGTTACGTCCGGCATTTGCCATACTTTTCTCTCCAATTCTTTTCCAAGACCTCTTGCACTGTTAGTCGGAAGGAAGTTCGAATGTTTCTGTAACCGCAATGCTGTCTTTTACTGACTGGACCATCGAACAGTTTTTCTTCGTCCATTCCATGTTTTTTTGCATCTGAGCTTCTGTTACGTTTTCTGCTTTTACGATAAAATGCAGATGAACAGCAGTTATTTTATTTGCCTGCTTTTCATCCCGTTCCACCTCTGCCTCAATTTGAATATCATGCACTGTCTGGTGTCTTTTATTCATTATTTTGCGCAGCACTCCGCCGCTGCAAACAGCAATCGAAGAAGTCATCAGCTGAAAAGGGCGGAAGCCATACTCTTCTTCCCCGGACACAGACAGCTCTCCGTAGTCTGTTCTTGTTTGAAATCCTCCGTCAGTCATCGAAAACTTCATTCTATTCACCTCTTCAATAGTATCCTTCGTGTTGTATCTTATCTAAATATAAGCCTATCTCCAAACAAAAGGTATTATATCAAAAACTGAGGGATTTTGTGCGGAGACCTAAAAGCCTGAAGCTGTTTTATTCACGAAAAAAGCAGCTGCTATAATGATAGCAGCTGCCTCAGCCGTACTGTTTAGCGTACGTTTTCAGGATAAATTTCATTTAGGATTTCATGCGTTGGAGTGGAAATCAAGTTTTTATTAATGACTTCTTCCACTCTTCCACCCATGTTATCTTCCAGGTCTTTAGCATATTCTTTATCGCCGATAATATATGCTGTATCAAGACCGCGGTTTTTCATCTGTTTGTTGATGACAGGAGCCAGGCTCTTGTACCAGCGGTGGCGATTTTCTTCAAAACGCTGCTGAACTTTATCCACTTGTGTAGAACCTGCAGCCGTACGGTCAGCTGATGCTGTACCTTTATACTCCTGCCAGTCCTCGCTGTCCACGTCCCAGTGGAACTGCATTTCTTCGCGGATTTTGCCCATCGAGGTATCGATCAGGTAAACATCCTGCTTGTTTGTAAGAAGAATCGCTGTAGGCGGGAAAGTTTTTTCCAGTTTTTCGAGCTGCTCGGTCTGCGGCGTTGGCTCCCACATTACTTCTGTCTCCACCGGCACCTGGAAAATGTCTGCTTCCCAAGTAGATCCGTCGCCGGATGCAAAGATAATAACACTCTTCTGCAGATCAGAACGATGGTCCTCAATGTATTTTTCGATATCATCGGTAATTTTTTTGATCGCATTTTTTTCATCTTTTGTTTCGCTCTTGTCTGCGTACTGCTTTAAGCCGTTAACAGCCTTTTTGTATTTAATCTTCCATTCTTCACTAGGCTGGCCGCCTTCACCAATATCGGTGTTCAAATAAAAGGACACAAAACCATATTCATCCTCTTTATTTTTTAGCTGTTTTAAATTGTTCGTAATTCCCATTGTCTGTTGCCCCTTTCCGTGACTGTGTTAACTATTCAATTACCATTCTACAAAGTGTATTTCCTTCGAACAGGAACGGTAAACGTCAAATACAATAATATTTTCAAACCAATAAAAAAAAGCAGGTTCAAATGAAAGAACCTGCCTTTTTTATTAAGAGGACTGGGTGTTGTCAGCACTCTGCAGCTGGCCTGAGCTGTTGTTTGAAGAGCTGCTTTCAATAGCAGTACTTTCTTCTTTTAGCTCTTTTAATTCACCAGTAGTTTCAAGCGTCGTCGTTTTTGCTTTCATCAATGTTTCTTTCAGACTGTTCACCCGGTTGACGATTTCCTGGATATCTGTGCTTGCTGACTGGAGCAGCTCAGAATAATAATTTGACGTTTCTCTTAATGTAGAAATGACTGATTCCCTGTTCTCTGAAAGAAACTGGGATGTGTTGTTCAGTGTGGAAGCTGTTTGTTTCGTACCCTCTACAATAGGGGAACGGGTTTTACGTGTACTGAGCAAAACAATAACGGAGACGACGCCTCCAAGAATTAAACCAATTTTGAGTGCTGTGTTTCCATTTTCCTCTGCCATCACTATCCATCCTTTCGACTCTGCATATATTATTACCTATACCACATTTTACATGAATTTATTCTTTTTTACTTTATCTTATCAAAAAAAATCTACCTATCAGGAAACTATTGTGCTTTTGATCACATTTTCATGATTTTATGGTTTGTCAAACGAGTAATATAGGGTAAACTAATTGTCAGCAGGAGTATAATAGAAAGAAAGGAAGATGTCCGCATGAGAAAACCGCAGAGACTTTCATTTGAAGACTTAATGGAAGCAAATAAAAATGAACTCAAGGGCAACAAACAGGCACTTGATTCTATAGACCGCAGGCTTGACGAAAAAAAATCCAAAGAAGTCTATGTCCGCCCGGCCACTAAAAAACGAGCCAACTAATAGCGCTGCAAGGATGGCACCCCTTCAGATATTTCTATGCCATCCTTATATATTGTCTCTTTTAATTTTTGGAATTTTTCGTTAAATAAATCCGTAAGCATACCTTCCTGCAATAAAAAAAACCGCCTTTCGGCGGCTTTTTCCTCTGTATTTTACAGATCGGAGTCTTCGAGAATCCGTTCAATTTCTTCTTTATGACCGGTCTCATCAGAAATAAGGTCTTCAAGTTTGTTTTGAAGCTCGATCATGTTCAGCTCTTCTGCCTGCTGGGCGCGTTTTGTGTAGCGCTCAATTGTGTCTGCTTCAGCGTCACGCGCTGCTTCAAGCATTTCGCGCACTTGGAATGTCTGCTTCACGTCAGCAGGCTTTGTGGTCGGTGTACCGCCAAGTGTACGAATTTTAGAAGCCAGGTATTGAGCGTGGCCCTGCTCGTCACCGATTTCATCTTCAAACAGTGGTCTGAGCATTGGTGTGTGAATGCCGGAAACCACAGCTGCATAGTTTGTATACATAATAGCTGCTGCATATTCGTGTGCTAAGTCGACGTTAAGTCCATCGATTAATTCCTGTACTTTAGGATCGTTTTCTCTTACGCGTTCCATGAATAAATTCCTCCTGTCGTCTGTTTAGTGCAATTGATGTTTTCTCATAGTTGCAGCCTTCCAAAGTATATTTTACCCTTTTTCAGGCTGAAAAAACCTCTTTTTTATTTGAACAGGTATAGATATTCGCTGTAACCCTGCTCTTCAAGCTCATTAACTGGGATAAATTTAAGGGCAGCCGAATTGATACAATACCGTAAACCTGTTGGTTCAGGCCCGTCCGGAAATACGTGTCCAAGGTGGGAATCTGCTTCGTCACTGCGGACTTCCGTTCTTCTCATCCCTAAAGAATCGTCAAAGCTTTCTTTAACTTCGCTTTCCTTTAAAGGCATGGTAAAGCTTGGCCATCCACAGTTGGAATCGAATTTATCCTTTGAACTGAACAAAGGCTCTCCGGAAACTACGTCTACATACAGGCCTTCCTCTTTATGGTTCCAGTATTCATTTTCAAATGGGCGCTCGGTGGCATCATTTTGAGTTACTTCATACTGTATCGGGGTTAAACGCTGTTTCAGTTCTTCTGTACTGTATTTCTTATTGGTGCTCATTCTGCTCACTCCAGTAATTGTTTATAAATCCTTCACGGCCGGAGCCCTTCCGGTACATCATATAGTGAAAACGATTTTTGTGATGATAATCCTGGTGATATTCTTCGGCCGGATAAAATACCCCGGCTTCCCTGATTCTCGTTACCACAGGTTTTTCAAACGGGCCATTTTCATCAAGCTCCTGTTTGGAGGCTTCAGCAAGCCTGCGCTGTTCTTCATCATGGTAGAAAATATTCGTCGTATAGGATTCCCCGCGGTCATTAAACTGACCACCCGGATCTGTAGGGTCAATCTGGCGCCAGAATATTTCAAGCAGCCGTTCATAAGATACCACCGATGGGTCATATTTCATTTGAATAGCTTCTACGTGACCGGTAGTTTCTGAACATACTTCCCGGTACGTCGGATTTTCTGTATGACCTCCGGTATATCCCGACATAATATCGTAGACACCTTCCTCCTGTTCAAAAGGGCCCACCATACACCAGAAACATCCCCCGGCAAAGGTGGCAAGCTTCGTACTTTGTTCTTCTGCCATAATATTCACCCCAATCTCTCATGTACTGTTAATTATAACATTTCTTCATTTGATTTCCTGTTTATGTGCTCACCCTGAATCTTCTTCCGTTCATCTCATTCAATAACAAAAGGCCAGCTCTACGGCCGGCCTCTCGGTCTTATTTTGCTAATTGTTTCAGAGATTCGCGGTTAAATGCAGGGATGTCATCCGGCTCACGGCTTGTAACCAGGTTGTTGCAAACGACTACTTCTTCATCATGAAGCTTCGCTTTCGCATACTCCATATCTGTCTGAATGGATTTAAATCCTGTCGCATTACGGCCTTCGAGCGCTTTTGCTGTAATAAGCAGCTGCGGACCGTGGCAGATTGCAAATACCGGCTTATCATGATCCATGAAGTATTTGGCGAAATCCACGAATCGCTGATCGCCGCGAAGCTGATCCGGAGAAAATCCTCCTGGAATAAGAAGAGCATCAAAATCTTCCGGCTTCACGTCTTCAATAGAAGCGTCGACGGTTACTTTCGCTTCTCCCTGTTTACCGGTAACGGTTTTGCCTTTCTCATTTTCGATTACGGTAAGTTCATGACCTTCTTTTTCGAATGCTTCTTTCGGGTCTGTGAATTCCACATCTTCAAAAAGATCTGTAAGGACTACTGCTATTTTACTCATCATATATCACCTTTCCTGGATATAATCTTTAGTCACACAGATAAGTTTACCCAAGTCCCTGCTCATTCTAAACCTGGCGGCCGTTTATTTTAAACCGGTCGGCAATCCGGCGCATCGAAGCGGCCTTTTCTTCAAATGACGGGGTCATTCCTACAGTCATAATTTCTTCAGCACCATAAGCTTTTTCCAGCCATTTGAGCTTTTCCTCCACCTGATCTATCGTTCCAACCGCGTTATGATACCGGTTTTTTTGAAACATGTCTTTTTCTTCATCCATATACGTAACGTCTTTAATCATTTCATACGACGGTATACCGAGCAGTCCGAGTCCCTTAGCCGTCACGGAGGAAACGTAATCACTTACCGCCCTCCATTCTTCCGCCTGCTGTTCGGACTCTGCTGCGAGCGCCGAAACCACCAGCATAAAATAAGGAGCCGGACAGATGCTCGAGGGCTGAAAATGTTCATGATAATAATCAGCTGCCTGAAAGCCTTCATCCGGATTGATAAAATGAGCGAAGCAAAACGGCAGGCCGTTTTCTGCCGCTGTTTTAGCACTGTCCCGGCTTGAGCCTAGAATCCAGACTGCCGGATTCACCTGAGCCCGGGGCGTTACCGGAGCGTAGTCATACAGCCCTTCGTATTTATTGCCTTCCGGGGATAAAAAAGTTAGCAGCTCTTTCAGCTGTTCAGGATACCTCGCTGCATTCCTTGACCCTCCTTCGTGAAGCGCCCTTGTAACGTTTGGCATGGCTCCCGGAGCCCTGCCCAGACCGAGATCAATACGATCTCTGTAGAGCGAAGCGAGCACTTCAAATACCTCCGCTACTTTAAAGGCACTGTAATGCGGGAGCAGTACTGCACCGGAGCCAACTTTTATACGTTTTGTGCATGCAGCCAGATGGGCAATTAATACTTCCGGAGCGCTCCCGGCTATGTGCTTTGTGCCGTGATGCTCAGAGACCCAGAACCGGTGGTAGCCGAGCTCTTCAGCGATACGGGCGTATTCCCCGGTCCAGGCGAATGTTTTTTCCGGCGTTTCTCCGTAGGGCATGATGGATTGATCGAGTATACTCAGTTTCACGGTTTCCCTTCTTTCTTTACTTGCGCTGATAATCCGCTTTAATTTCTCCCCAGTTTTTTGTATCCCATTTATAAATTGGATTCTTCCACGTATGCTCCTTCAGCCATTTTTCTGCCTGGCGGATCTCCTCCCAGATTTCCCGGCTGTCCGCGTCTTCAAAAAGCGTCGAATTCGCTTTTTTCTTTTCCACCCAGCCAATGGCTGTCGCCGAGTCCGAATATACAGGTATTCCGCTCTCCTTTTCTTTTAAGTACCGGAGCGCGTGCACGATCCCTAGAAATTCCGCCATATTGTTTGTGCCTTTTTTAAACCCGGGATGGGCAAACACAATTTCTTCCGTTTTCGTATAGACGCCCCGGTATTCTACCGGTCCCGGGTTGCCGTGGGAGCCGGCGTCTACAGAAATACTTTCCATTATGTAGCTGCCATTTTCAGCTTCAGGTTTTCCTCCGGAGCCGTTAAAAGCTGCCTCTGCTTCTTCATATGAAGGAAACGACTTAAATTTCGCTCCTTTGAACCCCTTGACCTGCTTTTCACATTCAGCCCAGGTGCTGTAAATTCCAGGATTTTTTCCTTTCCATACTACATACCATTTCTTTTTCGCCATTTGTCTCTCTCCCCAGGAAAAAAGAACGTCCCCAACCAGCAGAGACGTCCAATTTCTTATTCTTCTTTTGCTGAAAAGCGCTGGAATACCGTATCCTTCTGCACCGGATAGCGCTCAAATCCGCACAAATTATTAATGATTGTTTGATTTCTTACAACGGATAAAGATAAATTCGTCGCAGCTGTGCCGTGCGAATGATCGATATTTGTGAGCATGTATATATGATTATCACGGCCGTCCTTAAACTGAAGTCGATAATAATCATCAATCATGTAATGGTCCGCGTCTTCCTTTTCCACAAGCTCTCCGTAATTCTGAATCCACTCCGGGACGCTCGGCTGAAAACCGGTGGCAAGCACGACTTTATCCGAAAAGCAGCGGAACGTTTTATCCTGCTGCCATTGACGGAGCTTCAACTGATAGCCCCCCTCCACCGACTGAATATCCGACAGCTCAGTGGCAGCCTGGAGCACAACATTTGGATCTTCCCGTTCGATAGAACGATGATAAAGAAGATCGTATATTTTTTCAAGCGTAGGCTGCTCGATGCCCTTTCTCGCATGGTCGAGCTCCGGAAGTGTCTCGAGCCTTGTTTTAATATCGAGTGACCGGAAATATTCAACAAAATCCGTTGAAAAAATCTCGCGGGCGACCTTCGCGTCCTCGGCCTGGAAAAACTGGGGGGAGCGGGTAAACCAGTTCAGCTTATAATGAAAATGCTTCTGATCCTGCAGGAGGTCATGGAAAATTTCTGCTGCGCTCTGTCCGGAGCCAACAACGGTGACCTCGTCTCCACTCTTCAGCTCCTCCTTGCGAAAAGAATAATCGGCCGCATGATAAATCTCATCACTCTGCTGCCTTTCAATATTAGGAGGAAGCATCGGTGCTGCTCCTGTTCCCACTGCCACATTTTTTGTATAAAAATATTCCTTTTCCCCGCTGCCCGTATTTTCCGTTGTAATTTTGTAGCAGGACACTCCGTCCCAGCTGCTGTCAGCAACCTCAAGCACCCTCTGCCCGAAAAGGCAGTACGGAAGCTGGGCAGCCACCCACTTTCCGTACGAGTCGTATTCTCTTCTTGGCACCTTCAGCTGCTTGTTAAAAAAGAACTGAAACATGCGGTTATGCTTATGCAAATAATTTAACAGCGTAAAACGGCTCGTCGGATCGGCAAAAGTTACCAGGTCAGCAAGAAAGGAAGAATTCAGCACTGTACCTTCGAGCAGCATTCCCGGATGCCAGGCAAATTCATCCTTTTCATCTAAGAACACGGCTTCTATATCGTCCACTGGTTCAAGCAGGGCGGCCATGCCAAGATTAAACGGCCCAAGCCCGATTCCTGCTATATCATAAAGTTTGTTTTCCAACCTGATCACCTCTAAATTAAGTACTTCCGGCTTCAATCAAAAAGTCCAGCAATTCCGCTGGACTTCCATTCCGTATTGAAAGGCTGCCGGAAACCTTTGTCTCTATACGAATTTCCAACTTTGTAATCAAGTTCTATTTTCCCTTCCTCTGTTAATATTAATCACTTAATATAATTACAATTAAATGAATTTCCTTTTAGGACGGAAAAACAGCTGCACAAACAGAATCAATGCAGCCACAGCCGCCGTCCATGCTACCAGATTTACTTCCTGCCAGCGCTGCACAAAAATACCGGTAAACGCCCATACAAATACCAGCGTATATAAAACATCGCCCGTTTTTCTATAAAACAAAATCACAGCAGCAGAAGCTGCAGTAATCGCAAGAGCAGTCCACCAGCTGCCGTCGATAATCCATCCGCGTACACCACTCGCTGTAAGTACAACACCGATGTTCGTAATAGAGGCGACTGTAACCCAGCCAAAATATACACTGATTGGTATCAGCAGAAGCCCCCGGCGCGGGCTCGTTTTAATTTTCATATAGATAGCACCCAGGCTGAGCCACAGGCCCAGAATAGCCGCCATCGTCCCGTAAAATATTTCATAATGAAATAAGAAAAGCCACAGAACGTTAAATATACAGGATAGGATAAATGTATAACCGATGCCTGCATATATATGCTCTTCCGTCGGTTTTGCGAAAAAAGCACGCAGCACCCACAAGATCATCAGCAGATAAATAACGCCCCATATCGAAAAAACATAGCCTGCAGGGGTGAATAGTACATTGAGGCTGTCCGAGATGCTGCCGGTAGTCTGGCCGTTTAACGGCAGAGCGTTGGCAAGCCCGTTGACAGCAATGACTACCGCCAGTGCGAAAGCATTCAGGAGCTTAAGCTTCATAGAAGGAATGGAAAACATAAACAACCACCTTTGATTAAAAGACCTGGGGGCAGCTTCTTCAGCTGCCTATATATTCTATGTTCATTTTAAAAAAATCCTCCGGTCAAAATTGGCCGGAGGATTATGGAGTTTCTTTTTAGTTGATTTCTGCCGGTCTTGGCCCTTTACGTGCGCCTTTATCCAGACGATTAATGGTCGCCATATCTTCATCCTCAAGCGCAAAGTCAAACACATCGATGTTGCTTTCAATGCGTTCCGGTGTCACTGATTTCGGAATGATGATCGTATCATTTTGCAGATGCCAGCGCAGAACGATCTGGGCCGGATTTTTCCCGTGCTTTTCTGCAATGTTTTGAATGTGTTCATCACCAAGCACTTCTCCGCCCTGCATGATAGGGCTCCATGCTTCCACATAAATGTTTTTCTTTTTGCAGTAATCCTTTAATTCATTCTGGGCCAAGTAAGGATGGCATTCCACCTGGTTTAATACCGGCTTCACTGTGCATTCGTTTAAAATTCTTTCCAGGTGCTCCACCTCAAAATTACTTACGCCGATGGCTTTTACTTTGCCGTCTTCGTAAAGCTTTTCAAGCGCCTGGTACGTTTCTACGTAATCGTCATTTGCCGGCGTCGGCCAGTGAATCAGATATAAATCCACATAATCGAGTCCCAGGCGTTCCAGGCTGGCGTCAAATGCCTGCAGCGTATTTTCGTAGCCGTGATCAGAGTTCCATACCTTTGTCGTAATAAAGAGATCTTCTCTCGGAATTTCGCTCGCTTTAATCGCACGGCCGACTCCTTCTTCATTTTTGTAGATCATTGCCGTATCGATAGAACGATAGCCGGAGTTCAGCGCGTGAGTAACAGCCCGTTCAGCTTCATCATCACTTACCTGAAAAACACCGAAGCCAAGCTGAGGCATTTGCAGCTGATTGTTTAAAGTTACGTAATCCATATTGTATACCTTCTTTCTGTATATGCTGTGACTATTACTGTATACCCGCTGTTCTTTAAATTACACCTGCAGGATTCACCGTTTTTTTATAAGACGCTGGAGATAGTGCTTCCACTCCTTTACGCTTGCCGGCTTATTGCTGCCGCTTGAAATGGAGATCTGCACCCCGTCTTCCATGAATGAAGCCGGAAAAGCTACATTACCAATTGAAGGGTTATCGGCACCGTTCACCAGCTGCCAGGGATGCTTATGCCTCGCAATCATTTGCTGGGCTGATTGATCCCCGGAGGCGGACACAATCAACCACGCGTTCTCCAAATCCTCCGGTTTGCCCATTTTTTGCTTCCAGTCCACCTTATTTTCTTCCCAAAGCTTTTTCAGTCCTTCAGAAAGCTCCGGTGCCACAATCGTTACAGCAGCATTTGCCTTTAACAGCTTGCCGGCTTTACGTTCCGCCACCCTGCCGCCGCCAATGATTACAGTTTCCCTCATTTCCAGATTTACAGCTAGCGGAAAAAGAAAGTCAGACATGAATGCCTGCGGCTTTTTCAAGCGTTTCAGCGACACGGGATTCAAGCACCGGAAGCAGCCGTTCGTCGAAGCCTAAAAAGTCGCACCTTGTAAAATGCCCGGGTTTGGCCTGATTGTAGTGGGCTGCTGCTTCGTCCATCTCTTTAATGAGCAGTCCGACAAACATTAAATAAGGCAGAACGTATACTGGCCGCTCTCCTTCAGCCAGCTCTTTCATTTTTTCCTGAAACCCCGGCTCGGCGGCGGCCAGGAAAGCTGTTTCCACCCTCGAACGGCCGGTATGCTTCTCAAGCTCTCCGGCTATACGGTAAAAGTCTTCGATTGCCCCGGGATCCTTTGCACCTCTTCCTACAAACAGGATGACTGCTTCTTCCTCCGGCACCCACCCTTTTACCCGGAGACGGTCCAGGAGAAGATCGTTAATACGGTCATGAACACCAAAAGGGTTCCCGTATTGAATAGTCACTTCAGGGTGCATCTGCTGCACTTTTTCGAGCTCTTCAGGAATATCTTTTTTGATATGACCGGCTGAAAGCAAAAGCACCGGCACAACAGCCAGGGTATCGGCACCATTTTCAATGCACTCAACAGCGCTTGTGACGATATCCGGCTCTGCCAATTCCAAAAAGCAGGTTCTCTGCTCGTAATCCGGGAAAGCAGCTCCCGCTTTTTTCGTAAAAGCTTTTACCTGTTCATTGCCCTCGGGGACTCTCGTGCCGTGTCCAACAAACAAAATAGCTTTCATGATCATTCCTCCTTAAATAATAGGGCTGAAGCAATCTTGAATAGAGGCAGTGACTGCCTGCGCCGAAGCCTCTGCTGTCGTATCCACATGGATTCCGTATTTTTCAGCCTGCTCTTTCGTGCGTTCACCAATGCACACTACTGTTTTTTGCGACCACCACCGGCCAGCGTCTCCATTATACAAGTCATTGATTTTCCCCACAGCTGTCGTGACAGCTTTTCTACATGGGAAAATCACTGTATTAATGGAGTTATCCATCAGCAGCCGCTCAAGTGTATGATCTGAAGACACGGCACTCTTTAACACATGCCCTATGTCACTGCTGGCCTGGGGACCGATTTCTTTTATCCAATCTTCGCTTCCAATAGCATGAACGCTCTCTGTATGGCCCCACCGCTCTTTCGGACGAAATTCGGGAAGAACGCCGTAGTCCTTCCATTTTTCTTCTGCCCGGCGGGTTGCGGCTGTAAGAAGGCAGGTTACCTGTCTCAGGTCCAGACGCCAGTTCTTTAACTGAGACACAAACGCTTCAACGTCACTGGCTGTTTCAAATACAATTTCATCATAGGGGAGATCCTTTTGTAGGTGGATAAGCTCCGGCAATGTTTCTTCCCATACCGGCCCTTCATACACCTCCGCCCCCTGACTCTTCCAATCACTGCTCCATCTGCCTGCACCCGGTGTTGTCCGCACATGCCATATGTAGCGGCCAAACAATGGAAGCTCTTCAAACCAGGTGGAGGACGGTCCAGCTTTAACGACGTTGCCTACCAGCGTAATCGAAGGGTTTTCAATCGCATGCTTCTGTACAATATCATTGATATCTGCCAGTGTGCCTTTAACTGTCCGCTGCTTGGAATATGTGCCCCACTCGACTACCATCACGGCCGTATCCTTAGGCTTTCCCGCTTCTATGAGCCGCTTCGTTATAAAAGGCAGGTTTTTGACCCCCATGTAAAAAGCGACTGTATCAATGCTTTTGGCAAGCGGTTCCCAGTCCAGGTCCGGCTCTCCAGTTTCCTTTTTCGTATGGGCCGTAATCGCTGCAAAGCTTCCCGAATAATCGCGGTGAGTTACAGGTACTCCGGCATAAAGCGGGGCAGCTATACCAGAGGTGATGCCCGGAACAATTTCGTACTCGATACTGTTTTCCTCCATCACGGCCGCTTCTTCCCCGACTCTTCCAAACACACCAGGGTCGCCGCCTTTAAGACGTACTACCCGTTTTCCCTCCCGGCTTTTTTCCACCATCATTTCCTGAATCACTTCCTGCCGCAGAATATGCTTCTGCGGCAGTTTTCCACAGTATATACGTTCCGCTTCAATCGGGGCCTGTTCCAGAAGAAGCGGGTTGACCAGCCTGTCATAAAAGATGACGTCCGCCTGCCGGATGCACTCTGCTCCGCGCACGGTAAGAAGACCTTCATTTCCGGGCCCTGCTCCTACTAAATAAACTTTTCCAGCTGCCACCCAACCCCTCCTTTCTCTTTATTAAATGGTAAAAAAGGACACGGCTTAACAGCCCGCGTCCTCTACGTATCTTTCTTTATTGTTCTTCGATGTAATCCCAGTTCACTAACGCGTCCACCACTTCCTGGGCAGATTCTTCAATGGATTTTTGTTCCGTATTTACCGTGAGCTCCGGGTTTTCCGGCTCTTCATAGGGAGCGTTGATCCCGGTAAAGGAAGGAATTTCTCCGGAGCGGGCTTTTTTATACAACCCTTTCGGGTCCCGCTCTTCACACGCTTCGAGGCTCGCCTCTACGTACACTTCGATAAATTCTCCTTCCGGGAGCAGTTCACGCACTTGATGGCGGTCCTCCCGGTACGGGGAAATAAAAGCAGTGCTGACAATCTGGCCGCTGTCAACGAACAGCTTTGCCACTTCTCCGATGCGGCGGATGTTTTCTGTCCGGTCCTCCGGAGAAAAGCCAAGGTCCTTATTCAGGCCGTGGCGGACGTTATCTCCGTCGAGCACGTAGGTATGACTGCCCCGTTCAAAAAGCTTCCGGGAAACGGCGTTTGCGAGCGTGGATTTACCGGATCCGGAAAGACCGGTAAACCATAGCACAAAGCTTTGATGCTTATTTTTTTCCTGACGTTCTTCTTTAGATACCGAGGCATCGTGCCAGACGATATCGGTGGATTTAGACCCCATCGTTTTCCTCCTGTCGTTTATGAATTGGAAGTCTGGCGCTGCATGCCGCGGATTAATACTTCCACGACCTCCGGACGGCTGAACTCTTTTGGAGGCATTTCGCCATTGGTCAGCATGGCGCGCACCTTCGTACCGGAAAGAATGACATGGTCAGCTTTGTCGTGCGGGCACGTTTTGGCTGTTGCCATGTTTTCACATTTCAGGCAGTAGAAGGAATGCTCAAAGAAGCGCAGCTGAATGCCAAGTTCTTCAAACGTAAATTCGGAGAAAATTTCCTGAGCGTCATACGTGCCGTAATAGTCACCGACACCAGCATGGTCACGGCCCACAATAAAGTGGGTGCAGCCGTAATTTTTCCGGACCATGGCATGGAATATTGCTTCCCTCGGCCCGGCGTAGCGCATAGCAGCAGGAAATACGGCTAAAAACGTCCGGTTCTCAGGGTAATATTCATCAAGAATGGTTTCATAGCTTTCCATACGCACATCGGCAGGAATATCATCTGATTTTGTTGCTCCGACAAGCGGATTTAAAAACAGGCCGTCCACGGTTTCAAGCGCTGCTTTTTGAATATATTCATGCGCCCGGTGAACAGGGTTTCTCGTCTGAAAACCGACTACGGTATTCCAGCCGCGGCTTTCAAACGCGCTACGCGTTTCTTCCGGGTCCAGATAATAGTTTTCAAACTGTTCGTGGCTGATTTCTTTTACAAGCGTAATTTTACCGGAAACATACGTGTCCGGACGATCGTACATTTTCTTTACGCCGGGGTGGGCTTCTTCTTCGGTGCGGTATACTTCTCTTGCTTCCCGCGTTTTATCCGGAGCATAGAATCCTTCAAGTTCAATCGTACCGTACGTTTCTCCGTCAAAAACCAGAAGGGCTTCCTCTCCTGCTTTCAATTCCTCCGCTTTTTCCTTCGTAACCGGAAGGGTAATAGGAATACTCCAGACTGTGCCGTCCGCAAGGCGCATCGAAGAAACCACCGAGTTGTAGTCCTCTTCGCTCATGAAGCCTTCAAGCGGACTGAATGCTCCGTTTGAAAGCAGTTCAAGGTCAGATAAAGCGACCTCATCAAGCTCAATTTGTTTTTGAATGGATGAAACGTCTTTGTTCAAGTCCTTACGATTTACTAATTTCCCACCGTGCGGTGTGCTTAAAGCCATGATCATCGTCCCTTCTTCATCTTAATTCATCAGCGGTGCAGGCCGCATTCTGTTTTTCCGCTTCCTGTCCAGCGTCCGCTGCGAAGGTCTTCGCCTTCGAGCACCTTTGCAGTGCACTGTACACAGCCGATACTTGGATAATTCTGTTCGTGCAGTTCATTGTAAGGAAGGCTGTTGTCTTCGATATAGGCCCAGATATCATCCCACGTCCAGTGGATTAGAGGACAAATTTTAATCGATTCAAACCGCTTATCTTCGTTTACAAACTGCGTGTTGCGACGCGTAAGTGACTGCGACCTGCGCAGGCCGGACATCCAGGCGCCGTACTGGCTCAATTCGTTTTCGAGGGGCTGCAGCTTCCGAATACTGCAGCAGCGGTCCGGATCTGTTTCCCAAAGTCTATCGCCTTCCTGGGCCGCCTGTTGTTTAGGCGAAAGTTCCGGCTTCAGCATTTTAATATTTAACTCCGGATACTTATCACGAACTGCATCAATTACATCATACGTTTCTTTAAAATGAAACTGGGTGTCGAGAAAAGCGATGGTTGCATCTGGTTTCACCTGGCTGATTAAATCGATCAATACAATTCCTTCAGCTCCGAAACTGCATGCGTATACTAAATCATCGCCGTATTCGCCGTAGGCCCAGCGGATAACTTCAAGCGCACTTTTTCCTTCCAGCACTTCGTTATTCACTTGCTCCAATTCATTTGTCTGCAGGGAATCATATACTATCATGCGCTTCCATCCCTTTCAATTTAATATTGTACCTGTTTCTATAAAAAATGAAAATCTTATTTTAAAGTCTTTGAAATCCTTAGTAAGTTTATCAGGTTTATTAGCTTACAGTATATTTTAGTGGCTTCCTTTTGCAAAGTCAACAATACAAATCGTTTAACTAGGGATTATTAATAGGGGAATTTTCCCGGTCATTCTATTTCCTGTTAGCATTAGCTTTCACATCAGTATTTATGGCATAATATAAAAGGATCTTACTTTTAAAAGCAGCATCGGTTCAGCGCACAATTTTTAGGAGGTTACGAATGAAATTTATTGATAATGAAGGCATTAATGACCCAAGAATCAATTTAGCCATTGAAGAATTTGCTTTAAAAAACATGGATCTCGACAAAGACGAAATGTATTTGCTTTTTTATGTAAATAAACCTTCCATTATTATTGGGAAAAATCAAAATACAATTGAAGAAATCAACACCGATTATGTGGAGAAGCACAACATTCAGGTGGTACGGCGCCTTTCCGGTGGCGGGGCAGTCTACCACGATTTAGGCAATTTGAATTTCAGCTTTTTAACCAAAGATGATGGCAATAGCTTTCAAAATTTCCAAAAATTCACTCAGCCGATCGTCGATGCTTTGAATAATATAGGGGTTCCAGCCGAAATGTCGGGGCGTAATGATTTACAGGCGAACGGGAAAAAAATTTCCGGCAATGCCCAGTTTGCCACAAAAGGGAGAATGTTCAGCCACGGCACCCTGATGCTCGATTCAGAAATTGAAAACGTCGTAGCTGCGCTGAATGTAAAAGACGAAAAAATCCGCTCGAAAGGGATCAAGTCCATTCGGAGCCGTGTAGGAAATATCAATGAGTTTTTGGATGAGCCATTGTCCGTAGAAGCCTTCAAACAGCTCATTCTTCGCTATATTTTTGGAAGCGACGAAGACATCGAGCAGTACCGCCTGACCGATGAGGACTGGAAGGAAATTCATAAGATATCCGAGGAACGTTACAGCAACTGGGACTGGAACTACGGCAAGTCCCCGGCTTTTGATATTCACCGCAGCAAAAAATTCGATGCCGGCATGCTCGACATCCGCTTCAACGTCAAAAAAGGCGTGATTCAGGAAACGAAAATATACGGTGACTTTTTTGGTACCGGGAACGTAGAGGATCTCCAGGAAGCACTTCAGGGTACGAAATATGAACGCGATGCCATCTACAAAACATTATCGCAGTTTGATCTGTATACGTATTTTGGAGCTATCTCCATTGATGAAGTCGTGGACTTAATTTATTAATTCAGATGATTTTTTTCGTAAAAATGGGAAATTACTCATTTTTTACGTGACCTTAGACCCTTATTTAAGTGTCTCCACTCCTCTACAATGAAATACTAGAGACTAATAACCCGGAAAAGGTGAGTAAATAAAATGGCATTAACAGAAATTGGTATTGATTTGGGAACCGCAAATATTCTTGTTTACACGAAAGAAAAAGGCATTATTCTTAACGAGCCTTCCGTTGTAGCGCTTCATATCGACACAAAAGAAGTCTACGCTGTAGGTACAGAAGCAAAAGAAATGGTTGGAAAAACTCCGGCCAATATTATCGCGACCCGTCCGATGAAAGAAGGCGTTATTGCAGATTATGATATTACATCCGCAATGCTTTCGCATATCATGAAAAAAATTCAAAAAGAAGCAGGCTTTACTCTCCGCAAACCGAAGGTCGTAGTATGTACGCCGTGTGATTCCACTTCCGTAGAACGCCGGGCTATCCGGGACGCAGTGCTTGGATGCGGGGCTAAATCTGTTTCCTTAATCGAAGAACCAATTGCAGCGGCGCTCGGGGCAGAGTTGCCTGTAGATGAACCTAAAGCGAACGTAATCGTCGATATTGGCGGGGGCACGACAGAGGTTGGCATTATTTCCTACGGCGGCATTGTTTCCTCCCGGGCGATCCGCCGCGGCGGAGACCATCTGGATGAAAGCATTACCCAGCATGTCCGCAAGGAATACAACATGCTGATCGGCGAACGGACCGCTGAAAATATCAAAATGGAGATCGGCTCCGCTATCCCTGACGGTGAAGTCCGTACGATGGAAATCCGGGGCAGAGACCTTGTGAACGGGCTGCCAAAAACCATTACTCTCGAGTCACCGGAAATCCACCGGGCTATCACAGAAACCCTCGAGCAGATTCTGGAAACCATTCGCGTTACTCTTGAGCAGTGTCCGCCGGAACTGAGCGGGGACATCGTCGATCAGGGAATTGTGCTTACTGGCGGGGGCGCGCTACTGAACGACCTTCAAGAGTGGCTGAGCCGCCAGATTGTAGTACCGGTCCACCTTGCATCATCACCTCTTGAGGCTGTCGCGATTGGTACCGGTAAATCGCTGGCAATGATCAACAGTCTGCAGAAAGCTTCTATGTAATAATCAAAGAATCGTCCCCTGGCCTAATAGCCCGGGGACGATTCTTTTATATTCGATAATAGATTTTTCAAGTGTTTACTACTGTATCTGTTTTTGCAGCCACGGGTACAGGTGGTCCAGCAGTTCGTGGGACAGATTGTCGTTCTGCTGTTTTAAGTACCTGCGATGCGTTTTCATAATCGAAAACTCTTCCGGCTGGTGTCTGAGAATATGATTCATCTCTTCGACTACATAAGCCTCCACCGGACCGCTTGTATGCTGAGCAATTGCACTGACGTCTTCCGCTTTCACCTGGGCATCTTTGCCGCCATTTACGGCAATCACGGGGATGCGCATGCGGTGAAAGGCCTCTCGCGGGTCATAGTCAGCGTGCTCCTGAAACCATTTTACGTTTACATTTTTATATTTTTTTGAAGCCTCTTCATCAAGCAGCTCCTTGAGCACTTTATGCTGCTTTTTGATCATCCGCTTGTTTACTTTCCCCGTCTTCAATGCACGGTAAAAGATCCCTTTCCCCTCACTTATTTCCCTTTCTACCGATTCTCCCTGTTCGAGTAAAATATCAAACAGTGGCTTAGGCGACGATGCGAGTGCCATCAGCCCCTGTACCTTTTCTTTTTCAGCCACTTTTGGAGCAATCGCCCCGCCTTCGCTGTGACCGAGAATGAAAATTTTCTCTTCATCAATTTCAGGGATCATTTTCAAAAGACGCACCGCAGCAGCACCATCTTCGATTAAATCCTGCAGCCCCGTCTCAAGGAAATCTCCTTCACTGCTCCCTGTGCCTCTCTTATCATAGCGCAGCGCCGCTATGCCCTGCTTTTCAAGCCAGGCCGCCAGTTGGTTATAAATGTTTAATTTCATCCCCGGGGCGTTTCCATCGCGGTCTACAGGACCGCTCCCCCCAATTATCAGCACACCAGGGACTTTTTCATACCCGTTCTCAGGCACGGTGAGCGTTCCGTATAACGTTTCTGTTTGATCAAGTGTTATCAGCTGTTCCATGCTTTCACGCTCCATTAAAGGGTTTTTTATTAGTATTCCTATTTTTCGTTTAATAAAAACCTTTTTCACATTGATAATTATATTGACTAATTTGTATATACAAGTTAAAGTGAATTTATAAATTGGTATCGTTTTCAAATGCATTCATTTAAGGGGGAACAAAAATGGCAAAAATCACAAAGGAAGCCGTGGAAACGATTGTAGAAGCCGTGGGAGGCAATGAAAACATAGAAACAGTCACCCACTGCGTGACAAGACTGCGATTCGTTTTGTACGACGAAGAAAAAGTTGACAAGGAAAAGCTCACAAACCTCGAGCTTGTACGGGGAGCTTTTGCCTCCGGAGGCCAGTACCAGGTCGTCATCGGCCAGGGCACAGTAGACAAAGTGTATAAAGAGCTGATGAGCGTTACAGGCCGTTCTGAAGAAAGCGGCGGCCGTGCAGGAGACGAAGATTCTGAAAGCGATACCAGCGAAAAGCAGAAATCCGGCAAAAAACAGAATGGGTTTCAGCGGTTTATTCGCCTGCTCGCTGACATTTTCATTCCGATTCTTCCCGCCATTATCACTGCAGGGCTGCTGCTTGGTTTAAATAACCTGTTAACCGGCCCCGGCATATTTTTCGACGAAGCTGTCATCGAAGTATATCCGCAGTGGACCAGTTTTTCTGAAATTATTTTTATCATTGCAAACGCTTCATTTAACTTCCTTCCTGTTCTCATAGGGTGGTCGGCAGTCAGGCGGTTTGGAGGCAGTCCCCTCCTCGGTATTGTACTCGGGTTAATTTTCGTTCACCCGGAGCTTTTAAGCGCATATGCTTATGGTGATGCAAGTGCAAACAATGAAGTTCCAACCTGGGATTTATTTGGCTGGAACGTTGAGCAGGTCGGCTATCAGGGTCAGGTACTTCCAGTGCTTGTAGCCTCTTATGTACTGGCACAGATTGAAATCTTTCTTAGGAAACGAATTCCTGACTCCATCCAGGTGCTGCTGGTGGCACCGATCGCTCTGCTTGTTACCGGGTTCTTTACCTTTATTATTATCGGACCGGTTACATTTGGTCTTGGGAACGCGATTACCGACTTCTTCCTGTGGACCTTTGATCAATACGCATGGCTTGGCGGCCTGCTTTACGGTCTCCTTTATGCACCACTTGTTATTACCGGGCTCCATCATACATTCCTTGCGGTGGACCTGCAGCTTACAGCTTCAACTGACGGCACCTTCTTATGGCCGATTCTTGCTCTTTCCAACATCGCCCAGGGCTCTGCTGCTGTCGGTATAATGATTTTAGCCTGGAGAGATCAGAACATGCGGGGGCTCGCAGGCTCCGCCGGCCTTTCGGCGTACCTTGGCGTTACCGAGCCGGCATTATTCGGGGTCAACCTGCAGTACCGGTTCCCATTCTTCTGTGCGCTCATCAGCTCTGCCATCGCAGCAACGTTTATCAGTATTAATAACGTCCTGGCCTTTGCTGTCGGCGTCGGTGGTATTCCCGGCATCTTTTCCATCCGTCCGGGAGACTGGGGAGTGTTCTTTATCGGAATGCTGATTGTCATTATCCTCCCGATTGTATTAACCTATCTCTATGGGCGTATTCGCAAAGTAGAAGTTTAACTAATGAATTCAGGCGTCTGCTGGTCCACTTGGCAGGCGCCTTTGCTTCATACAGCATATATGCGAAAGGATGAGCAGAATGGAACCGTGGTGGAAACGCGCAGTTATTTACCAGATTTACCCTAAAAGCTTTAACGATACGACCGGGAACGGAGTAGGCGATCTCCCCGGTATTATCGAAAAGCTTGATTACCTTCAGGATCTAGGAATCGATGTTTTATGGCTAAATCCTGTGTACCCTTCTCCTCAAAAGGATAATGGATACGATATCAGCGATTATTATAATATTTACGATGTATATGGAACGATGGAGGACTTCGAGCGTCTGTTGACTGAAGCTCATGCTAAGGGCATGAAGATTATTATGGATATCGTTATTAACCATACCTCCACAGACCATGCCTGGTTTCAGGCTGCTTCGTCAGATGCCGCGAGCTCTTACCGCGACTATTACATTTGGAAGGACCCTGTAGAAGGAGACGTGCCAAACAACTGGGTGTCTAAATTTGGCGGATCTGCATGGCAGTGGCATGAGCCGACAAACCAGTACTACCTGCATCTGTTTGACGTCAGTCAGGCCGATTTGAACTGGGAAAATGAAGAACTGCGCCGTCAGCTGTACGACATGATGCACTACTGGTTCGATAAAGGTATTGATGGATTCCGGCTCGATGTCATCAATTTAATTTCAAAGGATCAGCGGTTTCCAAATGACGATATCGGCGATGGCCGCCGGTTTTATACGGACGGGCCGAGAGTGCACGAGTGGATGCATGAAATGAATCAAAACGTATTTGCCCCGCACGGAGCTATGACGGTCGGAGAAATGTCCTCCACAACGATCGACCATTGCATCAAATACACCCGCCCGGACCGGGAAGAACTGAGCATGACCTTTAATTTTCATCATTTAAAAGCGGATTACCCCGGAGGAGAAAAATGGACCCTGCCCGAATTCAATTTTGTGCAATTAAAAGAAACGTTATCGGACTGGCAAAGCGGTATGTATGAAGGCGGTGGCTGGAACGCGCTGTTCTGGTGTAACCATGACCAGCCCCGCATTGTAAGCAGATACGCCGACGACGGCAAGTACCGCGTAGAATCGGCAAAGATGCTCGCAGCAACCATGCACTGTATGCGCGGAACCCCTTACGTCTATCAGGGCGAGGAGCTTGGGATGACGGACCCTTCCTACAGCTCCATTAACGACTACCGTGATGTGGAAACCATCAACTATTATGATATTATGCAAAAGCAGGGAAAAAGCCCTGAGGAAGCGTTCGCTGTCATTCAGGCCCGCTCCCGGGACAACGCACGTACGCCGATGCAGTGGGACGGATCGAAAAATGCCGGTTTCAGTGAAGTCGAGCCGTGGCTGCCGGTGCCGGAAAATTATACGTTCATTAATGCCAAAGAAGCGGTAAACGATCCGGAATCTGTGTATCATTTTTACAAAAAATTAATTCAGCTCCGCAAGGATTACAAAATCCTGACGACCGGGAATTACCAGCTTTATCTGCCGGATCACCCTTCTCTTTTCGCCTACACACGCGAGGACGAAGATGAAGCCTTACTCGTTATAAGTAATTTCTCATCTGATACGATTCAGGCCGGCAGGCTGGATCTTCCCCGAAAAGAAGTGGCGGGCACTGTCTTTGTCACCAATTACAAACGGGATAGCTTTTCCCTGGAAGCTGACAGTCTGCAGCCTTATGAAACAATCGTTCTGCATTATCAAAAATAGTCGTCCTGGGGTGTAACGAGCATGAGCACAAAAAGAAAATATCTAGACATCTATGAAGAAATAGCACGAGGCATCCGCAATGAGCAGTTTCAGCCTCATGCCCTGCTTCCTTCTGAGCATGAGCTTACTTCTATGTATGACACGTCACGGGAGACGATTCGAAAAGCCCTGAATCTGCTTTCCGAGCACGGGTATATTCAAAAAATACAGGGCAAGGGCTCCGTCGTGCTTGAAACTGGCAGGTTCGATTTTCCCGTTTCCGGGCTTGTCAGCTTTAAAGAGCTGGCGGAACAGACCGGCAGCAACAGTAAAACCCATGTGCATTCCTTAACTCTCTCTACTGTGCCCCCGGCGCTTCAGCATGCGCTCGAGGTTCAGGAAACGGAGCAGGTCTGGGAAGTAAAACGCCAGCGGAAAATGGATGGCGAAAACATTGTGCTCGACATTGACTACCTGCTTGAGCGCTGGGTGCCTGGTCTCACCGAAGACATTTGCGCCGATTCCATTTATGACTACGTGGAGAATAAACTGAAGCTTGTAATCAGCTTTGCGCGTAAGGAAATTACTATTGAAAAGCCGACGGAAGAAGATAAGCAGCTTCTTGATCTTTACCCGGATTCGAGTATTGCAGTCGTCCGAAACTATGTGTATCTCGATAATGCAGAATTATTTCAGTACACCGAGTCCAGGCACCGTTCGGATAAGTTCCGTTTTATCGACTTTGCCCGTCGTCACCGTTAAAATGGTATCAGGAGCAAGGTAAAGACAAATCAAAGGAGTGATTTCTCCTGTTTACTATACGGGATTATCCGGAGTTTTCCTGGTCGCTGTCGAGGCATAAAACGCTGCTTCAATGCGAACGACAGTATGCCCACCAGTATTACTCCTCACACAACGGCTGGCTGCGTAATGCGGATCCTTTTCCGCGTCATGTCTACCGGTTGAAAAATTTAACTAATCTCGAAATGCTGTTTGGGTCTATTGTGCATGATTTAGTGGAAGAAACGCTGAAAAAATATTTAACTGATGGCCATCTGCCGACAAAAGACACTTTGAAAGAAACGATCCGTACCCGTCTGAACGCAGGATTTATCGATTCTACCCAAAATGTCGAACAGTGGCGTAAAAAACCGAAACATACGACAATGCTCCATGAAATTTACTACGGAGAAGAGAAAAAGCTGCCCGCGGAGAAAATTAAAAAAATTCAGGACCGTCTTGAGGCTGTAGTAGAGCACATTTTAACCTGTGACACGTTACTCGAGCTTACTTCTGACCGGCCCACCTATTACCTCGAATCGGAAGAACTCCGCACGATGAGCCTTGAAAACACAAAGGTGTTTGCCGTTCTTGATTTTCTTTATAAAGATGAAGAAAACAATAAATGGGTAATCGTGGACTGGAAAACCGGCCTGCAGACAGAAGAAGATCCGTATCAGCTTGCGCTGTATGCGCAGTACGTCCTTGACTACTACCCGGAAACAGCGCTCGAGGATATCGTCGTGCGGAATGAATATCTGCTCGAAGGCACCAGTGTCGAACACAGGCTTGATCATTCCACTCTTCAGGAAGTCAGAGAGCTGCTCGTCCAGAGCGTGGAGCGTATGGCCGGCTTCCTTGAGGACAAAGAAGCCAATAAACCACTGCCGCTCGAGTATTTCAAAAAAACGACCAACACCTTCGCCTGCAAGCGGTGTAACTTTTATGAACTGTGCTTTCCGGAGCAGTAATAAAGCGGCATTCCGCTGCCATAAACGAAAAGTACCAGCGTCCGACTGCGGACGCTGGTACTTTTTTATTTCGGAGGCATACGGAGTGCGCCGTCCAAACGGATAGTTTCCCCGTTTAACATCGTGTTTTGGATAATTTCTTTCACAAGCGAGGCGTACTCATTCGGAAACCCGAGCCTTCTTGGAAAAGGAACGTTCTGTCCCAGCGTCTGTCTCGCTTTTTCCGGAAAGGACATATAAAAAGGAGTTTCGAACAAGCCCGGAGCGATAGCCATGACGCGTATGCCAAAATCTGAAAGCTCTCTGGCCGCCGGCGCCGTCAGGCTCCATATGCCTCCTTTAGAGGCACTGTAGGCAGCCTGGCCGACCTGGCCTTCGTAGGCTGCGATCGAAGATGTATTAATAATGATGCCTCTTTCTCCCTGTTCATTTGGTTCATTATGTCTCATCGCATCTGCACCGAGCCGGAGCATATTAAACGTTCCAACCAGATTCGTCTGAATAACGCGGTTGAAATGCTCCAGGGAATGCGAATTCTTTTTATTCAAAATCTTCTCTGCAAGTCCGAGAGCTGCGCAATTGACTACTCCGTCAATACGCCCGAACGTTTCTATTGTTTCATCAATAGTTGCTTTTCCTTTTTCATCTGAAGTAACGTCCATTTCAATAAAAATGGCGCTGTCCCCAAGCTCTTTTGCTCTTTTTCTTCCGGGTCTCACCTCAAAATCGGCGATAACCACCTTCGCACCGTTTTCTACAAGCATATTCGCCGTAGCACCGCCAAGTCCGGATGCACCGCCCGGCAGTAAAAAGACTTTTCCGTTAATATCCATACTGCTTCCTCCCCTGTCTGTTCCTAAAGTATAAGCCACTACTGTCATTCTAACTTATAATTACCCTAAAGAACCATTCATCAAAAGTATATCCGCCTCCCTTTTCGGGAATATTTAAAAAAACGTGTAGATTCCTTTTTATAGTGGGAAGGTTATAATAAGAAAAGATGGATAGTATGTCCGCCAAAGGAAAGGAATGGAATGGCCCATGAAACAAACGACCGGCTGGATGATTTTAAGGTTTGTCATCGTTATAATAGCCGCTTTCGCCCTCGCATGGGCGATTGGCAAGATTTTTTCCTATACGTATCCGTTCTGGATCGCTGCTTTTTTCGCTTGGATGCTTATGCCGCTTACGAGATGGCTTCATTATAAACTGCGACTGCCAAATGGGATAGCTGCCCTTGTCGGGCTCCTTCTTACTTTAAGTATCGTTGGAGGCATTATTACCGGACTGATCTTTCTTTCAATTGAAATATTCAATGTGATCGCTGAGAAGGGTCCCACATGGATGGAGAATACCTTTCAGCAGATGCAGAATTTTTACAATGAAAACATCCTTCCCTTTTGGGAAAGAGCCACCGGAGCCGCTTCCGGCATTGGCGGTCAGTCTTCTGTAGATCAGGGGATAGCCCAGCTCGGGAGCCAGCTCGGCTCTGGCCTTGGCTCGGTCGCCCAAACCATCGCCGACGCTTTGACCCAATTAATTTTAGGTATCCCTACGCTTTTGATTGTCCTGTTATTTATCATACTCGCTATTTATTTTATTGGAAAAGACTGGAACCGATACGCCGGGAAAATGAAATTGGCCCTGCCTCCCTTTGTTATTGAGCGGTTGAAAGCTTTTTATCAGGCCATGTGGGCGAGAGTGTTCGGCTACATCCGGGCACAGCTGATCCTTATGCTTGTGACGGGCGTTATTGTGCTAATCGGCCTTCTTATCATGAGAGTCGAAGGAGCTTACTGGCTTGCGGCCATCGTTGGTGTCGCTGAATTTCTTCCTTATTTGGGCACCGGCACTATTTTAATTCCTTGGGGAGTGTATCTGATTCTGACGGGCAATTTCGGTCTTGGGCTCGGTCTATTGATCCTTTACACCATTACAATGGTTGTCCGGCAGATTATCGAGCCAAAAGTGCTCTCTTCGAGCATGAATCTGAATCCGCTCGCCGTGCTGATTTCCCTGTTTGCCGGCCTGCAAATGTTTGGAGCTGTTGGTCTGCTGGCGGGGCCTGCCATTTTGGTTCTATTTATTATTCTTTGGGATATTGGTGTTGCGAAAGATATCTCCCGCTTTATCCGATACGGCTTTGATAAATAAAGCGTCCTTCACCACGGAAAAGACGCCTGGCACCTTTTGGAACGACCACGGTTTCTTTTCCGTAACTTCTGTTATGATTACCCCCAATTAGGGAACGGAGTACTATACTTATTATTTTGATTCAGAAAGGGTGTCAACATTGGATTCAACAACCGTTCATTCATCTAATGAAGAAGAAATACTGGCCGCCTGGCAAAAGGCCGATGATGCTTTCGCTCCCTGGGCTTCTCTGCCTATAGAGAAACGGCTGAGTTACATACAGCTGCTTCGTTTTACTATTAGCGAGCTTCGCGAAGAGATTGCTGACATTATCTCCTCCGCCACAGGAAAACCACCTATTGAAGCCATGGGTTCTGAAGTCATTCCAGTGCTTGAAGCACTGCGCCACATTGAAAAAGAAGCTCCCGGCCTTTTCAACCGTGAGCGGGTCAGAACCCCAATGATTTTCATGGGTAAAAATTCATCAATTATCCGGAAGCCCCGGGGAAAAATTGCTATTATCTCTCCATGGAATTTTCCGTTTCAGCTTTCTCTTATCCCTGTTGTCGAAGCTCTGACCGCAGGAAACTGCGTGCTTTTAAAGCCTTCCGCAGAAACGCCGCTTGCGAGCCTTCTTCTTGAAAAAATCTCGGGGCTTTTTCCTGAGGGAGTTTTTCAAGTCCTTCATGGCGGAGCTGAAACTGGACGCTTAATGATTGAGCAGCAGCCGGACTACATTCATTTCACGGGCTCAGTCGCGACAGGAAAGGTTATCCAGAAGCAGGCCGCCGAGCATTTGATCCCTACCACCCTCGAACTGGGCGGAAAGGATGCTATGGTCGTTCATGAGGATGCAAACGTAGAACGGGCGGCGAATGCTGCTTCCTGGGGGGCTTTCATGAACAGCGGGCAGGTCTGTCTATCTGTCGAGCGCGTGATAGTGCACGAAGAGGTTCAGGAGGAATTTTTGAACAGTGTACGCAGTACCATCGCCGGTCTGCGCCGGGATGGCGACAAGGAGTATGAAATCGGTCGGATGACGACAAAAAAGCAGTGGGATATTGTCTACAGCCAGGTCCAGGAAGCACTTGACCAGGGGGCCGAACAAATAGCCGGGAAACCTCCGGAACAGTGGGACGACCAAACCCTGACAATCGAACCGGTTGTTTTGACTGGAGTAACCAGAGAAATGCGGGTATGGAAGGAAGAGACTTTCGGTCCTGTATTTTCAGTACGGACCTATTCTACAATAGACGAGGCGCTCGAGCTGTTCAACGATACCGTTTACGGTCTGAGCGGATCCATTTTCACTTCCGATCAGGAGCTTGCGGCAAACTTCACTGCAAAGGTCCGCACGGGCAACTTCATGATCAATGATGTAATATCCCACGCTGCCAATCACTACCTTCCTTATGGAGGCACGAAACAGAGCGGCATTGGATCCTACCACTCCACCGCAGGCATGCGTTCATTCAGTATTGAAACGTCCGTTATGAGTGCAAGAGGGAGTATGAACAGCGAAATTTTATGGTATCCTTATGAAGGAAAGTTCGAATCACTTTCGCAGATCATCGACTATTACTATGGCAGAAACCGTAACTGGAAATCATTTTTGCAAACGTTTATGGGCCTCACACGCCGGCCGTAATGCTGATGTTTTCCGCCTGCCTTTAGGAGCATGAAAAATGGGAAGTTCATCAAAATGGAGAGCATTCACCCCGAAAAAGCTGTGGGACCGTGTTAAGCAGACACTACAGCCTGCTTCCGCGAACGGGGAAAAATCAACCAGCAGACTGGACCGGCGGCGGCAGCACAAAGAGCGTCAAAAGGACACACGCCTGTATAAAACATCGCTGTATGCGTTTTATACAATGTGTGTACTGCTGATGCTTATGCCCTTTGTTTATTTTCTACCGTGGCCATCCATTGCCACCTGGCTGGTCGTGCTGATTCTGCTTACGCTCGGAACAACAACAACCCTCGCTGCAATCACAATAAAAAAGCAGTCACATCACGTGCCGCTTTTATACATGTGGTTTATTCTGCTCATGTCTGCATTGTTATTAATTATCTACCTGGGCATACTTATTTATTTTCGTTTTTTTCTGCTTTAATCGCCCCGGTCTACTTTTCAAGGTATGGATTGAGTGTTTTATCCTGAAATGGTTTGTACTGCAGCTCGTAGGTTGCTTCGGGCACTGGAAGGAGGCCGGCTTGTTCGGCCTCCTTTGCTGTTTTTGCCGTGTATACTACCGGAATGCCGCTCCAATTGATGGCAGCTTCACACATTGGGCACGGCTCACCGCTCGTATACAGCTCGCAGTCACTTAAATCCGTAGTTTCTAAGAGCCGCGAAGCGGTCCTTATTGCTTCGAGCTCAGCATGAGTCGTCGGATCGAAGGTTTTAAACGTTTTGTTCCCTTCCTCTGCCACTATTTCCCCGTTCCGGACAATGACACACCCAAAAGGATCTCCTTCTCCTTCTTTTTTTACCCTCTGGGCCAGCTGGACCGCCCGCTTCATTAAAGACTCATTGTACATAACCGTGCCCCCTATACTTTAGACTGGTATTCATTTACGAAGGCGCTGTAAAGATGCTGCGAATACTCCAGATCTTCTCCGTGACAGATTGATAATTTTCCAGGAGCCACTTTCTGTATGGTTTTCGTGCTTCGCATCGCCCGGTCCATATTAGCAGTAAACTGTTTCATTGGAGGGCCTATACGCCCATTTTTAGAAGTAATCATGTCGCCAGTGATCAGCACATCATCTTTTTTATGATAATAAGCGGTATGACCCGGCGAGTGCCCCGGCGTAAAATATGGATCAATTCCCATCATGGAATGAAAAACGCCACGGCTGTCCCCCGGCAGCTGCTTTACGGAAAATCCTTTTGTATAATCGGCCGGTTTTTTACGGTTAGGATAAGGTTTTTCCCCCGTTATGTAAGGAATCTCGAGCCCATGAATATAAACAGGTGCATTTACTTTATCCTGAATATAAGCGAGTCCGCCTACATGATCCGGATGACCGTGGGTTAATAAAATCATCTGAACCCGTCCAAAACGCGCTGCTTCTTTTAAAATTCTCGGCGCCATTGGCCGGATGCCCGTATCGATAATGATTGATCCGTTCTCATGCTTCACGACCCAGGCGCTGATGGTAATACCTACTTTCATGTGCACCTTAATAATATTTTCACTCACCTGGCTTACTTTCACCATCTGCGATCCACTCCTTTCTTCCTTTTCCCTTCCCTTCCTGCTTCCGATTAACGCTTTATTTTTTCGGGAAAGAGAATAACGCTGATCTAAATCTAATCATCTGTTTACAGTGTACACAATATTGTATATAAAATTCTACCGCGAAAGGATGTTATTTATGCTCTCCCCCTGCCCTAACAGTCCAAATTGTGTTTCCACCATGAGCTCCCCTGAAGATAAACGTCATTACATGGAGCCCATCCAGTATTCAGGCAGCCCGGAAACAGCGAAAAGCACTATTCGACATATCATTCAGCAGCAGAAGTATGCAGAAATTGTTCATGAGGATGATAACTATATTTCGGCTGTATTCACGACCCCGGTACTTAAATTCAAGGATGACGTCGTATTTTATTTCGGAAATCATGGGCACGTCCATTTCCGTTCAGCTTCAAGGCTCGGCAAAGGTGATATGGGTAAAAATAAAAATAGAATGAAAGAAATTACTGCCCAATTTTATGATCAACATAATAAATAAGAAAAATTTCTTATATTTATTGAATTCCTCCCCCTTTTATAGTAAAGTCGGATTTGTTGATATTGATAATCTTTTTCAATTAGGGGGATATACATATGAATAAAAAGACTTTTTTAACATTTTTAACGATACCCGCTTTATCGCTTTCACTTGCTGCATGCAGTTCTTCAGACGACAGCAGCGGCTCGGACGAATCCGGCAGCAATGAGGAATCTTCTGAAAACAGCGAATCTGTGACGGTAACAGATGGGTATGACAACGAAGTAACACTCGATGAAACACCGGAAGATGTAGTCGCCCTTGAATGGGTGTATGCAGAAGACTTGCTCGCTCTGGGTATGCAGCCTGCCGGTATTGCTGACCTGGACGGCTATAACGATTATTTATCCGATATCGAGCCCGCTCCTTCCGGGGATGTGCAGGACGTTGGGACGAGACAGGAGCCAAGCCTCGAGCGCATTGCCGAACTTGAACCCGATTTGATTATCACTGCCGGCTACCGTCATGAAGATATCAAAGAAGAGCTTGAAGAAATTGCACCGACGCTGATGTATAATCCATATCCTCCAGAAGGAGAAGGCAATCAGTACGAGGAGATGGAATCAACCTTTGAGAGCATCGCCACAGCTGTTGGAGAGGAAGACCAGGCGGAGCAGGTATTAAATGATCTGGACAGCACCTACGACGACCTGTCAACAGAAATTGAAGACGCCGGCCAGGATAATGAAGAAGTACTGCTTTCCCTTTCTTATCTGGCAAATGAAAATGTCACTTTCCGTCTGTTTGCCGACAATTCGCTTGCCGCCCAGACGATGGAGCAGATTGGTGTCGAGAATGCCTATGAGGCTGAACAGTTTGAAGAATACGGCTATACCGAAACAGGCGTCGACGCTCTCGAGGATTATCAGGACCAGACGTTTATAGATATCCCCACACCGGAAGGCGATCGTGATAATATTGAAGAAACGCTGAATAATAATGAAGTATGGAACAGCCTTTCTTTCGTCGAAAACGATGATGTTCACCGTCTTCCGAGCTCTACATGGCCTTATGGCGGTCCGCTTTCATCCGAAGTATTCGCTGAAGAGGTTGCAGACGCTTTAACAAATGAGGAGTAATTATGAATTCGCCTTTCGTTTCAAGAGCTGTTCTGCTGTATACTAGCGGAGCAGCTCTTCTCTTGCTGCTAGTATATCTGCACCTTGTGCAGAGCACCGGTACTTTTTCAGTTCGTTTCTGGTGGGATCTCCTTCAGAATACCGAATCTACAGAAAGCAGTATTTTCCGGACTGTGTATTTGCCGAGGATCGTTATCGGCATACTTTCTGGTATAGCTTTAGCTGCTTCCGGTGTTATTTTTCAAACTATCACAAAAAATCCTCTGGCAGCGCCGAGTACCTTAGGCGTCCATGCGGGAGCCTATTTCTTTATCGTTGCTTTTGCTACAATACTGCCGGACTGGCTGGGCCTAAGCGGATTCATTGCTGCGTTTGTCGGCGGGTGTTTGGCAGCATTGATGGTGTTTACGATGGCCGGCGGACTTGAAGCTACACCGGTCCGGATGGCATTGGCCGGGCTTGTGCTTTCTATCGCCTTTTCGTCATTTACCGCTGTTCTGCAAATATTTTTTGAAGTGCAGACAGCCGGCTTGTTCTTGTGGGGAAATGGCACTCTTGTGCAGCAGGATTGGAGCGGAGTCCGCTTTGTCTTTCCTGTACTGATTGTGCTTTTATTTCTGGTGTTCTTTTACGCTCCCCGCCTCGATATCCTGCTTCTCGGTAAAAACCAGGCGGCTACACTTGGAGAAAACGTACGGGCTACGCAGGCATTGATGTTTTTTCTTGCCGTAGGTCTTACTGCCATCGTCGTAAGTGTTGTTGGACCCATAGGATTTATCGGCCTGGTAGCTCCTCATTTGACACGACTGATGGGCTATCAGCTTCATTCCAACCTTCTGTTTGGTTCCATGCTTTGGGGGGCCGTGCTCCTCATCGGGGCCGACGTGCTTGGAAGAGCGGTTGACCCTTCCCTCAGTGAGCTCCCTGTTGGTGCTGTTACCTCGATAGTCGGCGCTCCGTTTCTTGTGTGGCTGATTTTAAAGCACCGGGGCTCTTTTTTCGGCACAGAGCAGCAAAGTGCTATTGGGGGCGGGCGTAAAGGGCGGGAGCTGAAATACCCTGTCGTTTTAACAGGTGCTGTAACATTTACCGCTCTCGTTTTTTATGCGGGATTAGCCAGTGGCTCCACAGGATTCAGCTTTGTGGACACCTGGCAGGCACTCTTCACAGAGGAAGGCAGCGGCCAGCGGTTCATCATATTCGACTTAAGGCTCGGAAGGCTTTTAACGGCGCTTACAGCTGGCATGCTGCTTGCACTAAGCGGCATGCTGTATCAGGGTATTCTGCGCAATCCCCTCGCAGATCCTTCAGTGCTCGGGGTGACTTCAGGAGCAGGCGCGGGTGCTCTGTTTGTGCTTTTTCTTTTCAGGGACATTCCAACTGCCTTTATTCCGATTGGCGCTATTGCCGGGGCTTTCGCAGCGGTAGGTGTGATTTTGTTTTTCTCCTGGAAAACTAAATTTCACCCCGCTGTACTGGCGCTTCTCGGTATCGCCCTGTCTGCTGTGGGCGGCGCCCTATCACAAATTATGATAACCCGTTTTAATTTAAACGCTGCCGCTGCTTTAACATGGCTGTCCGGCAGTACGTATGCGACTGGCTACGAAGAGCTTCAGCAGTTTCTGCTGCTCCCGCTTGCCGTAAGTATACCGCTTGCCTGGTATTTAGCGCCTTCCCTAAATGTGCTTGCGCTCGGGGACCAGACAGCGATCGCTCTTGGAGAACGTTTAACCTTTGCCCGCTGGACCGCTGTACTGCTTGCCACCTTCTGTGCCGCCATGGCAGTAGCTGCCGTTGGCACGATTGGCTTCATCGGACTTGTAGCGCCTCACTTAGCCCGTATGCTTGTCGGACAGGATTACATGCGCATTTTTCCTGTAGCTTTGTTTATCGGCGGCTCTCTTCTTGTGTTTTCCGATACGATCGGACGCACCGTGCTCGCCCCTGATGAAATCCCATCGGGACTCGTGGCTGCTGTGATCGGCACCCCGTTCTTTTTATGGTTGATGCACAGAAGCTCTAAATCGTAATAATCATGCAGAAAGAAAGCCAAGAACCCGAGGAAGGGGTTCTTGGCTTTACTTTTTTTTAATTCGTCTGTGATAAGTCCGTGGCAGAAGCAGGGGTGCGCTCGATTAAATCATACGTCATGCAAAGGGGTTTGCCGCTCTTTGGATCGGTTACCACATGGGCATCAATGCCAAATACCTGCCTGAGTACATTTTTACAAATAACGTCATTAGGGCAGCCAATACACTGTACTTCTCCGCTGCACATGGCAATTAAATGATCGGAAAAGCGGGCAGCATGATTTAAATCATGAAGCACCATTACAATCGTTCGGCTTTCTTTCTCATTCAGCTTTTGAAGCAGTTCAAGAACTTCAAGCTGATGGGCCATATCCAGGTAAGTAGTCGGCTCATCGAGCAGCAGCAGGTCCGTATCCTGGGCAAGGGCCATTGCGATCCAGGCCCGCTGGCGCTGTCCGCCGGACAGGGAATCTAGCGTGCGACCCGCAAATTCTAAAACTCCCGTGTCTTTCATGGCGCCCTGAATAGCCTCGTGGTCCTCTGAAGTTAATTTCCGGGTACGCTTGCGATGCGGATGCCGGCCGAATGATACCAGCTGTTCCACTGTCAACGTAAGTGGAATATCCGGAGTCTGAGCAAGCATTGCCATGTTTTTGGCCACATCTTTTGTTTTCATTTCATGAATGGATTTGCCGTCTAAGTACACGCCGCCTTCTTCAGGGGTCAGTATACGGGACAGGGATTTCAGGATCGTGGATTTCCCACAGCCGTTTGGCCCGATAATAGAAGTAATTTTTCCTTCAGGTATGTCAACGCTGATATTTTTCAGGACTTGTTTATTTTCGTAAGAAACGTCTACTTGCTCTGCTTGAAGTCTTGCCACCGTCGCAAGCCCCTTTCTTTTCTGCAATCTTAATCTTATTCCAGGCCGTTTATAAAATTGATAATGATTTTCATTTAAAATTATAACGATTTTGAGTTAAAATAGCAAACAGATGCACAAATTTATTATGGAGGCGGATGCTGCTATGACTCTTCGTGAACTTGATCATAAGCTGGACATGTTAAAATCAGATTATGTACGCATACAGGGAGATTTGGAAAAACTTGAATCTTTCGGAGGCAACACAGACGGCATTATGCGCGAGCTCGACATTCTTGAAAAGGAAATGCACGAGATTAATACACAAATTAGGGAATACAATAAATAAGCGGGCCGCGACTGGCCCGCTTCAGACTGTCGACAATGACTCTAATTTTAGAGTTTGTCGGCAGTTTTTTTGTGCTATGATAAAAAGAAATAGCCTG
>NZ_JBQLID010000014.1:0-81472 GCF_056034405.1 Marinococcus sp. LNHM4E3-1 | reverse complement strand
CCAGGCTATTTCTTTTTATCATAGCACAAAAAAACTGCCGACAAACTCTAAAATTAGAGTCATTGTCGACAGTCTGAAACCTTTCCGGACTGGAAAGGTTTTTTTGCTGCAAAAAAAAGAAGTGAATGCCTTTGTAATGTGATATATCCTTCTGTGAGTCCAATAAAAGCACTCAGTAGCGTAAAGGTTTAAATTCATACGAAAAACTTTTAAATGCTCTATTTTATTTTAAGTTGTGATGTGATACACTGCTCTAGGAAATAAAGAGAGGGTTGGGTAAACCAGCCTATAAGAGAGAGGATAAGGAAGGGAGGCTTTCATATGCTAAAAGCAATGAAGCAAAAATGGATGGACAAGCGCGATCAGCTTGCCCGGCAAACAGAAGAACGGATTCAGGATTACAATACGGATCTGCAGGTACAGATGAGGCAGAGACGTGAAAATGATGATTGGACTGATGAACTTCTCAATAAAGATATTGAAAAATATTTGTATACGATCCATCCGTCATTTCTTTTAAACGACCGTGTGAACCGGGCGCTTTACAACCGGCTTCTTGCCCGTGCGCAGGGGAAGTATTCGCTGACACTCTCTGTCACAAGTGAAATGAAGCTTGCGCTCGACTTTTACAACACGGATCTTGCTGTATTTCTTCGTTTGATTGAGAAGAAAGGCTTTCAGCTTCAGGGAAATGAGGAACGTTTTCTGCTGACGCTTATGAACCGCCTCAGTGAAAACAATTACCGCATGTATAAAGAACGTTACAGCGAATTGGATGCTCACAACGCCTCCTTATCAGATGCGGTCAGTTCGTACCTGCAGCAGGTTCCGCGTGCTTATCAGCTGGAAACCGGGCGACTCGATTTCTTTTACAAGTTTCTGATCAGTGAGGGCCTTCTTCCGGCAGGGACAACGAAGAAAAAGCTGAAGAAAGTAATTAAAGCCTCCAATAAAAAGAGAGCGGGAGACCATCAGCTTGAGCGGATGGAGCGCCGGCTTGACCGGATTGGTTAATAGACGAACAAAACGCTGCAGAACTGCAGCGTTTTTTATTGCTTTGAAAACCCAGTGAGAACATAATTCTTTTCGATTAGGCGTTTCTGTGGCAGAATGTAGGTAAATATACAGAAGGGATGGAGAGCTGATGAGTCAAAACGAAAAGAATCTCAGCACGTTTTTTGCCGGTAAATTGCAGGAAGCCAAAACTCAATTTGAGCGCACCATCGACTGTAAACACACCGCTTTTGACGATTTATATCCGTATATGAATGAACAGCCTCAGTTTTTCTGGTATAAGCGGTATGTAGCCTGGCAGGAGCTGCTTACTACGGTAGAGCTCGCAGAGGAACTGAATATCGACTGGCAGAAAGAGTTCAAAACGAAGCAGCAGGAGTTTATTGAAAGTAAAATACTCGATGCAAAAGTACTCGATGACTGGTACGGAAAACAGCGTACTGAAGCATAAAGAAAGCCGGCGGACCCCCGCCGGCTTTTTACGATTTCTTCTATATGTCTGCTGGTTTTTTAGAAGATAAAATGAGCGATTAAAACAATAACTGGAAGTGAAATAATGGTTCTTTCGAGAAAGATGAGTACAAGGTCGATAAAGCGTACCGGAAGCTTGCTCCCGAGCAGCAGACCACCAACTTCGGACATGTAAATGAGCTGACTGACCGACAGGGCCCCGATAATGAAGCGGGTCATTTCGCTTTCAATATCCGTACCAAGAATAGCCGGCAGGAACATATCCGCAAATCCGATGAGCATTGTTTCGCTGGCTGCTACTGCCTCCGGCACCTGCATCAGCTGCAGGAGCGGCACGAACGGAGCACCGAGCCAGGCGAACAACGGCGTAAATTCTGCAATAACAACTGCGATGGTGCCAAGGCCCATGACAATCGGGATGACGCTGATCCACATATCAAGCACGTTTTTTGTACCGCTGATCAGCACGGAAGACCAATGAGTGCGTGAAGCTTTATCGAGTGCTTTTTCCCACCCGGAGGACACAGGATTTTTACCTGTATGGCCGTTCGCGATTTCCTCTGCAGGCTGTTGGTTGTAATACTCGTTTTTCTTCCGCGACAACGGAGGAATCCGGGGCATAATGAGTGCGCAGGCCACGCCGGCTGCAACGATGGTGAGGTAATACGGCAGCGTGTAGGCAAGCAAATCCAGTTCCCCAAGGATTGTAATGGTGAATGTGATACTGACTACCGAGAACGTCGTACTGATAACAGCAGCCTCGCGCTGCGTGTAGTGGCCGCTTTCATACTGCTGACTTGTCAAAAGCACGCCGATGGTGCCATCGCCTAACCACGAAGCGAGACCGTCAATCGAGGAGCGGCCCGGAAGGGTAAATAACGGGCGCATTAAAATCGTCAGGATCGAACCAAAAAATTCGAGCAGGCCGAAATTAAGCAGAAACGGGAGAAAATAACCGGCAAAAAAGAAGACGGTAATTAAGAGAAGAATCAGGGAATAGAGCAGAAGACCACCGGTAGCGTCCCCGATAAGCCAGCCCGGGCCAATTTGAAAAAGGGTTAAAAAAGCAAAAATAAAGCCTAAAATGCGGATGAGAAGCCACCCGTTGGTTACATGAAACAACGACACGGCGATACCTGAGGAAAACGGACGGAACCGGGCAATAATGGCACCGACTACGGAGATGCCGATAAAAATGACGCCCATCGCAGGCAGTATACCGCTCAGTAAGCCTTCGAGCCATCCGGCAAGAAGAGCCACCGGAACGGTTAAGCCGTCATCAGTAGAAATGGGGACCATAAATAAAAAGATCCCAATCAATGAAGGAATAATAAATTTAAGGGCGCTCGAGGCCCTGGTGGATGGAGTGGAACTCATTTTCTTCACCTCGATATTCATACAGTTTTATGTATAATTACTACAAACATTGTACTAAATTAACACGAAAACCGCCATTTGCAAAGCACATTTTTATCCGTCTCAAGGGAAAGGAGCAATGACCAAACTATGCCGCAATATATCTTTGACGTTGAATCCGTGTATTTAAAAGAGCCGGAAGATGAGCTCAGGACGCATATAGCGGAGGTGAGAACGGAAGTAATACACCGTGAAAAGGGCGATATTTTATTTGAAGCAGTTATTCCGGTGGCTTACCACGCTTACGGCGTCTACCCTGACGTGAAAGCAGTAGCCTCCCAGATTCCCCGGCCCGCGCTGCAGCGGGAGGTGCTGTTCCGTGTGAAGCGCTACGTCAAAAAACTTCGTCCGTTTTTATGAACCGGAAGGTGCGGGCGTTTGCTCAGCGGAGCAGAGGCAGCAGATCCCCGAGAGCCGTCAGCTCATGTTCTGCCCGGAATTCATGAGTCGGGACGCTCCCGTCATGGTTGATCCAGGCGCTGCTGATACCGGCTTTTTTTGCCCCTGCGATATCGGTATTCATATTGTCCCCGATCATCAGTGTATCTTCAGGAGAAGCGTCTGCGAGGCGCAGCGCATGAGTAAAGATGGCAGGATCAGGTTTTCCCACACCGAATTCGCCGCTGATAATAATATGGTCAAAGAAAGGCACGAGCGCCGGGGTCAGGGACAGCTTCAGCCGCTGAAGACTGGGGGAGCCGTTTGTGAGCATCAGCAGCTGATAGTCATCCTTTAGGGTATGAAGGACTTCAAACGTATCAGCATATACATAGGGCAGGTGACGTCGGTGCATAATAAAGCGGTCCTTAAGCCATTCCCCTGTTTCCGGCTGGTGGACGCCGTGGGCTGCAAGCGCCCGCGTCCATGTTTCTTTTTGATAGGAGGAAATAAGCCGGCTCATTTCCTGGAAGCGCCGGTGCTCAATATCGTCAAAGTGTCCCCAGAGGCCTTCGAATGCGTTAATGCCTATCGTTTTAGTGAAGTCATATACAGAAAGGTTCTTATACAGTTCGGGTGCAGTCTGCTGCACGGTTTCCATGAGCAGCGGTGCATGCACCCCAGTGCGTATCTCGGCGTCAAAGGCCGTGGCCCGCAGCGCTTCAGTGATGCTTTTTTTATCCCAGAGCAGGGTGTCGTCTAAATCAAAAATAAGTGTTTTCATGAAAATCCCCCTGTGAAAGTGAAAATGTATGTATAAATCATAGCACAGCGATTAATGTTTAAGAAAAAGAAATATGCCGTTCTGCCTGGAAAAGCAAATAATTCAGTTTAGGGACTGTCAAGTGAAAAGAATTAGTGTACAATGTAGGTGTGTGAGAACGCTTCATAGGAGATCGCGCTTTAAAGATGCCGGAAAGTGAAAATCAATCGGATTTTCGGCCTCCTGCAGCGAGGAGCATACATATTTTTCGTATACTTGGCTGGGTAAGGTTTTGAGTACCTGCTATAAGCATGTTAAAATATGTCTGATTTATGAAAAGGCATGTTCTCGAAGAATTGGTTGAGTCGAAGAAGGGAAGTGATGGTGGAAACTCCATTCCAAATGGTTCACCTTCATAGATATTAAACGACTAATATGATAGTTTAGAAAACTTATTGATCACATAAGCTGGGGGTATCACTCGATGAGTAAGCATCAATCCAGGGCTGAAGAAGCCTGGCAGGAATTTTATGGTCCCAATCTGGGTTATATGTGGGAACAATACGACGTGTACAAGGAAGATCCTGACGCTGTGGAACCGGAGATTAAAAGCTGGTTTGACCAGTACGGACCGCCATCGTCAAATGGGGAAGCATCAGCCGGATATGCTCCTGCTGTGGATGAAAAAGACCAGGCAGTCGGTGCCGGACTTAATATGGAAAAGATCGCGGATGCAGTTAAACTTGCTGAAAATATCCGTATTCACGGCCATCTTTCTGCAGACATCAACCCGCTTCAGGAACCAAACGGAGAAACGTCATTTCTTCGCATAGAAGAATACGGACTAAGTGAAGAAGATCTTCGGACCATTCCGAAGGAAATTCTATGTCCGGACGCTCCGGAATCAGTATCTGACGGACTCGAAGCAATCGAGCATTTAAAACAGATGTATACAAAAACCATCGCTTTTGAATTCGACCACGTCCATGATGTGGAAGAGCACCGCTGGCTCAATCGCAAGGTGGAGTCAGGCGAAATATACAGCGCTGTGTCAGATGATAAACGCAAAGCTTTGCTGAAAAGCCTTACGGAAGTAGAAGCCTTCGAGCAATTTCTGCAGAAAACGTTTGTCGGCCAGAAACGCTTTTCTATAGAAGGAATTGACATTCTTGCTCCTATTATGGAAGAGCTTACCCACAGCGCGATGCAGGACGGGGCAAGAAACATTATGATCGGCATGGCCCACCGTGGGCGTTTGAGCGTTCTGGCCAAAGTTATCGGGAAGCCTTATGACCTGATCTTCTCCGAATTTCAGCACTCCCCCAACAAAGATCTCGTACCTTCGGAAGGTTCCGTTGGGATCAACTACGGCTGGACGGGAGACGTAAAGTATCACCTGGGAGCAGATAAAAACATTAATCAGGAATCGTTTGAATCCCGTATTTCCCTTGCCAACAATCCAAGTCACCTGGAATACGTCAATCCGGTCGTGGAAGGCTATACACGGGCCGCGCAGGATGACGTCAGTGAGCCGGGCTTTCCGCAGCAGGACGGCTCTAAGGCCATGGCTATTTTAGTGCACGGCGATGCGGCTTTTCCAGGCGAAGGAGTCGTCACAGAAACCTTGAACATGAGCCGGCTGAAAGGGTATCAGACGGGCGGTACCGTGCACGTCATTGCCAATAACCAGCTTGGCTTTACCACCGATACGCACGATGCAAGAAGTACGACCTATTCAAGTGACCCGGCCAAAGGCTACGAAATCCCGGTTATTCACGTGAACGCAGACGAACCGGAAGCCTGTCTCGCGGCCGTGCAGCTGGCTTATGAATACAGAAATAAATTCAATAAAGACTTTGTGATCGATTTGATCGGCTACCGCCGTTACGGCCATAACGAAACAGATGAGCCGGCAGCAACCCAGCCATACTTATACGGACTGATTCGTGAGCATCCGTCTGTTCGTGAGCATTACGCGGATCATCTGGACCAAATCGGATTCTGGAAAAAATCCGAAACCGATCAGCTGAAAGAGGATACGCTGAATCATCTGCGGGATCAGTACAACAAAGTAGCAGAGGATAAAGAAGCGGAGACGGAGCTTGGACCGGTGCCGGAAGAAGTGGAAAAACGTCTTCCTAAAGTCGAAACCGGCTATGATTTAAACGAACTGAAGGAAATTAACCAGGAGCTTATTACCTGGCCCGAAAACTTCAATGTTTTTCCGAAATTAAGAAAAATTCTTGAACGCCGTGGACCGGCTATGGAAGAAGGCGGCAAAGTGGACTGGGGCCATGCCGAAGCGTTAGCCTTTGCAACAATTCTCGCAGACGGCACACCGGTGCGTTTAACCGGTCAGGACTCCCAGCGCGGCACATTCGCACAGAGACATCTGGTGCTCCATGACCATAAAAACGGAGATATTTATTCCCCAATGCATGCGTTCTCGAAAGCAAATGCCGCCTTTGCACTTTACAACAGTCCGCTTTCAGAAAACGGTATCGTCGGCTTTGAATACGGATATAATGTGCAGGCACCGGAAACATTGACACTCTGGGAAGCCCAGTTTGGTGATTTCGGTAACGCTGCACAGGTAATATTTGACCAGTTTGTTTCTGCGGGCCGCGCTAAGTGGGGACAAAAGTCCGGTATGGTCTTTCTGCTCCCGCACGGCTACGAAGGACAGGGGCCGGAACACTCAAGTGCAAGACTCGAACGTTTTCTGACGCTCTCAGCAGAAAATAACTGGAATGTCGCTTACCTCTCGAGTTCAGCGCAATACTTCCACCTGCTCCGGCGGCAGGCGGAATTTCTCGGAAAAGACGAAATGCGTCCGCTTGTGCTCATGACACCAAAAAGTCTGCTGCGTAATCAGACCGTCGCTAGCGAGCCGGAGGCTTTCGGGGAAGGTGCTTTCCAATCCGTAGTGGAAGACCCGCTGACGGGCAAAGACAAAAAGAAAGTAAAACGTCTGCTCGTAGGTACTGGAAAAATGACCATCGACCTGCATGAAGCACTGGCCGACGGTGAAGTGCCGAGCGATATCCATATCGTCCGGATTGAAGAGCTCTATCCGTTTCCGGAAGAAGAAATCCGTGACATCTTAGAAGCGTATCCAAACGTAAAATCGATCCAATGGGTTCAGGAGGAGCCGAAAAACATGGGCGCATGGTATTACATGTACCCGCTCCTGCACAATCTGGCACCAAAAGGAGCATCGGTGGATTATATCGGGCGCCGCAGAAGGTCAAGTCCGGCGGAAGGCGACCCTACAATCCATAAAAAAGAACAGAACCGCATCATTCAGGAAGCCCTAAAAGGAAACGAATAAGGAGGACGCAGTCATGGCAGAGATCAAAGTACCAGAACTAGGCGAATCCGTTACAGAGGGAACAATCGCAGAATGGTTAAAAAAACCAGGGGACAAAGTCGAACAGGGAGAAAACATCGCTGAACTTGAAACCGATAAAGTGAATGTGGAAATCCCATCGGAGAAAACTGGTGTCCTCCAGGAACTGTTAAAAGAAGAGGGCGACAACGTAGAAGTCGGCGAGGTAATTGCCGTAGTGGACGAAAACGGTGAAGCCGGAGGCGGAAGCTCAGAAGAAAAAAGCTCAGAGGAAGCAGCTCCGGAAAAGGAAAGCGAAGAAAAGCAGGAAGCTTCCAAAGAGCCGGCAGCTGAAAAATCGGAAGAAAGCACGAAAGAAGAATCGAAAGAAGAATCCCCGGCAGACCGGCCGGTTGCGTCTCCTTCTGTGCGCAAATACGCTCGCGAGCAGGGCATTGACCTGAATGAAGTGTCCGGGAGCGATCCGAAGGGGCGCGTCCGCAAAGAAGATGTGGATAATGAAGTAAAAGGAAGCAGCAAAAAAGAGGAAAAACAGCCTGAGAAGCCTGCTGCCAAAAGCGAGAAGGATGAATTCGAAGGCAAGCCGGTGGAACGGGTTAAAATGTCCCGCCGCCGTCAGACGATCGCGAGCCGGCTGAAGGAAGTCCAGCAGGAAACAGCGATGCTGACGACGTTTAACGAAGTGGACATGTCAGCAATCATGGACCTGAGAAAACGCCGGAAGGATACGTTCCAGGAGCAGCACGACGTGCGCCTCGGATTTATGTCCTTCTTTACGAAGGGTGTTATTGCAGCACTGAAAAAATACCCGCTGCTGAATGCAGAAATTCAGGCTACAGAAGTGATCAAAAAGCAGTTCTACGATATCGGCATGGCTGTTTCCACTGACGATGGCCTCGTCGTACCGGTAGTCCGGGACGCTGATCGAAAAACGTTTGCTGAAATCGAACAGGAAATTATGGACCTTTCATTAAAGGCCCGCGATAATAAATTAACCTTGAAAGATCTTCAGGGTGGTACCTTTACAATCACAAACGGCGGCGTTTTCGGTTCGCTGCTGTCGACACCGATTCTGAACGCTCCGCAGGTAGGTATACTTGGAATGCACACGATCCAGTGGCGTCCGGTGGCCATTGACCAGGATACGATGGAGAACCGGCCGATGATGTATACGGCTCTTTCCTACGATCACCGCATCGTGGACGGAAAAGAAGCAGTAAGTTTCCTTGTAACGCTGAAGCAGCTGCTTGAGGATCCAGAAAACCTTCTGCTCGAAGGATAATACAATATGATCAAAGCCCGCTTTCCGGCGGGCTTTTTTCTTTGCAGAAACGCAGAAGGGATGATTTCTGGCAGTGCCAGCCCGACGATAAGAAAACACACATTTTTTGATATTTCGCGATAATCTCTGATTTTCAGCCATTTTATCGTAAAAATAGAGATGAAATGAAAATAAATGATTTTTTCTTCGTTTAACGCTTGCGTTCCGTTTCTATCTATTGATATAATCACATATGTGATCGTTGAGAGAACACGATATACCAAGGAGGGATAGTATGAGCAATATTAAAATGGACCGAAAAACAGCTGCGCGTATTAGAAGAGATGGAGGCGTAGTTACGCTGGACCCATTTTATTTTTGGAATCAGAAAAAAGACAAAGGCCCAGTCGATACAGTAGTACAGGTAGGCACACCTGCTGAAACTGCCATGTATACGCGTTACCAGTTTGAAGACATCTCTGTGTACGTCCATGAACGCCTGCAGCTGAAAAAAGAATTGCGCCTATTCCTCCATGGATTTGGTCCGTTCGAACATCTCAACTGCGCGGGAGTGAAACGATTCAGCAAACCACAAAAAACAGCAGATGCTGTTTCCTAATAAGTTGAAGAACGTCCTGGCAGCAGGGCGTTTTTCTTATCAAAATTAATTAATTTCACATACTGTATTAAACAAAAAAATAAAAATCTGATATAATAAAACCAAACATATGATCCGGTTTTTAATCCGGCAGAGGAGAATGTTCATGAGCCTACAATTTTATCTTGGGCGTTCCGGGACGGGTAAGTCCACCGCCATGCATCGAGAAATTAATGAAATGATTACCCGTGATCCCAATGGACCGCCAGTAATTGTTATTACCCCTGACCAAATGACTTTTCAGGTAGAACAGCAGCTTGTCCGCCTGTCGGAAAAAGGGATGACAAGAGCCCAGGTCTACAGCTTTCCGCGACTTGCGTGGAAGGTTTTTCAGGAAACAGGTGGAGCGGCCAAAACCGCGCTTCAGAAAACAGGCAAACAGATGCTGATTCGTAAAGTGATCAGTGAACAGCGCAAGCATTTTCGGCTGTATGAAACGTCGAGCTATACGGACGGCTTCATTGACCAGGTGGATGAAGTAATTACAGAATGGAAAACCCACAATGTGTCCAAAGCAGCTATGCACGATATGGTGGAGGGGCTGGAAAAAAGCGGGGCAACCGGGGCTGATCGTATTCTGACAGCGAAGCTTCAGGATCTTCTGCTGATTTGGGAAGAGATGGATAAGGTCATCGGGGACCGCTACATTGGAAGCGAGGAGCAGCTGTTCTGGCTGACTGAAAAAGTGAATTCCTCTGCTTACATTGCAGAAGCAGTCATTTATATTGACGGCTTCCACCGCTTCACCCCGCAGGAGCTGTCGGTAGTTGAGCAGCTGCTTCAGTACTCGCAGGATGTGCGGATCGCATTGACGCTCGATGATTTGACGAACAAGGAAGACGCACATCCGGCTCCGGATATGTTCAGACAGACAGCAAAAACATATTACCAGCTGAGCGCGCTGGCAGAAGACCATGCTGTATCGGTGAATAGGCCGTACTGGTTTAATGGCGGCACGACAAATAAACACGAAGCACTTCAGCATTTAGAGAGGTTCATGGAAAACCGTTCCTATAAAACTAGTTCGGGCGGAGATGCTATTACGGTTAAAAATGCGGTCAACCGCCGGACCGAAGTCGAGGAATGCGCGCGGGATATTGCAGCGCTTGTACGGGATCATGATTACAGGTATGAAGACATTGCCGTCGTAGCCAGAAATCCGGGGGACTATAATCATATAATTGAGACCGTATTTCAGGATTACCGGGTCCCGGTGTTTGTGGATGAAACGCGTCCGGTGCTGAATCACCCGGTAGTGGAATTTATCCGCTCGGCGCTTGAGACCATTGCAGAACGGTGGAGATACGAGTCGGTGTTCCGGACGTTCAAAACAGATATGCTGTTTGATGTGCATGAGTCCTGGCCAGAAGCGAGAAAACAGGTGGATTTCCTGGAAAATTATGTACTCGCGCGAAACGTCAGAGAAAAAGACTGGAAAAGCGAAGAACAGTGGGTCTACCGGTATCATGCCACAAATGTAGAGGACGACTGGGAGCATAAAGATAACCACGAGATCGAAAGAGATATTCATCAAACAAGAATGCGGTTAAGCGCCCCGTTGTTCTCCCTGCAGGCACGACTAAAAAAAGCCCGTACTGTGCGGGAAAAAGCGGGGGCCTTGTTTACATTTTTAGAGGAGCTCCGGATACCGGAAAAGCTCGAAATGATGCGCGATGACTGTCTCAGGCATAACCGCCTGGAAATGGCAAGAGAGCATGAGCAGATCTGGGACATGACCGTAGACCTGCTTGAACAGATGGTAGAGGTGGCCGGCGATGATAAAGCAGGTATGCAGACCTTTCAGCAGATGATGGAAGCAGGCTTTACGAAAGCTACTTTTTCGATTGTACCTCCTTCTCTGGACCAGGTAACCGCGGCTGATATGGAACGTTCGCGGCTGCTCGGTATTAAAGTGGTCTACCTGCTCGGCGTAAACGAAGGCATACTTCCGGCTGCCCTTGAAGAAAGCAGCATGCTGCAGGAGTCCGACAGGGCCTGGCTGGAGCAGCAAGGCGTTGAACTTGAAGAAAGCGGGGAGGCAAAGCTCCTGAATGAAAACTTTCTCATTTACCGCACGATGAGTCTGCCCTCCGACAGACTGATTGTCAGCTATCCGATGGCTGATGAGGAAGGAAAGCGGCTCCAGCCTTCAATCGTCATCCAGCAGCTGCTCGACATGTTTCCGGATCAGGCGCCGGTGCTGATTCAAAACGAACCAGGGGGTTACAGTAAAGAGGGACAGCTGCATTTTGTGAATGCCTCCATGAAAACGATGAGCTTTTTGATTGGGGAACTCGAACGCTGTAAACAGGGAGAAGATGTGGCTGATCTTTGGTGGAGTGTGTACAATGTTTTTGTCAAAAACAACCGTTTGGAAAAACTGACGAAAAGCCTGTTTTACCGTAATGAGGCAGTAGCGCTTTCCAGGGAAACGACCCGGGAACTCTACGGCCGGAAAATGAAAACGAGCGTATCGCGGATGGAGCAGTATGAAGCCTGTGCTTTCCGGCAGTTTGCTTCGTACGGGCTAAAGCTGAAGGAGAGGCAGCTGTACAAGCTCGAAGCACCGGATATTGGCCAGCTGTTTCACGCAGCTTTAAAGGACGTAACAAAAGCCGTCTACCGGGACGGGCGGACGTGGGAGGAGCTTTCCGAGCAGAACGCCCGTGATTATGCTGAAGAAGCGGTGCATGAACTGGCTCCGGCTATTCAGCGCCAGATTCTTTTAAGCAATTCCAGACACCAGTATTTACTGAAAAAGCTCGAAGAAACCGTGCAGCGGGCCTCAATGATTCTGAGCCAGCAGGCGAAATCCAGCCGGTTTTCGCCTATCGGACTTGAAGTAGGCTTTGGGCCAAGCGAAGAAATTCCGCCGCTCCTATTTGAGTTGGCTGACGGAACCCAGATGGAAGTAGCGGGAAGAATTGACCGCGTCGACCAGGCGGTGTCAGACAGCGGGGTGCTGCTGCGGGTGATTGATTACAAGTCCAGTGCCAAGGACCTGCGTCCGGAAGAGGTGTTTTTCGGACTGGCGCTGCAGATGCTCGTCTATTTGGATGTAGTGCTCTCCTTCTCCGAAGAATGGCTCGGAACGAAAGCAGATCCGGCCGGCGTACTGTATTTCAACGTACACAATCCTATTATTCAGGCGGGAAGATCATGGTCTCCCGAGGACATTGAACAGGAGATGATGAAGCAGTTCCGCATGAAAGGCATTCTGCCGGATGACCCCGGCATCGCCAAAATGATGGATGAACGGCTTGAGGCGGGCGCCGATTCGTTTATCGTCCCTGCGCGCCTGAATAAAGGCGGAGGGTTTAATAAACAATCACCGGTCGTTTCAAAAGAACAGTTTGAGCGTCTTCGCGGCCATATTCGTGACAAAATCCGCCATATCGGCGAACAGCTGAGAGCAGGCGATACGAGTATCCAGCCTTTTCAGATGAAACAAAAGAAAGCATGTGACTACTGTGAATTTCATTCTGTATGCCAATTTGACCGCGGATTTCCGGGCAACGAATTCCGGAGCTTTCGGAGCGGCGGCATGAAATGGGAAACGCTGTTCCAGGAGAAGGAGGAAAACGATGAGTCTGAGGACCATTCCTGAAAAACCAACAGACGCCCGCTGGACGGAGAGCCAGTGGGAGGCAATACACGCGGAAGGATCTAATATTTTAGTTTCTGCCGCCGCAGGGAGCGGGAAAACCGCTGTGCTTGTAGAGCGGGTTATCCGGAAAATCACCCAGGCAGAAGCCCCGGTGGACGTAGACCGGCTTTTAATCGTAACGTTTACAAACGCAGCCGCTGCTGAAATGAAAACAAGGGTAGGCAAGGCGCTCGAGGAAAAGTTAAAAGCAGACCCTGCCAATCTGCATATCCGCAGACAGCTGGCATTGTTAAACCGGGCGTCCATCTCCACGCTTCACTCGTTCTGTATGAACGTCATCCGAACGTATTATTACCTTGTGGATGTGGATCCGCAGTTTCGTATCATGGACCAGAATGAGGGGGCCATGATTCAGGAGGAGCTGCTTGAGGAGCTGCTCGAGGAAAACTATGCGGCCGAAAATAATGACGATTTTGTTCTGCTTGCCGATCGGCTGAATAAAGACCGGAGCGATGATTCGCTTCGTGAAGCAGTGCTGCGTCTGTTTCAGTATTCCCGGGCACACGCGGATCCGGCGTCATGGCTGCAGGAGGTGGCTGAACAGTACCGTACGGATGGAAGCAGGTCGATCGAAGAGCTCCCGTGGGGACGTGAAATGATGCAGCAGGCAGAGACTGCTCTTGCCGGTGCTGTGCTCAAATACGAAAATGCGATTGCAGCTGCCGGACAGCCGGACGGCCCAAAAGTAAACCTTGGGCTTCTTCAGGAGGAGCTTGATACGTGCCGGAGGGCTCTCGAAGCCGCTACGTGGAAAGACATGCAGCAGACGCTTGCCGGGTTCACCTTTAAAAAACTGGCCAGCAAAAAGGAGGAAGACGCGACGCCGGAGCGGCGGGAACAGATAAGAAACAACCGGGACGGAGCCAAAAAGGTTATTCAGAAGCTTCAGGAGGACATGGTGGCGGAAAACCCGGAGGATGCGTTAAGCGATATTGTGGATCTTTACCCATCAGTCCGGGAGCTCTGTCAGCTCGTGCAGACGTTCAGCGAGCGGTACTACCAGGTGAAGCAAAAGCGCGCCATGATGGACTTTTCCGACTTGGAGCACACTTGCCTGCAGATTCTGGCTTTTGAAGAAGCGTCGGAACATTACCGCGAATTTTTCCAGGAAGTGCTCGTGGACGAGTATCAGGATACCAACTTTGTGCAGGAAAAAATCGTCACCCAGCTTTCCTCCGGTGATAACCTGTTCATGGTCGGAGACGTCAAACAGAGCATTTACCGTTTTCGTCTGGCAGAGCCGGATCTGTTTCTGGAAAAATTCAAGCGGTACGGGGAAAGCGATGACGGGGAACGAATTATGCTCGATAAAAATTTCCGCAGCCGCAGGCAGGTGCTTGATGCCGTTAACTACTTATTCCGCCAGCTGATGGATAATGACCTTGGCGGCATTGCCTATGACAGCGAGGCAGAGCTGAAGTGGGGCAACGATCAATACCTGGACCTCGGGGACATAGTGACCGAGGTGGCCGTAATTGATCAGGAGGATGTCGTCGAGAATGATCCTCAGGCAGCGGAGCTGACCAACGCCCGGGCGGAGGCCCGGTGGATCGCGCAGGCAGTCAGCCATTCGATGCAGAACGGCTGGGTGACCGATCAAAAGACGGGTGAAAAGCGCCGGCCGGCGTACCGGGATCACGTGATTTTAATGCGCTCGATGCCATGGGTGAATGAAATGATGGAAGAAATGCAGGCGTACGGCATACCGGTATACGCAGAAGTGTCCGGCGGGTATTTTCAGGCAGTTGAAATTCAGATTATGATTTCCCTGCTGCAGATCATTGATAATCCGCTGCAGGATATTCCGCTCGCCTCTGTGCTCCGCTCGCCGATTGTCGGCTGGGATGAAGAGATGCTCGCAGAAGTGCGGCTGGAGGACAAAAATGCCTCCTTTTATCAGTGCGTGGAACTGGCCGCTGGCGGCACCTCCAGTATGCAGCCCCAGGCCCAGGCGTTTCTGGAACAGTTGGAGGGCTGGCGCAGCCGGTCCAAATATGAGCCGCTGTCAGAGTTTATATGGGCACTGCTCGAAGAAACCGGCTACCTGGACTTCTGTTCCGGCCTGCACGGAGGTAAACAGCGGCGGGCGAACCTGCTTGCGCTGTATGACCGTGCCCGTGTGTATGAATCGACGTCGTTTCGCGGCGTATTCCGCTTCCTTCGTTTTATTGAAGGCATGAAAAACCGAAAGGAGGATTTGGGCACTGCGCGGGCGCTTGGGGAGCAGGAAGATGTTGTGCGGTTTATGAGCATTCATAAAAGCAAGGGACTGGAATTTCCGATTGTTTATGCTGCCGGACTGCAGAAGGGCTTTAATGTACAGGATCAGCGGCAGCCTCTTCTGTTTCACAAAGAGCTTGGCATCGGCATGAAATATGTCGATCCAAAGCAGCGTGTCAGCTGGCCGACACTGCCGCATGCGGCGATAAAACACCGCATGAAAACGGAAAGCCTTGCTGAAGAACTGCGTGTGCTGTACGTCGCGTTTACAAGGGCAGAGGAACAACTGATTCTCGTAAGCTCGATGCAGAGGGTAGAAAAGAAATTTGAAGAATGGGAGCAGAAAAGTGCCCAGGCCGGAAACACTCTTGAACTGCATGACCGCCTGGAAGCACAGGACGCATTTGACTGGCTGATGCCTGTTTTGTTGCAGCACGCGCAAGTCGACCCGTTAGAGCAGCAGACCTCAAAGAACCTGTCCGATCATTCCTCCTGGAAGGTTCATATTATACCGGCCTCAAACCTGCAGATCGGGTCAGTGCAGGAGGAGACGTCAGCGGAGGACTGGATGCAGGCGGTAAAAAATAAAGAAGAGGTGCCGGCGGGAGAGGAATGGGACGAAGAAGTCAGGCGCCGCATGTACTTTCGATACCCTTATGAGGAAGATACCCGGCATGCGGCCAAAATTTCGGTGAGCGAATGGAAACGGCGCTCGGAAGACCCCCAGGCGGAGCAGCGGCATGCCGTTACCTTTACCTCCTCCTATGCAAGAAGGCCGTCATTTATGATGGAAGAAGCCGTAAGTCCGGCAGAAAAAGGAACCGTTCTTCATATCGTCATGGAGCAGCTTTCCTTTACAGGCGTCCCGGACGAAGAACGGGTGCAGCGGCTGCTTCGCAGGCTGACGGACGAGGAATACATTACTGCCGCCCAGGCGGAAAGCGTTGACACCACTGCAGTCACTGCTTTTTTCGAAACTGAATTGGGCCGGCGCGTCCTGGCTGCCGAAGCAGTTCAGAAGGAAGTTCCTATTACAGCTGGAGTAACCGGGAGCGGCCTTGAGAACCGGCAGCTGCTTCAGGGAATTGCAGATCTCGTAATAAAGGAAACAGACGGCCGCTGGGTGCTGATTGATTATAAAACGGACCGGGTGCAGTCCCGGTTCCCGGGAAATCCCAAGCAGCAGCAGGAATTTTTGCGGGAACGCTACCAGACCCAGCTGGACTTATACCGCTCATCCCTTGAAAGCATATGGGGAGCGGCCATACCCGAAGTATACATTTTTGCCTTCGACGGTATGCAGACCATTTCAATGAACGGCCGATAAGAGAACGAAAAGGAGGCAGTAGTTTATGCGCTTACTGCACACCGCCGACTGGCATTTAGGACGGACGCTTGAAGGGCGTTCGCGGCTCGAAGAACAGCAGGCAGTACTTGATGAAATCATTCAGATTATCGAAGAAGAAAATATTGATGCGGTCCTGATGGCAGGGGATGTGTTTGACTCCGTCAATCCGCCTGCGGCTGCAGAGGAAATGTTTTACGAGGCAATGGCCAGGATGAGTGGTAATGGACGGGTTCCGGTCATTGTTATTGCCGGTAATCATGATCATCCGGAACGGCTGGCGGCCTCGCGGACGCTTCTGCAAAAGCATGGCATTCATTTACGCGGATATCCGGGCATCGACCCGGTGATTGTCCCGTTTTCAGAGGAGCGGCTGTATGTGCAGACGCTTCCATATCCTTCGGAATCGCGGCTGAAGCAGGCATTTATGCAGGAGGCAACAGAAGTAGATCTCCGCGAGGCCTACAATCAAAAAGTGCAGGAGATTTTTCAGCGGCTTGCATCTTCCCGGCAGGCGGGGGATACGCTTGTGGGGATGAGTCACCTGTTTATCGCCGGAAGCGATGCCAGTGATTCTGAACGACCGATTGAAGTTGGCGGGGCGTATACTGTGACTGCCGACAGCCTCCCCGAGCACGCAGTTTATACGGCTCTCGGCCATATGCACCGGCCCCAGGATGTACGCGGAGCAGGCGGGCCGGCGAGGTACTCCGGTTCCCCGCTTGCCTACAGCTTTTCTGAAGCAGGACAGCAGAAGTCGGTGACGATTATTGACACAAACGACCACGAGAAGGAAGCCCGTATTTCTACTATTCCTTTAACGGCGGGTAAGCCGCTCAGCATATGGAAAGCAAGAAACGGACTCGCAGAGCTTCAGCAGTGGGTGGAGGAAAAGCGGGACTGGAATGCATGGGTAGAGGTGGACGTGTACGTGGAAAACCAGCTGTCCATTGAAGATATTCATGCCCTGCGGACAAAGCATACGGGCCTTCTGACGATTCGTCCGGTGTATTCGCGGCAGGAGCTTGAACCTGTGGAAAGTAAAAAACATATCCCCATCGATCAGCTGTTTGAACGCTTTTATGAAAAGCAGTCCGGCGGAGCAGTGCCTGACCCGTCGGTGACCAATCTCTTTTTAGAACTTATTCAGCAAGAGGACGGATAAAATGAAGCCATTACAACTGCAGATACAAGGACTGCACAGCTTCCGCCAAAGACAGACGGTAGATTTTAAAACGCTTTGTGAAAACGGGGTATTCGGTATTTTCGGTCCGACCGGCAGCGGAAAATCATCGCTGCTCGATGCCATGACTTTAGCCTTATACGGAAATGTAGAGCGGGCTTCCAAAACCGAAGGAATCATGAATCAGTCAGAAAACGAGCTTCGCGTCTCCTTTACGTTTTCGCTCGGCCCGTCGGTGTATCATATCGAGCGGCACTATAAACGCACCGGGGAAGCGACCATGGCAGGAAAGCTGTGCCGATTGACCGATCAGACCGGGGAGCCGGTAGTGCTTGCAGAAAAAACAAAAGCAGTCAATCAGAAAATCGAAGAACTTCTTGGCCTCACCCTCGATGATTTTACCCGTGCGGTCGTACTTCCTCAGGGGAAATTTGCCGAATTTCTCCATCTCGGAGGCAGCGACCGAAGCAAAATGCTCGAGCGGCTTTTTCATCTCGAGCGGTACGGCAATCAGCTGATCGCCTCCGTAAAATCCCGGAAAGCATCTGCCGAGCAGGACGTACATAACATCGAAGCAGAACAGCAGGGACTCGGCCCGGCTTCCAAGGAGGATCTAAAAAAAGCCCGGGAAGAGCATGCCCGTTGGATTCAGCTTGTTCAAAAGCAGCAGAAGCATGTGGAGGAGCGAAGGAAACAGTACGAAGAAGCGAGGCAGAAGTTTCACTGGACCGAAGAGCTTAAGCTTTTGGAAGCTACCATGCGGGAATGGGAAGAAACGAGACATACAATTGAACAAAAACGGCATACATTAAAAGAAAACGAAATGTATGAAGCGCTGTATCCTTACGCGGACAGCTTTCAAAAATCAAGGCAGGAGCACGGGGAGCAGGAACGCGACTTAGAAGAAAAACAAAAGGCGTACGAAGAGGCAAAACGCAAAAAACAGCAAGCCGGAAAAAAAGCAGAGCAGAACGAAAAACGATGGGAAGAGGAAGAGGGTCTGCTTCAGCATTGGCATCGCCGGTTCGAGCAGATCGAAACGCTTGAAGCTGAATATCAACGGCACAATGAGCTGGAGAAACAAAAGCTTCAGGAGGTCGAAACACAGCGCAGATTATACGAGGAAGCTTCCGCTCAGGTGACCGACCTGCGAAATAAAGAGAAGGAAGCGCGTGAGCTGCTCGAAAAGCTCAAGCAGGAATATGCCGATGCCCGGCAGAAAGAAGAGCACCTGCCGGATATGGGGGAGGCTTCGTCGGAAAAGCAATGGCTGGATGCCCTTCATCAGCAGCTGAATGAACAGCGTGCCGGGGAAGCTGCGGCTAAGGAAAAATTGGCGGAAACATTTAAAGAAACCAATGAGGCAGAAAAAGAAAAACAGGCGCTTCAAAAACGCACGAAGGAGACGGCGCATAATATCTACTACTGGTATAGCCGGGCGGCAGTGCATATCCGGCTTATTGAGCAGGAGTTAAAGCGTTTTGAAAAAAAGCAGCAGGCTGAACAGAAGCGGCAGCTGCATGCGTTAGCAGAAGAACTAAAAGACGGAGAAGCGTGCCCGGTATGCGGAGCTGTAGAGCACCCGGCCCCGGCTGCCAGCCCGGAAGAAGAAGCAGAGGAGCATACAGAAGAAGAAATCGAGGCATTGCGTCAGTGGAAAACGACCTGGGAGCATACGAAAGTTGGCCTCCAGCATGTGGCTTCATCGCTTTCGTACAGAGAAGAGCAGAAAGAGGAGGATCACCCGGAGGAGACAGAGGAAAGCATCGCGTTTGCCCGGTGGGAAGCAGAGATGAAGACGATCGACCGGCTAAAGGAGCAGACGCAGGCAGTGAACCGTTCCTGGGAAGAGTGGAACCGGTGGAAAGACCGTCTTTCTGTGAAAGTCTCTGAGCAGGAAGCGGAGGTTAAAGAACAGGGAAATAAGCTTGAACAGCTCCAAAACCAGTGGCAGGAGAAAAAAAACCAGTGGGAACAGACATTCACTCCTCTTCGCCTGGACCAATTTGATGAGGAATACAGACGGGCGAAAGAGCGCAGGGAGACCATTAAAGGTATCCAGGAGCGCATTGATAACGGCCAGAAATATCTGGAGGAAAAAAGGGACGAACGAGCTGTCCGGGAACGCCAATTTTATGAGGTTAAAAGCCGGGAGGCCGTTGCCTCGTCAGAATGGAAGCAGACTATAGAGGCCAGGCAGGAAGCGGAACAGAAGCTGAATGAACAGCTTGGGGGAAGGACCAAGCAGGAATGGAAAGACGCGGTGGCCAAGCGGGAGGATGCGCTTAAATCAGAAAAAGAAAAGCTGCAGGAGCTGCAGAGAGAAGCTGAAAGAGCATACGAGCGCACAAAAGCCTCAAGCAAAGAAAGCGCTGAATCGCTGCAAAAATCTGAAGTTAAACGAAAAGCAGCCGAAGACGAATGGCTTCGCCAAAAACAGCAGAAAGGCTCAACTGTTTCTCCAGAAGAGGTACTTGCCTATTCGTTATCGGAAGATCAAAAAAGAGAGCTGCAGCGTCAGGTAGAAGAGTTTGACACGAAACAAAAAGAATTGCGGTACGAACAGAACCGGCTGCAGGCAAAGCTTCAAAACGAACAGGTGAACGAAGAGGCATTTAATAAAATAGAGCAGCAGTACAACGAAGCTTCGGATAAGTGGGATAATTACAAAGAAACACTCGGCGGCATCAAAGAAAAGCTTGAAGATATTGAACGAAAAGTAGAACGTTATCAGGAACTTGAACAAAACCGGATCGAGAGACAGGCAGAAAAAGAGCGGCTGGCAGATCTCGATCAAATTATGAAGGGAAGAAAATTTGTCGAGTTTCTGGCTGAAGAACAGCTGATGCAGGTGACAAGAGAAGCCTCCCAGCGGCTGCATGCCTTAACGAGAGGTCGCTATGCAATTGAAGTAAACGAGCAGAATGCTTTCGTTATTCGTGATGATGCAAACGGAGGAGTGTACCGTCCGGTTTCCACGCTCTCCGGGGGAGAAACTTTTTTAACCTCCCTTGCTCTTGCCCTTTCGCTCTCAACATCCATTCAGCTGAAAGGGCAGTATCCGCTGGAGTTCTTCTTTTTGGATGAAGGATTTGGCACGCTTGATCAGGATCTGCTCGATACGGTAATGGAGGCTCTGGAAAACCTTCACGGGGAATATTTATCGGTTGGGGTTATCAGCCACGTGCCGGACATGCAGCAGCGTGTGCCAAAACGGCTGATGGTGACTCCGGCAAGCCCTGGAGGTAATGGATCGACTATCATGATGGAAACGATGTAGTCCCTGAGAAATCAGGGGCTTTTTTATAGAAGAAACAAAAATTTCATTTACTGTAATTTAATGATTTTAAAATTCACAATAAAAAATACCTGCCAGTATAGACCGGCAGGTGCGAAAACGTCATTTTATTGATTTTGAGTACTGTTCTGGTTGTTATCTTGATTACCATTTTGCTCCATGCTGTCAATTACATTGGAGTGATCAGCTTCAAACACGAGGTGTTCTCCGTTTTCCACAATGGCATCTTTGTTTTGTGTATCCTTCGTCAGCTGACGGAAAATCCGCTCACGATGGAACGCGCTTTCAACCGGACGAGGTGATGCTTCAAATACCCGGAATGGCTGCATCTCCAGATGAGCTGTACCATCGGAGGCGAGAGAGTAGTTCGCGATAACGCTGTCTCTCGTTCTTGTCCAGCCCTGGTCAAATACGAAGTTACCAATGGAGTGCATGATGAATGTATCGTTGTATACTTCCGCAGACTGAAGCACGTGCGGGTGAGTTCCTACAATAACGTCAGCACCTGCATCAGCGATGGCTTCTGTCATTTGACGCTGACGCGTCGTCGGCGTACTGTCGTACTCCTGACCGAAGTGGACGTTCACAATAACCAGGTCCGCCTCTTGATCAGCCTGCTGCACAGCATCAATATAAGCACTCGGATCCTGACTGGTGGAAATTCCCGGGGAATTTGGGCCAGCCTGTTCCATGTTCGCATACGTGATATCGTTTACGCCCAGAGTTGCCACATCCATGCCGTTGTGCGTGCTCAACGTATAGCCGTGGGCCTCATCCTCATTGGTACCGGCACCAACGATATCGATGCTGGAATTTTCAAATGCCTGCAGGGTTTCATTCAAGCCTTCATACTGGTAATCCATCATATGATTGTTCGCCAGATTAACGGCGTCAAAGCCGGCATCTTCCATTCCCTCAATTACTCCTGATTTCGAAGAAAGGTTAATAATCTTATCGGCTTCTTCGGTTTCATCCGGATTATCTACAATTGGGTTTTCAAAATTACCAAGTGTATAATCAGCAGCTTCGAGCGTTGGTTTTGCATATTGGAAGAGTGACTCGTATCCTTCCTGCTCGGCGACTTCCTCTACGTGGCGGCCGGTCATCATGTCGCCGACCATAGCAGAAGTAAAGATGGTATCCTGCTCCTGCTCATACTCGCTTTCAGCAGCAGAGGGTTCTACAACACGGATCAGGGTCATTGCCACCAAACAAATGATAATGCCGAGTAAAGCATGTTTACCAGCTTTCCGCCGCTGGCGTTTGGTATAGGCTAAATATTTTTCTTTGAAGTTTAATAATCGCTTGGCCATATGTAAGAACCCCTAAATTAAATAGTATAGCGTGATGATTACAAATGTCGCAGCGGTCAGAACCAGTGTACTTGCTACGGTAGGGACGACGCCCTGGCGCTGCATCGCGTTTGCAATCAATCCCGGTACGATAACCCCGAGACCACGAAACTCGTATATTTCAAAAGGCAGGATAGGGTAAAAGTAGTCAAAGATCAGCTTTAATACAATCCCTGTAGACAACATGGCCGCAAATTTCCGGCGTCCGTAAAGAATCATAATACGGGACAATCCGTGGGCAACAATCAAATACGTTAGAAAACTGATAAGAAAAATCGTTAACAGAAAAACAGGCTGATCAAAAACAATTGCCAAATAGCCGGGCGCAATCAGCCCGGCCGGCATAATTCCTGTCTTTTCTGCGTATATCAAACTAATAATAACTCCTACGACTAATGCGATATAAAGATCTGTACCAAACAATGTTACATGGCCTCCTCGCCGACTTTACTAATGAGTGTTTCCGGTGAATCATAAAGTTTTTCCATAAATTCTTCAGCAGCACCGTGAATGTTTCCAATTCCGAAAATAAGTGAATGGGAAGCTTCCCGTTTTACCCGGGCTAAAATGGCATCTGCATCTTCGCCTTCCAAATTGATAACGGAATTAAATGGCAGTTCGCCCTGGTCAAAAGCCTGGGTGATTGGGCGCACGCTTCCGCCGATAAGAATTAGTTTCTCTGCCGGTAAATAAGGCAGAACATACTTTGTGAATTCTTCGGTCCGGTCTACCCGGTCTTCACGACAGTTCATAATGATAATTGGGTTGTCGGTCATGTAGCTTGACGAACGCACACGTGACCAGATCTCAAGTGTGGAGCGGGCATCGTTTGCCGCAAAGCCGTTCACGAAGTGGGAACGTTCCCGGCTGCCGTCTTCAAGAGTAACGATTCGAAGAGCACCAGGATCCGGATTGGCATTAAGCATACCGGAAAGAGCCGTGCGCTTATCGATATCAACCGCGCGAGCTACAGCGAGGGCTGCAGCAATGTTTTCGGGGAAAAGCATATAATCGAATTTGTCGATAAAGCCGTCCGGAATTTCCTCCGGATTGGCAAGATACACTTCTGTATTTCTTTTTTCGGCTATTTCACTGAAGTAGTGGAAGTAAGGGCCGTTGGACAAAATAAGTTTGCCATTGTATGGAATCGTGGAGCTGAATGCTTCTGCTACGTATTTCAGCGTTGGGCCAAGAGTTTCCATATGGTCTTCGAATACGTTTAAAATAACGCTGACGTTCGCCTGGAGAAATTTCTCCTGCAGTACGCGCTGATAATCCGGATTGATCGCCATGCATTCACTGACAAATGCATTGGATTCAAGACTTGAAGCATGCTTCAAAATCTCTTTCTGTTCCCGGATATTCGGCCCCTCGAGTGAACGCTCGATGGGCTTTTCCGTTCGGTCCCAGTAAATTGTCCGTGCCTGTGTTCCTGTCGTTTTTCCAACTACTTTGTAATCAGCCTCGCTCAGCATCCCCGTAATCAGGCGGGTTACTGTTGATTTGCCGCGAATGCCGTTCACATTAACGCGGAGCGGAATCTGCTCGACCCTTTTCTGGTGCCGGCGCAGTTCAAAAATGCCTACTGCCGCGATCGCTATACATGAACCGTATAATAATAACATCCGACGCTTTACCTCCTTGGTACTCTCTAATATTGTCTCCCTTTGAATGTCAAATAACACCAACAGTATTCCATACCCGCTTCTGTCCAGAGTAATCGTCTCATTGCAAGCGTAGAGTGTCTCTCGCGTTCAAGAGACACTCCTGCAAACAATGCCTTTACTAAGACGCTAATTTAAGAAAATAGTTACTGTGTATCTGAACTTTCCTGTAATTCTTCTTCTGGTGGGGTATTCAATGCATTGTTGATTTCAAGTTCTTCGGTCGTAGACAACTCAGCATCCACCTTAAAGAAATACATAAACAGTACTAAAGCAAACAAAAAGAGGTAAGGGCCGATTTTCTTTAAAATGTTCACATTCACTTCTCCTTTATTGAGTCTGAGCAGAGCCTCCACGGCGCTGGTCAATGATACCCTGCATCTCTTCATCGTCGTAATCTTTAATCAGTGCCGTGACGTTTCCGAAATAGGAAGGGCCTTTGTCCGGGGCTATAAAGTAGCGGTCCCCGTATTTGTTATTGATTTCTTCAATAAGCTCAGCATTTTCTGCCTGATCGCCATTTTCTACTGCCAGTGTTGCCTGACCTTCCACAACGTCCACAAAGGAACGGTTTGCTGCGAAAGCTTCTTCGTAGCTCTGGTCAAGGTATTCCATGCGGAAGATAACTTCTGCCATAACTACTGGGATTCGTGATCCGCCCGGGGACCCAACACCCATTACTGTACCTTCCTCAGGGTCCTGAATGATGGTCGGAGCAATAAAGCTTCTCGGACGCTTGCCAACTTCGATATTGTTCGGGGAAGCCTCAGTTTCGTTATAGTTGTTCAGCTGGTTGTTTAAAAACATACCGCCGGACGTCTGTCCGCTGCCAAAGAAATTACCAAGCGTGTTTGTAAGAGCTACTGTGTTTCCGTCTTCATCCATCACATTCACGTGGGTGGTACTGGAGTGGGTGATCGTATTTTGCCCGTCGGAAGACTCGTACCCTACCTCGGTTTCAAGTTCTTCGGTATCAAGGCGCTCTTCCCGGACATTTTGTGCCAGGTCGTCGATAGTACCCTCACTCACGTATTCCTCAGTGGAGATTTCGTTAAACGCCGGATCCCCTAAGTTTTCAAGGCGCTGATAATAAGCTTCCCGGGTAATGGCGCTCATCGTGTGAATATAATCCGCTTCATTTCCCTGCAGCGCTTCGCCGATATTCAGGCGTTCGCCCATGCCAAGCATTTGGATTAAAGTCACACCGGACAGAGGGGAAGGAGCGCTGTAAACGTTTTGCCCTTCAAATGTTCCCTGAGCCACATCCGGCGTCTGTACGTCATACTGCTCGAGGCTCTCCGGGGTTATGTGTGAATAATCCGTGGTCAGCTGCTGAGAAATAGCTCCATCTGCACTGTAAAAGCTCTCCGGTCCCTGCTCCTGAAGCGTACGGAGCGTCTGGGCGTATTCTTCCTGGACGAGTGTATCACCTTCAGTAAGAATATTTCCATTCTCATCGAAGAAGTCAGGAGAGTTTTGTTGATTTAACCTCGGTTGAGCATAATACATGCGGCTGGCAAGATAGCTATTAATCTCATAGCCATTCTCAGCATAATCAATAGCCGGTTCCATCAATTCAGCGAGCGTAAATTGACCGCTTCCCTGGTCTTCGTGCAGAGCAGCCATGCCTTTGACAAAGCCAGGTACTGCTGCGTTCAAAGCCCGGTTAGTGGTGGAAGCTTCCTCACGGTAATCATATACTGAAGGGTCGGCGTTCGGTCCATTCATCACAAGAGCTGAACCGCCGCCACCAATGCCGGAACCGTATGGTTCAGTTACCGTTAGGGCGAAGGAGGTGGCAACTGCAGCATCCGCTGCGTTTCCTCCCTGTTCAAGGATTTCCATGCCGGCATCTGTGGCGAGTTCGTTATCCGTACTGACTCCGTATCCTTCATAGTCGGATCCGGAGGCTATGTCACTCGAAGCGCCTGAGCTGGAGTTGGAATCGTTTTGAGCGCTTTCTTCTTCTGAACCGGAGCCGCTTTGGTCGCTTCCTCCAAAATTTGTTACTCCTACGTAAATGAGTAGTCCTGCAACGACTACCGCAGCAAGTATGTACGTTATTTTTTGTGCATTCACGGGTCGGGTCAAACTCCTTTCTGGATGATCTAAGTAGTTTTTGAACGTCATTTGACTCCGCCAGCGTCTCATCTATTGACGACTAATCTATAATAAAGGCATTTATACTGAAAAGAAAGGTTAGGAAGACCTAATGGTTTTCAAAAATTTCTCAGCCCTATGACAGCGAAAAATAGATGGAAGCATGGCGCTGGCATCCTGGGTTGAATGCCGCCTGACAATTCGGGCATCGATGATCAGCATGAAGATAAGCAGACACGCTCATAGTGTGCCGGCACCTTCCGCACAAAACTGCCTCTTCGGCAAACAATGAAGAGGGCCATGGTTTAATGGGGTGGCTCTCACTTTCTTCATGGCAGGCGTGGCAGCTGTACCAGCGGCCGCAGCAGTAAAACTTCATGGCAACAATATCGACAGATGTATGATAATGGGCGCATCTTGTTTCTTCATCTAAAGAAACGCCTCGAACTTTCACCTTTGAACAGCTCAAAAACTCATCTCCTTATATTAACACTCTCTATCGTATTCTAACAGTAAAAGTACGATTTTTACGAGATGTTTTAAAAGTATGAAAATAAGGTATAAATAAAAGCATTCTCATTGAATGCATTAAAGAACATTGTTTGAATTTTCTTTCATTTTATCGACAACCGCTTTCGATTATGATATATTTATTTACACACATGGACGAATGTATATCGTGGGGAGTGGTAGGCGAACCAAACGGTGAAACGAGATTCTAAGGAGGCTATAAAATGGAAGTACAGGAAAATCAAATGACATTCGTTCAGGAAAAGGCGAAAGAATTGTCAAATGCGATGGAATTAAGAGGATGGGCCAGTACAAAACTCGTCCCAACTCCTCCGTATGGATATACGTTAGTAAGTATGACCGGCTGCCGGGCCTGGTTCGGAAAACGCTGGGGCATGATTAATGATGATAGGGAAAACTTCCTGAAAGTGGTACTTGATATTCCTAAAGGAAGAACTTCCATTGAAGATGTAAGTAAACGCCTGGATCTCGATATTGTGCACGGTAACGAAGGGAAAACCGGCGTAGAAATGATTGACAACCGGGACCGCCATACAATTGTCATCTATCTGTTTAAAGAAACGCTAGAGCAGACTTCCTTCCGCGACAGCGAAACCCTTGAACTTATCAGTGACGTACGACGCTGGTCCTGCCTGTAAAATTTAAAAATTTCTTTTAAACGCCCGTATTTTGGGCGTTTTTTTATGCTGATGTGCATATGATTCGATAATTGGGTCTGTTTTTTCTATACTTAAAAGCGTACAGAAAAGCAGGACAAAGGAGTCCACAAGATCGATGAAAAATATTCATGTTGACGTAAAAGCGTACAAAGGAACCTACGCAGACATCGGTTATCAGCAGGGCCGCTACTTAAAACATACACCGCTTGTTCGCTACCATTATAATGAACGTTTGAAGCGTTCACTCGCAAAATTTGAGGTGCCGGTGGAAGACGTAAAAAAACTTTATCAGCTGTATGTACCCGGTTTGTGGGAAGAATTAAAGGGGCTGGCCGAAGGGCTTGAATGGTCGTTTCATGATGTGCTCCATGAGTTCAGCGGTTATCAGGCATCGAAGGTGCGCTCCGGCTGCAGCGGACTAATGGCAAACGGCATGTACATTCGAAATTATGACTACCTGCCGAGTACGTATGAAGGGCGGTTTTTGTTCACAAAGCCAGTCAATGGACCAGCTACAGCGGGGTTTGCCCAGCGGATTATCGGCCGATCGGATGCAATGAATGAATACGGCCTTTCTATCGGGTATCATTTCGTCCACCGCATTAAGCCAAAACCCGGAATTGTCTGCTCCAACCTGCTCAGGATTGTACTTGAAACGTGCCGCACTACAGGAGAGGCGGTGCGGCTTCTGCAGGAGCTTCCGCACCGGCACTCGTTCAACTACTCCATGATGGATGCCTCCGGAGAGAGCGCAGTAGTGGAAGCGTCTCCCCGGGGTACAGCTGTGCGTCCTGGAGGGGAAGTAGCGTGCACCAATCATTTTAACGTGCCGTCCATGCAGGAGGAAAATCGCCACTTGATGGGCAATTCCCGGGAACGTGAAGCCCGCATCCGCTCCATTGACTGGGAGCATGAAACAGCTTACAGCGCATTCGCCCGCTTTAATCATGATACCGACTCCATTTATTCGAATGACTACGAGCATTGGTCCGGCACTATTCATACAGCCCAGTACATTCCCGCGGAAAAAAAGATATACGTTGGAATCGGCGGAAACCGGTATCCGGTGCTTCTGCCGTTTGCAGGATGGCTGAACGAAGAGCCGCTGCGGATCACGAAAATCCGGGGGGCTGTGGATACGGACATGCCTTTTTCCTTCGAATGGTAAATAAGCCACGGCGAATCTGAAAAAAGTAAGGGAAAACAGTAGGAAACACTGGAGCAAGATGTTATAATATTTTAAAATATGCTCGAAAATAGTAGAAAGACGGGGTGCAGCATGAAAGCGTATCGTCGCAAATTCTTTTATCTGCCTTTACACCAGGAGAAGATGGAACCAATGAGTATGGATCGTGTCCGCCAGGCAGGCTTTGATATCGTTATTACGCGGGACGATCTTCCATACATGATCAGCTTCTGCCGCGAATGGCGCTCGTATTTTGAAGAAAAAGCAAAAAGTGTTCAATCCGTGTACCGTCCGTACGTGGAGGACGCAGCTGCTTTTTTTGACGATCAGGTAGAGCAGATGACACTGTGCACATCTCCGCATCACGGCACTGATAAATATATTTTACCGCTTACAGAGATGGTCAGTTCATTAATGCTTGCCTATGACGCATTTGACCGCGTTATGGATGAATATCATCATATGCCTGCACATTTTGAAACAGCATTGAAATATTACCGCCAGTTTAAAATGAAGGTAGACACAAATAAAGCTCAGTTTATTTTAAATCACTTACCGGATCTCCGCTTAAGTGTAGAGTAAATTTGATGCTATGTAGAAAACCCTGGCGAATGCACCAGGGTTTTCTACTTTTAGTGCTTTCGAATTTCGTAACCGCTTTCTTATTGCGGGCGGACTAACCTGACTGACAATTGAGAAATTACACAATTTTTAAGCATAAAAGGAGATAGTTATTTACTTCATGCCCTCCTTTTGATACATTAACTTTGATCTATTCTTTATGGATTAGATCAATCTTACATACATGGTGGTGGGTATATGAACATATTATGGGGATTGATGGGAATTGTTTTTGTTTTGTTTTTAGCTTTTTTACTATCTTCCCGCAAAAAATCAATCCGTTTTCGTCCTGTACTCGTGGGGCTTTTGTTCCAGCTCGTATTTGCGTTTTTAGTGCTGGGATCCACGTGGGGAAGCACTGCGTTTGAGTGGCTGGTCGTCCGCGTGCAGAACGTGATCGACTCTGCCCAGGAAGGGTACATATTCCTGTTCGGGGAAGACATTACGGAGACCGGCGCGTTTGCGTTTACCGTGCTTCCGGTTATTATCTTTTTCTCCTCGCTGATCGGCATTTTGTACTACATCGGTGTCATGCAGATAATTATTAAATTTATCGGCGGTATACTTTCCGCACTGCTGAAAACGAGTAAAGCAGAATCCATGTCTGCAGCAGCCAACGTATTCGTTGGACAGACGGAAGCACCGCTTGTTGTCCGTCCGTTTCTGCCGAATATGACAAAGTCCGAGCTGTTCGCTGTTATGACCGGGGGGCTCGGGTCGGTAGCCGGCTCGGTACTGTTCGGTTATGCAGGACTGGGTATTCCATTGGATTATCTGCTTGCAGCAAGCTTTATGGCTGCGCCGGGCGGTCTGATTATCGCAAAGGTGATTTTCCCGGAACCGGATCTCAGCCTCACCACGGATGAAATTAAAGTGGAAAAGGATACTGAGTCCCACAACGTGATCGACGCAGCAGCGCGTGGAGCTTCTACCGGCCTGCAGCTTGCCTTGAACGTCGGGGCGATGCTGATTGCGTTTGTCGCTTTGATTGCTCTTGCAAACCTTCTGCTGGGAGGCTTTTTCGGACTCTTTGGAGCAGAAGGTATTACAATTGAACTGCTTCTTGGATATGTATTCGCCCCAATCGCCTTTATGATTGGTGTTCCATGGAGTGAAGCTCTCCAGGCGGGCGGATTTATCGGCCAGAAGCTGATCCTGAATGAATTTGTCGCCTATGCGAACTTTGCACCGGAGATTGATTCCTTCAGCGAAAAATCCCAGGCGATCATTACCTTTGCGCTTTGTGGATTTGCGAACCTTTCATCCCTTGCCATCATTTTAGGCGGCTTCGCTTCGCTGGCGCCGACGCGCCGCAACGATATTGCCCAAATGGGACTGAAAGCAGTAGCAGCCGGGGCTTTAGTATCGCTCCTGAGTGCATCGATTGCCGGCATGTTCGTACTGTAAATTCAGAACCATCGCAGGCGCTCCTTTTCGAAGGGGCGCTTTTTTGTATCAATTACGGCGTCGCAGCAGGTGATATGCTACAATAAAAAAATACTCAAATGATTAGGAGGCCTACCATGATCCATGAGCAGTGGAAAAACAGTGAAACCCTAAAATATGTGACATGCCGGCATGCTGAAGCCGCCAAATACAAGGTCGACAGCGTGCTGACCCCGGGGAAGCAGTACCCGGTGAAAAACGAAACGGATGAATTCATTTTCATTATCGATAATACCGGGCGTATCGGCGGGTTTTATAAAGACTACTTTGAAGAAGCGTAAAAAGGAGCTGCAATCGCTGCAGCTCCTTTTGGTTTACATAATGTAATTATGAGAATTAGAAGAATCAGCAGCAACGACCGAAGACACCCAGGAGGATAATCGTTCGGAGAGGAAATCCCGGTCAGCATCAAGCGTCGCTACGTGATAGGAATGCTCAAGCCATTCAAATGACTTGGAAGAAGAAGAAAGATTTTCATGTATAGCGACTGCATTTGCCGGAGGCACAACATGATCAATCCGTGAGGCTGCGACAAACGCCGGGCATGAAATAGAAGGCACCTGAGGGCGCACGGCGGCAGTTAACTTAAGAAGCGAATATACCGACGCTGTCGGCACATACGAATACGTAATTTCTTCTTCCTGAGGAGTCCGGATATCAGGTCGCTCTTCTTCAATGAAAGCAGAGGACGTCTGCGTAACTGCACGCTCCATTTCCGGAACGTCTATGGCTGGGTTTATTAAAGCAATCCCGGCAGCATCCTGAAAAAAAGCAGCGGTGTGAAGGGCGAGAGTTCCTCCCATGGACTGCCCTGCAATGAAAACCCGACTGTGTTTAGCGCGAAGCGACCGGTACGCGGTATGAATGTCTTTGATCCAGTCCTGGTGCGTAAAGCGTCCAAGATCTTGATAGGAGGTGCCATGGCCCTGTAGTCTGGGAGCATAAACAGTAAAGCCGTTTTGGGCCAGCTGGCGGCATACATACTGTACGCTCTGCGGGGTGCCTAAAAAACCGTGACAGACCAGTACAGCCGTTTCACCACCAGGAAAATAAAGTGATTCAGCGCCAGGAAGCACCCGGGGAACCTGAGGCATGAACATTTCCTCCTTTAAAGTTAACTATTCTGATTAATTTACTAAGGATTATTATAGCTTTAGACATGAAGTTTGTCAATTTGAGGAGGTCCAGAATGCAGACAGTATTTGTATATGGTACTCTGTTGCGAAAATTAAACAATTATCACTACATTCAAAACAGTGTATATGAAACGAAACAAGGAATAGTGAAGGGGTTTTTATACAATACAGGCCCGTATCCTGCAATTGTTGTCGATGGAAACGGAATGAATATTGTAGGAGAATGGATACAAATAGATGATGAGGCTATGAGCGTACTGGATTGGCTCGAGCAGTATGAACAGCCGGGACAGGCGAACGAATATGAAAGGGTGTGGGTGAAAGACGCTGGGGGAGAAAAAGAAGGGTGGATTTACACGTACACCCTTTCCCAGGCAGAACGTTACCCACTTATTCCTTCAGGATCCTGGCGTGAACATTTGCTGTCCACCGGAGGGAAACAGGATTGAAAAAAGTTATACTCAAATAGCTTTTTTGTCTCTTTCATGAAGACAGGCATTCCATTCTCCACCAAGAAGAATTGCAAACCCTGTAAGGTAAAACCAGAGCATGAGTACGATTAGATTGCCTAAATTGCCATATATCATAGAATAATCACTGATACTGACATAAAATGAAAATCCAAAAGAAGCTGCCTGCCAGGTGAACAGGGCAAGAGTAGCCCCGGGAAGGGATTCCTTCCAGGTGGTTTTACGATTCGGTACTACTTTGTAAATCATGGCAAGAATCGCACCTATGACTAAAAAACTGATGATCCAGCGAATCCAGCTCCAAAGCTGCAGGAAATAATCATCTAGGCCGATAAAGCGAAAAAGAAAAGCACCGAGCGGTTCACCATAAATAGGAAGCAGGAGGGATAAAATGATAGCGAGCAGCAGAGATAAAACGATAATGATGCCTTTTCCCAACATGGATACAAAGGAAGGAAGCTTTAGCCGGTAGGCAGCATTAATTGCACGGATAATGGCAAGTGTGCCCATAAGGCTCAGCCAGAGTGTAGCGGCTGTACTGAGTGACAGCAGTCCTACGGACTGGGAATTTAAAATGGCATTTAGGTTGTTTTGAATAATCGTAAAGGCGCCCCCCGGAACATAGGTGCTTATAAGCGAAAGGATATCGTCTGTATTGATGGAAAAAAATCCGATAATACTGATCATCAGCATTAACAGAGGGAGCATAGCGAGAAGAAAGTAATAAGCCAGCTGAGCCGCGATGTCATAGATTTTATCTTCAATGCTTTTTTTAAAGAAAGATTGGAGAAAATGCATAAGATAATCCTCCTTTTTGCGGAAGTCCCTTTTTCTCATTATAATACAGAAGTAGAGAATGAGAAGAGGCGGAAAAGGAGAGGTGTATGAGAAGAGACGAAGAAGGGGAAGAACGCCTCGAAGGTGAACCGGATCCGGAAGACTTTGAGCCGGGTCCGGCGCGAAAGCCGAAAAATAAGCGCCGTGGTTTGTTCAGGGTAGTAGCATTGCTGATGGCAGGGATGCTGGTTTTTCAATCCGCCTATTATTTAATTGATACCTTCCGTTTGGATGCGTGGTCTTTTTTAACCGCTTCTTATCAGCTTTCCAAGCAGGAGGATGTTCAGCAGTGGCAGGAGGCAGTCACGAAAATACAGGCAATAGAAAACGGGGAAACGTCTTTTGGGACTGGTTTTTTCGTTGAAGACGCCAGCGTTTTCATTACAAATTATCACGTAGTCGAAGGAGCGGACAGTGTAGCGGTCGAAACCAGGGAGGGCGACCTTGCAGAAGCAGCAGTGGAAGCTGTAGATAAGCAGGCTGACCTTGCCGTTGTGACAATGAATGAGCAGTGGGAAGGGGGCGGCGTTACACTTGCGGACACGAGTGCACCTGCCGGTTCGGACGTTATCGTGATCGGGAATCCGCTCGGCTTTTCAGATGTCGCCAACCGGGGAGAGATCATTGAGAGGGAGAAAGATCAGCTGGTGCTTGAAGCTCCCGTGTTCAACGGAAGCAGCGGCAGCCCGGTGCTGACAGAAGCAGGAGAGGTGGCCGGGGTCGTGTTTGCGAGCAGAGAATATCAGGGGGAACGATACGGACTCGCGGTACCTGTGGAACATGTGCACGAGGCAATCGCTCGAACAGAAGACAATTAAAAGCAGCATATTACCGCGGATGGGGCAGGTTCGTGGTAATTATTCTAAATAAATAAAAATTTCATTTACCATATTTAAATCAAAAAATTAATTTCATAATTAAGAAATACAAAATTATAAATGAACATTAAAAAGCACCAGGGGACAAACACCCTGATGCTTGATAGATTACATAAAAACGTTACGCGCGAGCATACTGCTCTTCAATATACTCATCGTAGCTCATTTCTTTGTCGATCATACCATCCGGAGTGAATTCAATAATCCGGTTGGCAATCGTCTGAACAAATTCATGGTCATGAGAAGTGAAGAGGACCGAACCGTTAAAGGACTTCAGGCCATTGTTCAATGCCTGGATAGCTTCGAGGTCGAGGTGGTTGGTCGGCTCATCCATAATAAGAACGTTCGCACCGCTTAACATCATTTTGGAAAGCATGCAGCGGACCTTTTCGCCACCGGAAAGCACATCCGCTTTTTTAAATACTTCTTCGCCGGAAAAGAGCATACGTCCAAGGAAGCCACGAATAAATGTTTCGCTCTGATCGTCCGGGGAGTACTGGCGCAGCCAGTCCACCAGATTAATGTTCAGGCCTTCAAAGTAAGCAGAATTGTCTTTTGGGAAGTAGGAGCGGCTGGTGGTCAGTCCCCATTTGTAGTCGCCGCTGTCCGGCTCCATTTCGCCGGCTAAAATCTGCAGCAGAACGGTTTTTTTCGTTTCCTCTTCGCCTACAAACGCTACTTTGTCCCCGCTGTTAAGGGTGAAATTGACGTTATCAAGCACTTTGACACCATCAATAGTTTTCGACAGATTTTCGACAGTCAGCAGGTCCTTGCCAAGCTCCCGGTTCGGCTTAAATTGCACGAATGGATACTTTCTCGAGGACGGCTTGATGTCATCAAGAGAAATTTTATCCAGCGTTTTTTTCCGGGAGGTGGCCTGCTTGGACTTGGAGGCGTTCGCGCTGAAACGGGCAATGAAGTCTTTCAGTTCCTTAATTTGTTCCTCTTTTTTCTTGTTCTGCTCGCGGGCCATCTTCTGGGCGAGCTGGCTGGATTCGTACCAGAAGTCATAATTGCCGACGTACAGTTCAATTTTGTTAAAGTCGAGGTCCGCAATATGCGTGCATACCTGGTTCAGAAAGTGACGGTCGTGGGAAACGACAATGACCGTGTTTTCAAAGTTGATCAGAAACTCTTCAAGCCAGTGAACCGCCTGCACGTCCAGGTTGTTGGTCGGCTCGTCGAGAAGCAGAACGTCCGGATCGCCGAACAATGCCTGCGCGAGCAGTACTTTCACTTTCTGGGAACCGCTTAACGAAGACATCGGCTTCTGATGCAGATTCTCTGTAATGCCGAGGCCCTGCAGCAGCTGGGCAGCTTCTGTTTCCGCTTCGTACCCGTTCATTTCCGCAAATTCCGCCTCAAGCTCTGCAGCTTTCATGCCGTCTTCGTCGGAAAAGTCGGGTTTCATATAAATTTCGTTTTTTTCGTTCATCACTTCATACAGGCGGCTGTGGCCCATAATGACCACATCGATAACCGTGTATTCCTCATACGCGAAGTGATCCTGCTTCAGCACGGCAAGCCGCGAATCTTTATCCATGATTACATTTCCGCTCTGGGAATCAATTTCCCCGGAAAGAATTTTTAAGAACGTGGATTTGCCGGCCCCGTTCGCCCCGATCAAGCCGTAGCAGTTGCCGGGAGTAAACTTTATATTAACGTCTTCAAATAAAATTTGATCCCCGAACCGGAGCCCAACGTTTTGTACATCAATCATGTTCATATCTCCTTTATAAATAACAGTCTTTTTCATACTAACACGCAGCAGTTCAAAATGAACAGGGGAAGGGACGGTTTTCCGCAGAAAAGAAGATCGGCACTGCTGTCAGATACAGAAAAAGCATGATATAGTAAATGCAGAAAACGGTTAGAGACCAAAGGAGGCATTTCGGTGGCCAAAGGATTAAGCGGACGGCAGGTGATTCTTGCCGCATCCCGGAAAACAGAGGAAATGGAAGAGTTGATTCGGCGGCAGGGAGGAGAGCCGCTTAACTACCCGCTCCAGGGCACCTCATTTTTAAATGAAGAACAGCTTCGGGCTCCGATGCGGGCCTATCTGGAGCAGCCGGTGGACTGGAGCATATTCATGACGGGCATGGGACTGAACGCAATGCTTGATATTGCAGAGGAGGAAGGACTCCGGGAAGCTTTTGTGCAAAAAATCCAGCAGACAAAGGTGGCGGCCCGGGGATACAAGACCGCTAATGTCCTAAAAGGCCTGGACTGCGCTATCGCGGCCCGTGATGATGACGGGACGACCGAAGGCATGATCCGTGCTCTTGACGGCCACGATTTCCGGCAGAAGCAGGTGATGGTGCAGCTGCACGGGATTGAAAACCCGAGGCTCCGCCGGTACCTTGAAGATCACGGAGCCGACGTGTATGACATTCTGCCGTATCAGCATACGCCTCCGGAAGAAGCTGTGGCGTCCGCATGCCTCGAAGACCTTTTGAATGCAGAAAGTGACGCTATCTGCTTTACAACCGCCATTCAGGTGCACGCTCTCTTTCAGCATGCCGCAAAGGCAGGACGCACCGAAGAGCTGCAGGAAGCGCTCAGCCGCCAGGTGGTTCCGACGGCGGTCGGGAAAGTAACGGCGGAAGCGTTAAAAGAAAGAGGCATTGAAGACTACGTGGTGCCGGAAAACGAACGGATGGGCGCCATGATTGTCGCTTTATCCAAACATTTTGAACAACGAAAGGACTAATCCATTGAAACAACTATTCTCACGCATGCAGCGATGGAACGTATTGAATGATAAAGGCGAGTACTATGTTCTCGCTTCGGGAGCCCAAATTGCCCGACTGTATAAAGAAGATACTGACGAAGAGCTTTCCTCCGGGGACCAGGTGGAGGCGATCAGCTGGTTTGACGAAGAAGGAAACAAGCGGCTGGATGTGCATCTGCCGGAAGTAGAAGAGGAAGGCTTTGCCTGGCGGGCAGTCGTGACAAGCGACGCAAGCCATGGCATCGAAGTAGCGGTCGACGAACGGTGGAAGGCGCCGGTGGAACGGCATGATTACCTGCAGGATGAAGCGTACTGGCCCGCTCCGGGAGAGTTTCTGTTTGTGCACCTGGAGTACACAGCCAGCGGCCTGAGAGCCTTTCCGGCAAATGAAGACGATGTGCAGCAGCTGATGGCACCTGCCCCCGCAGAGCTGCACCATACGTGGCTCGATGCTACGGTTTACAGTTCACCGCCGTTCGGGGCCTTTTTATTAACCGCAGACCGTTATAAAATCTTCATCCATGAATCGGACTGGACCCACCGGCCGCGCGTAGGGGAAGAACTGAAGGCGCGTATTACCCACCGCCAGGAGGACGGGTCGCTAAACGCCTCGATGTATCCGCCAAAGGAAATAGCGATCGGCGAAGACGCCCGGCTGCTTCTGGATCGGATGCAGCGGGAGGGCGGCACGCTCCCATTCGGGGACCGGAGCAGTCCGGAAACCATCCGGAGGGAATTTGGTCTCAGCAAGGCAGCGTTCAAGCGGGCGGTTGGTTCGCTGTTGAAGGAAAAGCACATCCGCCAGGAAAACAACACGCTGATCCTCGAGCATTCGGAGGGGCACAAAGAGTAATGGCTTCAGGTTTTACGAAACCGGGCGGCATATCATGACAGAAGAGCGGACCCTCCCAGGGCCGCTTTTTTTATGGGATGAATACATTAACCGCCGGGCGCCTCTTTAGTTTGAGCTTGAGCGGGAGCGTGTTCCCGCGGGCTCTGGACCTAAAGTATGTTTATGAAACGAGTGTGGCTTAAGAACAAACAGATACGGGTATGGTACATGCAATCATACTTTTGAATGGCGGTGGGACAGTGAGCAGCAAGAAGAAAAGCTCCAAAAGCAATGACAACCTTACCTACGCGTTCATGGCTGCCGGCAGTTTAATCGGCGGGGCGCTGCCATTGCTGCGCAAAGATATTGGTAAAAAAACAGAAAAAAACGTCAACCAGACCGCAAAAAAAGCCCGGAAGCTGAGTCCGGAACCGCTGAGCCAGGCCATTAAATCCGGGCAGGGTATGGAGAAAAAAGCCAAGGGGACGGTGAAAACCGTCAAGCGGGCCGCCAAAGTATCAGCGGCTGCCTTTGCAATGGCCAAGGTGCCGAAAAAGATTAAAAAGAAAATTTACACTCTGCGCTACCATGTGGGTGAAGCCGTCATTCATACCGGCGAAAAAATTCAGGGCCCTGCGTATGACCCTGAGCGGACCCCTGCTGATCGTGAGAACAGCAGGGGGCAGCCTTCGTCTGAAACCGGGGAAAGTGCTACAGAAGCTTCTGACAGCAGCGGAACCGAAGACGCCTGGGAGCAGGAAGAAGAGTACGAGGAAGAAAAATTTGAAGGCACGAAAGCCTCGACGCAACAACCGGCAAAAGCAATCAAAAAATTAAAAAAAGCATCCAATGCCTAAGTGAACTTATACTAATTTAATGAGGTGAAGCGAATGGAACCTAAGTTCAAGATTTTTCATAACGACGAAACATTGAGTGAAACGATTGATAAACTTCGCAATGACGGGATCCGGGACGAGGATATGTACATCCTGGCGTACGATAATGATCACGACCGCCGGGCGAGAAAAGATACCGACGCTAAAAAAGTGGGAATGAAGGTGGTCGGATTCGGCACAAGCCTGAAAAACGTATTCCGGGGGAAAACGAAAACCATTTTAACTAAGCTGCAGAAGCTCGGTTTTGATTCAGAAAAGTCCGAGCGCCTCGAAGAAGAACTGCAAAAAGGCAAAACGCTGCTTGTGGTTACCAATCAGGATCAAGTTGAATTTTAAGCCCTGGCGTCAGGGCTTTTTTATTTTACATAGACAACCATTTTTTTACAGTGATATGGCTGATACAATAAAACTTATGCTTTGCTTCTATATCTTCGTCATTTCTTTTTTGCCTGAATGCCGCTCTGCAGGGAGAAAGATTATTTATTTCCATTTTAAGCAGGGTACGAATATCTCATCCCATAGACAGCAGCCATCGGAGAAAAGGGCACATACCTCTGCTGCTTACAGGGGATTTTGGTGTGCGTTTCGTAATTTATCTCAAAAGTGATCATAATCCCCGAAGAGTGATTGGATGCTTCTGCGGTTGAAAAATACGAGTGGCACGATGGACGCTCATGCTATGGTGGAGCGGGAGCATTTTTTATCACCTATGAGGAAGGAGACGATAATCTGTCAGGTACTAAGGCGGGAATTCCCCTATAAGACAAGTGCCCGTTGCTGCTTTACAATGAAAGTACATATAAACGGTTAAGACCGCTGGTTAAACAGGCGGATCATGCCGCTCAGATGCCAACCGAACCTAATTCTATGACGCTTGGAGTGTTTTTTTGACTATTTTACTGACTGCTTTACTTGTAATGATTTTTTCTTTTATTGCCGCTCTGGTTATTGCTATTCTCCGCCCGCGTTTATTGGTTAAATCCGTTTTGCCTGCGCTTGGGCTGACATTTGTTTTAGCCGCGATTGCCAGCTATTTTTTCCTTCCGGCCTGGACGATGCTTTCACTGGCTGGGCCCAACCTCGTCGCCCTGCTGGTGTTCAGCGCCATCTTTTACGCCCTGGCCAGGACTTCAGGAGAAGGAGTGCCTGATAAAAGCATCAATATCTCCGCTCTTGGCGGTGCGGTGATCCTTCTCTTTCTGATTGTGCTTCTGGTACGGAGCCTGTTTGGCTACGGGGAGACGCACGAAGCGATCGACAACAACAGCCAGGTAGCGGACAATCCCCCTTCGTTTTCCGAGGAGGAGACGCCTGTGCAGGTGGCGCCTGAATCCGCCCGTAATAAAATGCAAAAAGCAATGTCGGAAGTAGAGAACGCGCAGTTTTATGACTTTGGAGACATTCAGGCCCAGGTGATCGATGGGGAGCCGATGTATGTCGCCAATGTGGATTACACGAACCTGTTCCGCTGGTTTCGTGGTGATGGAACGCCGGGATATTTCCAGATTTCTGCGGTCGACCCGAACGACAATCCGACCTTTGTGGAATCGTCCATGCAGTACACCAACAGCAGCTTTTTTAACGAGAAGCTGAACCGGGTGATTTACAGCGCCTTTCCATCCTGGTACCAGAGCGGGAGCACCTATCTGGAGGTGGATGAGGAAGGGAAACCCTGGTACGTTCAAACGGTCTATCAGAACCGCACCTTAACGTGGCACACGGATCATACCAACGCGCAGGTGGTGATCGTTGATCCTGAAACAGGGGACGCGTCCAAGTACAAACCTGATGACGCTCCGTCGTTTGTGGAAAGTGTGTACAGCCCGGCGATGGCGAGTGACATGAACGACAAGTACGGAAAATACGGGCAGGGGCTTTTTAATTACATGTTTGGAAAAGAGGATGTGCTGATTCCAAATGAAAACGGAACCGAGAATAAGGTCACACCGGTTTTTGATGCAGAGGGAAATATGAGCTACTTTACCGACTTTACCAGCCCGAATGAAGACTCGGACTCTACGCTCGGCGTATCCTTTATTGACGCCCGCACCGGAGAGCTTCGTCTGTACAACGGCGAGGAATATACAGGTGCGATGGACACCCAGGGAGCGCGCGGCATCGTGAACCGACAGTTCCCGGAGAAAGAATGGACCGGCAGCATGCCAATCATGTACAACATTAACGGCAATGCGACGTGGGTGGTTAATACGCTCGATCCGGCAGGTTTGTTCCGGCAGTACGCCTACATTAAAGCGAATGATGCCGACGTATACGCGTTTGGCGACACCGCGCAGGGAGCGCTGGAAAATTACCGCTCCGCGCTTGCCTCTACCGATGAAGGCGTGCAAGCGAGCGAAGCCGACCGGGAAGAAGCGGAAGGAACGGTCGACCGGGTCGTCATCACGTCCGGCGCCGAGGACGCCAATCTTGTCCAGTTTAAGCTTGAGGGCGATGAAACCCTTTATGTCTACAACACCTCCAGTGATGCTGACGCTGTGCTGATGCAGGAAGGCGACGAGATCAGCTTTACGGTCAACCGCAGCGAAGACATTGGCACGGTCCAGGAAATCACCGACCAGCCGTGGTAGGGATTAGCGGCTGGCACGATTCTTTATAATATAAGCAGCGCGCTCTCAGCAATTTAACTGCCCGCAGAGACATGTACGTGTCTTTGAAACGGCCCGGAGCGGGAGCGGTGTCTCAGGGCAATTAAAACAGCACTTACCCGCGGTTTTACAGAGCGGGAACGTCATTTTTCCGGCGATATGTCGGAAATGGCCTGGAAAGACTCCTTCGGGGGTCTTTTTTATTGCTCATGGACCCAGAAAACACTTCGAGTTTCAAATGGCACCAGGAAATGAATGGAAGCAAGAATCGTCTCAGTTGATTTTGAGACAAATAAAAAGCGGAAAACGGGCTTGTGTTGATTAAATAGCAAGGGATATAAACGGCTATTAGGAGCGGGTTAAAAAATGCTTGTAAAGGAACCGAATCTGAAACTGAAGGACACGCATCAAGAGTATCTGAACAGCCGCTGAAAATGGCTGGTATCATAGCAGCATCATTCTTTTCATCAGCTGCCGGAAACCGTCATTACAATTAAAAAGTTTGTTTTGGATGCGGACAGGAATGCACGCAGTGTAAAATAATGAGCCCGGCGGGGAACGCTTAGCATGAAGGGTATCAGTTATCGCAGTTGAAACGACCCGCATAGAATTTATCAAACCTGTCGGAGTGACAGTACAGACGATTCAAGGCAAAGCCTGAATAGGAAAGTTGATTCCTGAAAGGGAAGGCGGAGATATAAAGCTAAAATGACAGCCTGACGTAATTCATTTATTTCTAGTTAACATAATATATATTATCGGAAGTTAATGATATGTTGTTTCAATACTAAAGATAACTTCGTGTTTTGAGACAAAACAAATAAAAAGCACCAGTATCATTCTGTACTGATGCTTCCTTCATTGGTTTTTTGGCATGTTTGTTTACAGCGTGACATCAATCGAAAACAGCTGAAAGCTCACGTAAAATAAACCGGCGATGAGCAAGGCGTTGATCAGCCCTTCGCCAAAGGTGGATCCGGTTTTTGTCGTAAATGGGAACCGAAAGGCATAGTGCAGCGGAAACAGCACATGGACGCCTTTGGTGGTCATCATGTCGAGCACAATATGGCTTAAAATTCCGAGGCTGATGCCCCACTGCAGTGCGAGTCCCCATCCTTCCTGCCACTGGGCAAGGGCCATGAAGACAAGCAGCACGAGCAGAAGGCTGTGGGTAAAGGTGCGGTGCCCCACCAGCTTCGAAATCAGATGGGAAACGCCCGGCACCCGCCTCCCCATCCATGAGTTTGGCTGGCAAATGTCCGGGGCCAGGCCCCCGAAAACCAGGCTTGCGACATAAATACTGGTCTCCCATTCAAAAAAGGCAAAAGGCACCGGCGTCAGCCACTGGACGGCCAGGCCGCCGGTGACTGCTCCGATCACATGTGTTCCTGCTTTCATGATTGTTCAGCGTCCTTTTTGAAAGTGATCGGAGTGGGATTTACTGGTACGGAATATCCTTCCATACGGCTTCAATCACTCCGTGCTTTTTCGTATCAATAACATAGGAACCATTGCTGTAACGGTCCACCCGCCGATATTTTGCCGGGTCAATCGTGACCGTCATATTTTTCGTCCGGGCCTGCAGCACAAATGGCTCGCCATTTAGAATATAGCTCGCGATGATCCGGTGCGGCCTGGATTTAACTTCCTTCCAGAGAACGACCCCCCGCTTGGCCCGGTTCGTTATTGGAATATCATCCAGACTCATGCGTTTAACGCCGCCGCGCTGGGTGACCATGACCGCATCCTCGGTTTTATAGGCCGAGGTTACATGCGCCCCGGTGACCACATCCCCGTCTTTTAAATCAATCGCTTTGACACCGGCCGCGCGGACACCGACGGGAGAAACCTCCTGTTCATGGAAGCGGAGACCGTAGTTTTGATGGGTCGTGAGAAACAACTCCTGCTCCCCGTTTGTCTGGTACACGGAAAGCACTTCGTCCCCGTCCTTTACATTTACTCCAATCATGGAGCGTCCGTAGCGCGATGCCTGATAGGCGTTCATTGCCGTTTTTTTGATCATGCCCTGGCGGGTGATAAACACAAAATAATCCTCTTCGGTGAACTCCTGCACCGGCACGACGGCCACCAGCGCATCCCCCGGGTCAAGCGGGGAAATGTTGCCGATATGCTGGCCATTATCCTTCCAGCGAATTTCGGAAAGCATATGTACCGGCAGGTAGATAAACTGTCCTTTTTTCGTAAACAACAGCAGCATATCTGTTGTATTCATGTCGCGGAAAAACAACAGGGCGTCTTCCTCTTTCATCCCTGGCGGTTCGGTGTTTGAAGCCGCGTAGGAGCGCTGGCTCGTTCGTTTAATGTAGCCCTCTGCTGTGGCGGTCACAATAACATCCTCGGACGGAATCATCACTTCGCGGTCGATCTTAAGCTCTTCGATTTCCGCTTCAATCACGGTGCGGCGGGTGTCGTCATACTGCTTTTTGACTTCCTGCAGCTCCTTTTTCACGACCTGCTGCAGTTTCTTTTCGCTCGAGAGGATGCCGCGGAGCCGCTTGATTTCTTTTTCGAGCTCTCCGGCTTCTTTTTCGAGCTGGGTAACATCAGTATTGGTTAAGCGGTACAGCTGCAGGTTCACGATGGCCTCGGCCTGGGCATCGGTGAAGACAAACTGCTCCACCAGGTTTCCCTTCGCGTTTTTCTTGTTTTCCGACTGGCGGATCGTATCAATCACCTGGTCGAGTACGCTGATCGCCTTAATCAGGCCTTCCACGATATGCTGGCGCTGCTCCGCTTTGTTGAGGTCAAACTGGGAGCGATTGGTGACGACACTCCGCCGGTGGCTGATGTAGGCATCAAGCAGCTGCTTTAAATTCATCAGCTGCGGGGTCCGGTCATTAATGGCAACCATATTGAAATTGTACGACACCTGAAGGTCCGTCATTTTGTAATAAAAGTTCAGCACGCTCTGGGCGTCGGCATCTTTTTTGAGTTCAATGACGACCCGGAGGCCGGTCCGGTCCGTGTCATCACGCACTTCGGCGACCCCGTCGACTTTACGGTCAAACCGGAGTTCATCCATCTTCTTTACGAGCGTGGACTTGTTTACTTCATACGGCAGCTCGGTAATCAGAATCTGTTCCCGTCCGCCCCGCACCTGCTCGATGCTCGTTTTGGCCCGGACGACGACTTTCCCCCGGCCGGTCTCATACGCCTGGCGGATGCCGTCCTTGCCCTGAATGACACCGCCGGTCGGAAAATCGGGTCCCTGCACGTACTGCATCAGTTCGTCGGTTGATACCGACGGCTTTTCGAGCTGCGCGACCGCGGCATCAATAATTTCCCCCAGCTGATGCGGCGGAATATCGGTCGCATAGCCGGAGGAAATGCCGGTGGATCCGTTGATCAGCAGGTTCGGGAATTTCGCCGGCAGAACCGTCGGCTCCTCCTGCGTGTCATCAAAGTTGGTTACGTGCTCCACCGTCTGTTTTTCGATATCTTTCAGCAGTTCGGACGAGACGCTCGCGAGACGCGCTTCCGTGTAACGCATCGCCGCCGGCGGGTCGCCGTCGACAGAGCCGTTGTTGCCGTGCATTTCGACGAGCGGGGCGCGCACCTTCCATTCCTGGCTCATCCGCACCATGGCCTCATACACGGAGGAATCCCCGTGCGGATGATAGTTCCCGATGACGTTCCCGACTGTTTTTGCTGCTTTGCGGAATGGTTTATCCGCAGTGTTGCCGTCCTGAAGCATTGCAAACAGAATCCGGCGCTGAACGGGTTTTAATCCGTCGCGTGCGTCCGGGAGGGCACGTTCCTGAATAATGTATTTGCTGTAGCGCCCGAAGCGTTCGCCGAGAACGTCTTCGAGGCGAAGATCCAAGTATTGTTCTGCATCAGCCACTTACGGTTCCTCCTTAATAATCTGCAAATCAGTGTTATCCAAAATATTCAAGTCCTCTTCCATGCCGAACGCCACGTTGGATTCAATCCACTTGCGCCGGGGCTCTACTTTATTGCCCATCAGCGTGGATACGCGGCGGTCTGCACGGGCGCCGTCCTCCACGGTCACCCGGATAAGGGTCCGGCTGTCCGGATTCATGGTCGTCTCCCACAGCTGGGAGGCGTCCATTTCCCCGAGGCCCTTGTAGCGCTGGATGGCGTAGCCTTTACCAATGCGCTGAATAGCTTCCTGGAGGCCATTCTCCTCCCAGGCATATTCGGATTTTTGCTTGGGGCCGCTTCCTTTGCTGACCTTATAGAGCGGCGGCAGGGCAATATAGACTTTCCCCGATTCCACGAGCTCCCGCATGTAGCGGTAGAAAAACGTCAGCAAAAGCACCTGAATATGAGCACCATCGGTATCAGCGTCTGTCATAATCACAACCTTGTCGTAGTTCCGGTCTTCGAGGGTGAAGTCCGTGCCGACCCCGGCGCCGAGGGCATAGATGATGGTGCGGATTTCTTCGTTTTTCATAATATCATCGAGCTTCGCTTTTTCCGTGTTAATGACCTTGCCGCGCAGCGGGAGCACAGCCTGAAATTTACGGTCGCGCCCCTGCTTGGCCGAGCCGCCGGCCGAATCCCCTTCGACGAGATACAGCTCATTGCGGTCCGGGTTTTTGGACTGCGCGGGGGTGAGCTTGCCGCTCAAGAGCGCGTCTTTTTTCCGGTTCTTTTTACCATTTCGGGCTTCCTCCCGGGCTTTGCGCGCGGCTTCCCGCACCTGGGCGGCTTTGATGGCTTTTTTGATCAGCATTGTGCTGACCGTCGAGTTTTCCTCCAGAAAATACGTCAGGCGGTCCGTAATGTACTGATCCACCGCGGAGCGGGCCTCCGGCGTACCGAGCTTGCTTTTCGTCTGCCCTTCAAACTGCAGCAGATGCTCCGGAATCCGGATGGAGACCACGGCGGTCAGCCCTTCACGGATGTCACTGCCGTCGAGGTTTTTATCCTTCTCCTTTAACAGCTGCAGCTTGCGGGCGTGTTCGTTGAGCACCCGGGTAAACGCCGAACGGGCGCCGGACTCATGCGTACCGCCGTCGCGGGTACGAACGTTGTTCACAAACGACAGCATGTTCTCCGTATAGCCGTCGGTAAACTGAAACGCAAAGTCCACCTCGATATCCTGGGCCTTCCCTTCAAAGGACACGACCGGATGCAGGGTTTCCTTGTCTTCGTTTAAATACTCCACAAACGCCTGAATGCCGGTGTCAAACTGAAATTCTTCGGTCACCGGTTCTTTGTCACGCTTATCATGCAGACGGATGCTTGTGCCCTTCAACAGAAACGCAGCTTCGCGCAGACGTTCTGCCAGCACATCAAACTGGTAGTGCACCGCATTGAACATGGAAGCGTCCGGCTTGAACCGGATCGTCGTCCCGGTTTTTTTGGTGTTTCCCTTCTGTTCAAGGGTCGTCACCGGACGGCCGCCGTTTTCAAAGCGCTGCTCGAAAATCTGGTTGTCCCGGTAAATAGTGACTTCAAGCCATTCCGACAGAGCGTTGACCACCGAGGCACCGACGCCGTGCAGCCCGCCGCTTGTAGCATAGCCGCCCTGGCCGAATTTCCCGCCGGCATGAAGCACGGTCAAAATCACTTCTGGAGTTGGCTTGCCGGAGCTGTGGGTGCCGGTCGGCATGCCCCGGCCGTGGTCGGATACAGAGACGCTCCCGTCCTTGTGCAGCGTCACTTCGATCACGCTGCCGTAGCCGGCGATCGCTTCATCGACCGAATTATCAAGAATTTCAAAAACAAGATGGTGAAGCCCGCGGCTGTCCGTGCTGCCGATGTACATGCCCGGACGTTTCCGGACCGCTTCGAGCCCCTCCAGTACTTGAATGGATTCATCGTTATATTGATAGGATTTATCTGCTGCCACTCCTGTCTCTCCCTTCTTCGTTCTCCGTTCTAGTTATATTTCATACTAACACAGTTTGTCAATGAACGGGAACATATGTTTCAATTTCGGGGCCATCCCTTCTGCAGACAGGAAAACCTTGGCAGGAAAGTCCCGCCAAGGTTGGATGCTGTTCGGTATAATCGGTGCTTACGCGATCGCATGCTCCACTTTAATGCAGCGGTCCATGATCACCGTCATGCCTGCATTGGCCGCAATATCGTACGCTTCCTCGCTCACCAGGCCGAGCTGGGCCCAGAATACGTCTGCGTCCACCTGGGCTGCTTCCTCGGCCACGCCTTTGAGGAACTCGCTGCGGCGGAACACATTGACGATATCAATGTGGCCCTCAATGTCTTTCAGCGAGTCGACGGCCGGAATGTCAAAGACTTTTTCCACCGTCGGATTGACCGGAATAATCTCGTAGCCCGCTTCAAGCATGACTTTGCTGATCTGGTAGGACGTCCGGTACGGGTTATCCGACAGGCCGACGACCGCGATGCGTTTGCTTCGGTCGAGAATGGCCCGTATTTCTTGTCGTTCAGGGTTTTTCATTGGTTGTCCCTCCTTGAGATACGAATCTACTGCCTGTTAGTTGCTGCCAAGCAGGTTATTTTCTTCGAGGTAGTCCCGGGCTACTTCCCGGTGGTCGGCGCCTTCGTAGTCCACCTCGTAGTTCATTTCCTGCATTTCTTCATTGGTAATCTGGCCGCCGAGGCGGTTTAATGCTTCTTCGAGACCAGGGTTGTCATCCAGGGTTTCCTGCTTTAAAAGCGGAGCCCCCTGGTACGGCGGAAATACATTTTCATCGTCTTCGAGTACGGTAAGCCCGTACTCTATGATATACGCATCGGTGGAGTAGGCGTCAATCAAATCGATCTGGCCTTCCTGCAGAGCATTGGAACGAAGGCCGGCATCAAGGGTTTCCACTTCGTCAAACTCGAAGCCGTAGGTGTCGACAATCGCGGGATAGCCGTCGGTCTGACGGTCGGCAAATTCAAAGGTAAACCCGGGTACAAGCTCATCGGTATGCGGCTCGAGATCGGAAATGGTTTCAACGCCAAGGTTGTCGGCTTCCTCTTCGCGGAGCGCCAGAGCATACGTATTGTTGTACTCCATTGGCTCGAGATAGGCGAGATCGTCATCGGCAAGCAGGGTGCGCGCTTCCTCGTATACTTCTTCCCGGGTGCTTCCGGCCGGCACGCCCTGGTCATACAGGTTGGCGGTAACGGTGCCGGTGAACTCCGGATAAATATCAATATCGTCGGACTCCAGGGCGTTAAACGCAATGCTTGTGCTCCCTAGCCCGGCGTCAACGCTCGTATCAAGGTCGGTGTTTTCCTCAATGAGCAGCGAGTACATGTTGGCAAGAATTTCAGGCTCGGCCCCTTCCTTCCCGCCGATGACGAGCTCTTCCTGCTGGTTGGAGGCAAGCGCTGGCGTGATCACGACTAACAGCGCCACGCCGAGAACAATAGCCACGGGAGCAAGTGCCTTGCCCTGGGACGTGCGTTCCGTGATCCGCAGCACCAGGTCAAAAAACAGAGCCAGAAGGGCTGCTGGAATGGCGCCGAGCAGGATGTAGGCGTTGTCCGCCCGGTCGATGCCCGTCATGATGAAATCGCCGAGGCCCCCTGCGCTGATCAGAGCTGCCAGAGTGGCGGTCCCGACGATCAGCACCATCGAGGTCCGGATGCCGGCCATGATCACCGGCATGGCCATCGGCAGCTCAATTTTACGCAGGCGCCGGAAGGAATTCATCCCCATGCCGGTGGCCGCTTCCACGAGGGCCGGGTCCACGCCGGCGATGCCGGTGTAGGTGTTGCGCAGAATCGGAAGCAGCGCGTAGGCGGTCAAAGCGACCACAGCCGGCACGGTGCCGATCTGGTTCAGAATGAGAATCATGAACCCGAGCAGGGCGAGACTCGGAATCGTCTGCAGCACCGCGGCGATCCCGATGATCGGCTCGGCAATCGACCGCCGACGGGTCAGGAGCACCCCGACCGGAACCGCAATAAAGGAGGCGCACAGAAGCGAAATCAGGCTCATGTTGACGTGCTCCCAGACGAGGGTCCAGAACTGTCCCTGCTCGTCGGTGAACAGCTGATACGTATTTTCGAGTAAGTTCATGCCTCTGTGTCACCTCCTGCAGATGCGAGTTTCGCTTTTTGCAGAAACTGCATCACGTCCTTATAGCTGAGCGCTCCGACGAGCCGTCCTTCTTCGAGTACCGGCAGCGCTTCGGCATCAGTGTCATTAAAGGTCCTGAGGGCGTCATACAGTACATGATCCGGGGAAATCACGGTTTTCTGGGACGCAATGGAGTCGCCGTCCCGGCGGCCGAGAAACGTATCGTTCTGGTCGAAAATATACAGTGGAGCCGGATACAGCGGCATTTCGGGCATGTCATGGACACTTGCAATGTACTGGCTGTCGCGGCCGCTCATGACCGAACGGACCGGGGTGTCCCATTCGTCCCGGCGGTCTCCGATAAAGTCTCGCACAAAATCATTGGCCGGCTCATTTTTCAGCTCACGCGGCGTGCCAATCTGGACGATGTCACCGTCTTTCATGAGGCAGATCCGGTCGCCGAGGGCAAGCGCCTCGTCCATGTCGTGGGTGACGAAAACAATCGTTTTTTGAATGTTCTGCTGCAGGGCGCGGATGTCCTCCTGCAGCTGTTCCCGGCTCAGCGGGTCGAGGGCACTGAACGGCTCATCCATCAGGATAATATCCGGATCCGCGGCGAGGGCCCGTATCACCCCGATTCGCTGCTGCTGGCCGCCGGAGAGCTCCGACGGCTTCCGGTTGCGGTATGTATCCGGGTCGAGGCCGACCATCTGCAGCAGTTCATCGACGCGTTCCTTGATCTCGTTTTTCTTCCAGCGCCGCATTTCCGGAACGACCGCAATGTTTTCGGCAATGGTCATCGTCGGAAACAGAGCAATCTGCTGCAGCACGTACCCGACGTTCCACCTCAGTTCATGGCGGTCCCAGTCCCGGATGTCCTTGTCCTGAATCCGGATCGTGCCGGTGCTTGGTTCGATCAGCCGGTTGATCATTTTCAGCGTGGTCGTCTTGCCGCACCCGCTCGGGCCGATCAAGACGAAAAATTCCCCCTGCTCGACCGTGGCGTTAAAGTTTTGAACGGCCGGGTCGTCGGCACCGGGAAACGTCTTTGCAATGTCAGTGAATGTAATCATGCCAATCCCCCTATTATGGTTCTGTTGCAAGGGACATCTAAATTATTAGAGTCTCTACTTTATTTCACAAAAGTGCATCCTTCAAACGTCCCGGGGCGGAACCCCCGCTGCATAGGGCAGCGGGATTAGGACCAGCGGTACAGGCTCTGGTATTTATGAGACAGGTGGGCAAGCAGCGGCTCCGGGTTGGTCCCTTCCCCGGTAGCGGCTGCAATGATGTCGGCCGGCCGTTTCATCCGGCCGTGCTGGTGCACGTGCTCGGTCAGCCAGTGCCGGATTGGTGCGAGGTCACCGCTTGTGATCAGATCATCGAATGCCGGCAGGTCACGCATCATGGCCTGCTGGAGCTGGGCCGCATAGATATAGCCGAGCGCATAGGACGGGAAGTAGCCGAAGGCGCCGTCCGCCCAGTGCACGTCCTGCAGTACCCCCTCTGAGTGGTTCGTCGGCACAACGCCGAGGTACTGCTTCATTTTTTCGTTCCAGGCTTCCGGCAGGTCCTTCACCTGCAGGCTGCCTTCGATCAGGGCTTTTTCCAGCTCGTAGCGGAGAATGATATGCAGGGAATAGGTCATTTCATCGGCTTCAATCCGGATCAGGGACGGTTCGACGCTGTTGACGGCAAAGTAGAAATCGTCGAGGGGCACGTGCTGAAACTGGCCGCCGCTGAGCTCCTGGAGCCTGCCGTAGTTGTTTTCCCAGAACGAGCGGGTCCGCGCCACGAAATTTTCCCAGAACAGCGACTGCGATTCATGGATGCCCATCGACGCGCCGTCCGCCAGAATCGTTCCGGCCAGATCTGCACCGAGGTTTTGCTCATAAAGCGCATGGCCGCCCTCGTGGATCGTGCCGAAGACGGCGGTGCGGAAGTCGGATTCGTCGTATTTGGTGGTGACCCGCACGTCGTTTTGGTTCAGGCCGACGGCAAACGGGTGCACGGTTTCATCAAGCCGGCCGGCATCAAAATCGTACGTCATCTGCCGGAGCACATGCTCGCTGAAGGCCCGCTGCCGGTCCTTCGGAAAATGGGCATGCAGAAACGATGTGTCCGGCCCCACCGATGCTGCTTTTACTTGTTCCACAAGCGGCATCAGGCCGTCGCGGAGCCTGGAAAAGGTCGTATCCAGGGTAGAGACCGTCATGCCGGGCTCAAAGTCATGCAGAAGCGCGTTGTACGGGTGTCCGTCGTAGCCGAGATAATCCGCGAACCGGCGCTGGTAGGCTACGATTTCTTCGAGGTACGGTCGGAACCCTTCGAAGTCCCCGGACGCTTTCGCCTCTTCCCAGTACGATTCCGTTTTGGATGTAAGTGTCGTAAACGCCTGATACTCGTCGCGGGGCAGACGCTCCATCCGTTCCACTTCCGTGAGCGTTTCCTCCGCGGCTCTCCTGGTGACCGCAGACACCTGCGAGGCTGCCTCCGGCTCAAGCAGATACTGGCTCATTTCCTTCAGGCGTCCGGAGGTTTTCCGGGCAAACAGCTCGGTGGCAAGCGCCCCCACTACTTCGGAGCGTTCCTCCACCCCTTTTTTGGGCGCTCCGGTCCGTGCGTCCCATCCGAGCAGGCTGAGCGCCTGATTGTAAGCGTCCAGGCTGCGCTGTTCGGTCAAAAAATCCCTTTCGATCTGTACATAATCTGGCATCGTGATTCCTCCTTGTTATGAACTCTGTTTGGTGTGACTCTCTCCTTCATGATATAACAAAGAGTGGAAGGGAGCGAAAGATACGTATGCAAATGACAATTACGGAAGAAGCAGGCCGCCACTACAAGCAGGAAATGGACCTGGCCGAAGGGGCGGCTGTACGCCTGTTTGTCCGCATCGGCGGTGTGGGTTCCGGCGGGTTTTCCATCGGGGTGGAGCCCGGGGACCCGTCCGCCACCAGTTACCAGACGGAAGCGGGCGGTCTGCGTTTTTTTGTGGAACCGCAGGACCAGTGGTACCTCGACGGCATGACCATCAGCTATCATCCGGCCATCGACTACCTCCATTTTGACAACCCCCGGCTCGGGGATACCGATCACCCGAACAATTAGGACGGGCGGGGCGGCCGTGGCCCCCAGTACTGGTAATAATCCGTTTTGATGTTGCCGTTGTAGAGCTTGCGCCGTTTGGTCGCCTGCCGGCCGAACAGGGATTCAAACCGTTCATGGGACGTGAGCACGTAGTAGGACCAGGTCGGTGTATCCCGGGCGATGCGGCCGAGCGCCCGGTACATTTCCTCCACCTCTTCCATTTCCCCGATTCTTTCCCCGTACGGCGGATTACTGATAACGGCGCCGTACTCGCTCTTTGGCTTAAAGTCCCGCGCCGCCATCTGCTTGAACGTGATCAGGCCGTACATGCCGGCTTCTTTGGCGTTTTCCTCCGCAACTTCGATGGCCTTCGGATTCAGATCGGTGCCGGTAATCATAAGCGGCTGGTTGTCGCGGATGAGGTCCTCGGCTTCCTGGCGCGCCGCCTCCCACTGCATGGCTTCGGCCCATGGCCACGTTTCGCTCGCAAACGAGCGGTTCACGCCGGGGGCCATGTTCTGGCCGATCATGGCAGCTTCAATGGGGATCGTGCCCGAGCCGCAGAATAAATCGACGAGCGGGCGGTCCGGATGCCAGTTGGCAAGCATAATCATGGCTGCTGCCAGCGTTTCCTTGAGCGGCGCCTGGGCATGCGTTTCCCGGTAGCCGCGCTGGTTCAGCCCGGCCCCGGACGTATCGAGCGACAGCACGGCTTCGTCCTTATGCAGCGCCACCTCGAGCTTAAAAAGCGATCCGTTTTCTGGAAACCATTCGCTCTCGTAGGACTGCTTGAGCCGTTCCACCACGGCTTTTTTGACGATCGCCTGACAGTCCGACACGCTGAACAGCGTGGATTTGACCGATCGGCCGCTGACGGGGAACTCGGCATTTTCGGGCAGGAACTGCTCCCACGGAAGGGCCTTCGTCTGTTCGAACAGCTCATCAAACGTTTCGGCGGTAAAAGCTCCAATCTTGATTTTCACCCGGCCGGCGGTCCTGAGCCACAGGTTGGCCCGGGCAATGCCTTCAGCGGGGGCTTCAAATTCCACCCGGCCGTTTTCGGTGCGCAGGTGCCGGTAGCCGAGCGCTTTGATTTCTTTGGCGACCAGGGCTTCAAGGCCCATCGTCGCCGTAGCGATTAATGTGTATGTTGGTTGGGTCATAGGTTCCTCCTTGGACGTAAAGGTCCGTTCATATCTACTAAAAAAACCCCTGAATTATACTCCAGGGGTTTTGCTTCAAGAAGCCGGGACCGTTCGTGTAAGCCATGTTCTGTTCCCTTGTGCTGCCAGCGGCTGTTCACCTTGCACTCGGGTGGTAATCATCTATCTGCAGAAAAAGTTCTGCCCTTTCGTTCCGTTGAATTTCTTCCGAAAGGCGCCCCTACCTAATTTTGGGTTTCTCGCTCGAGGGGTTTACCGCGTTCCACTCCGGCCGTTTCCAGCCGGACTACGTCACTGTGGCACTGTTCAGGGGACTCCAGCCATATCCCGACGGACACAGGCTGTTTCCCCGCCGTCAGCTCCGAAACGAAGCTGCTCTGACTTATGGTTTCGTCAGACACGAACACTACAGCCATCTCAGGCTGTGCGAGCATGGACTTTCCTCTGTATGGGTACATACAGCGATTACCTGAACGAATCCCGGCTCTTTATGGCCAGGTGCAATTATATCGGTTCCGGGCAGAAGAAGCAAGCAAAGAAACTGGGAATCAGCAGCGATCGGTCTTGCCCGAAGCGAGCACGGCCTGTCTGGCCAGCCGGTCAGCCGCGCGGTTGTCCCGGGAGGGCACCCATTTGAGAAAACAAAGGGGCAGCTCCTCTTCGGCACGGAGGATTTTGGATAAATACGGCTGATAAAGCTTTCGTTTCACAAACCGCTTTTCCACCGACGCATTCACAAGCTGCGAATCGGTCCGGATCGAGGCCGAATGCCAGCCGCGCTCGCGGCAGAGCTCATACGCCTGCACACACGCTTCAAATTCCGCTTCGTTGTTGGTGAGGCAGCCGAGCGGGCGGGAAAATTCCTCCACGCTGCCGTCATCGTGCTTCACAAATATGCCGATACCGGAAGGCCCGGGCTGTCCGGCGCTCGCTCCGTCAATATGAATCGTCCGCATATGCCCGCGTCCCCGCCTTTAATCGTATAGTTTCTTGCCGAATACTTCTTTTTCGAGGTTCGAGAGCCGTTTTAAAATATCGTAATTGGTTGTCCCGGCGGCCGGTTCGGCTGCGGTGGTGTTCGAAGCGGTGTCCGTACTGCCGGCGCCGCTTTCGGACCGGGTGGAGGTCGACGACGTCACGGTGCGTTGGTAGCGGGAATCCCCTTCCGGCGATGCGGCGGTCCGCTGCTCCGGCGAGCGGTTCAGCTGGTCTTCGAGCTCACGCACTTTCTGTTCGAACCGTTCATAATCCTGAATAATAATGTCCAAAAATTGGTCGACTTCGTCTTTGTTGTAGCCTTTGACACTGTTTTTAAAATCTTTGTCTAAAATGTCTTTGGCAGATAACTGTGTCTGTTCCATCAGCAAGGACCACCTCTGCTTTATTTGTATGATACATTCGCGGCCACCGGCACCTGCCGGGCGGATAACCGCGTATTTATCTGTTTATATTCTTTCAGAATACATAAAAAAAGTCAATTTCCTTCCCGGGACTATCCGTCCCACTCCCGTTCCGCTTCCTCGCGCACGGTTTCCTCAAGGTCCTCCGGCACGATGGTATAGACCGGGTAATGATCGCTCTCCTGCCGTCGTTCGGCGGAGGCAAGCATATACCTGGGCACGCCCTCCTGCTCCTCGTCATACAAAATCAGAAGAGCGTCCGTATGGGAAATAATAAAGTCGTTTTTGGCCTTCAGCTGCGACGGATTGACGTACGGGCGCTTGGAAATCGCGTCCACGTAGTCTGCGCTCTGCTTCAGCTCCGCGTAAGCGGTGCGGACGTGCTCCGGCCAGATGGAGTCCTGTTCAAGAAACGGCTCAAGCACGGCGAGCTGAATATGGTCATACTCCTCCCGTAAGCTGTTCCATGCTTCAGCCGCCCACCATTCCACGCCGGGCTGTCCGGAAATAATCAGCCATTCGCTTCCCTCTTCAATCAGCGCCCGCAGCCGCTTTTCGAGCGTTTTCCGAATGTAGGCAATCTCCGGGGCGTCGTCTTTGAAGATGCCGAGCTCTGCCGGCTTGTATCCGGTCGCTGCGAGCCGCCTCAAGACGTCCGCCCCCGTTTGTTCATCAGCCTCTCAAGCCGTTTGTGCAGGTCCGCCTGCTGCCCGGCCGGAAGCGTGATCCCTGCCCGTTCGGCCTTGCTCTGAACCCCTGCGGCGTACAACAGCGCCCGTTCGGGGTTTTTCGCCTGGTGCTCTTCCCATTTGGCAAGCTCCACGCCGGCCTCAAGCGTATACCGCGAATCCTCGTTGCGCTCCCAGACCTTTTCAAACCAGGGAATGGCTTCGGCCTGCCGCTGTTGTTTCTTTAAATTGACGCCGTAGCGGTGCATCGTTTCGCCGTCCTCTTCCCCGCTTTCGACCATTGCGGTGTAGTGCTGGGCGCTTTTCGTCCATTCCTTCTGCTGATCAAACCATTTGGCGACGGCAAGCGATTGTTTTTCACTTGTACCGTCAGCGAGAATTCGTTTGGAAATATCAATGTAAAGCGTGATCAATGACAAAATATCCTGCTCGTTATGCTCCATGATGCCGGTCACAAACTCGGGAAGCCCTTCGTTCACGTAGTCAAAGTACAGCATCGGCGCGAGGTAGCCCGGGGTGTCGTCGTGGCGGACAAACCCGAGAATATCCCGCTCCACCACGCTCAGCCGGCACGATTCCAGGCGTTCGGCAAACAGGCGCCGGCTCGCATGCAGAAGATCAAAGTGGCCGAAGGCCGGAAGCTTCGGCACCTGGTTGCGCACGAGGGTATGCCGGGTCTGCACCTGCGGCCAGTCAAACGATTTGCCGTTGTAGGTGACAAGGTTTTCGGCGGAATAGCACTCGGTTAAAAAATAATGATACAGCGCCACCTCGTGCTCCGGCCCGGGGAGAAAGTACTGCGACACCTCGACCCGGTCCGCGTACACCCGGGCGCCGCCAAGCAGGAAGATGGTGGTGCCGGCCCCCCCTTTCAGCCCGGTCGTCTCGGTATCAAAAAACAGCAGGTCCTCCGGCCTCCGGTTCTCCGGGTGCAGCGGATGAAACGCGGGCTCCTCCTTCCAGCGGTCAAACACGGTAAACAGCTCGCCAAACGAGGCGCTGCCGTGGATATAGTCAAGCGGATACGTCACGGTCCGTTTTAAAATCGTTTCCCCGTCGTAATGCTTCGGCACCGCGCCAAAAGCTTCCCATTCGTCGAGGTGCAAAATCCCTCCCTCCTCCCCCTTTTTTTCTTCGGTAGGAGCGGGAGCAGAAGGGGCTTCCTCCTGCAAATGCGTTTTCATTCGTTTGAGTTTATTTTTCATGCTCACGGTCGGTACTCACCTCCTGTTCGGCCTGAAGCCGGTGAATGAATGCGAGCACGGTCGCTTTCGTGTTTCCGCTCAGCATAATATCCGACCCGATGCAGGACGGGCAGCCGTCCTGGCACGGACAGGCCTCAATCAACGAGGCGCAGTCGCCCAGCACGTCGGGCAGGTCGGTGAAAATGGTGGAAGACAGCCCGACGCCCCCGGGATAGCGGTCGTATAAAAAGATAGTCGGCTGCTCCGAATGGGTCGCCTTCATCTGTGGTACCACGTGAATGTCGGACGGGTCGCACATGACCCGGACGGGCGCCGTGTGCCGGAGCACATTCGCAAGCCCCATCATCGCCTGCTCCAGCGTGTCGCGCCCAAACTCCTGGACGGTATCTTCGGGAAAATGGAGCCAGCAGGCATTTGTATGCAGCTCCTCCTCCGGCAGGTGCACGGTTCCGGAGCCGATGTTTTCAAACGTCGCCAGCTTGATTTTTTTAAAGATGGTCACCTTGGCGTGTACCATCACATCCCCGAAGCCGGCGTGGTACGACGGATAGTCGGACGTTTTATCCTCTTCGAGCACCTTCAGCTCGACGGCCATGTTGGCATCGGTGTAGTAGTCGACCCGTACCTCCTCCACATACGCTTTTTTTTCGTCCCAGTCCAGATAAATGACCTGGTACTGCACGCCCTGGTGAATGTAAATGGCTTCGTCATGCAGCAGAGTCATGGCGCTGAAGCGGTCCATCTGTCCGATCACCTTGGACGCGGACGGCACCGTCTGGTCGATGATGACGACGTTTTCCTGCGAAGCTGAGCGCAGGCTGATGCCGTGCGCCGGAAACGCATCGCTCATCCAGTACCATTTGGAGCCCCGGTGGTGCACGACGTTTTCCTCCGACAGGTACTCAAGTACATCGTTTACCTCAACGCCGCCGAATGTGTCGTCGTCCCGGAACGGGAGCTCAAAGGCGGCACATTTCACATGGTCGACGAGAATGATCAGATTATCGGGATGGATGCGCGCGGTTTCCGGGTTTTTCTCCAAAAAGTAATCGGAATGCTGGATCATGTACTGGTCGATCGGGTTGGAGCTTGCGATCATGACGATCAGCGACTCCGACTGGCGCCGTCCCGCACGCCCGGCCTGCTGCCAGGCACTTGCAATCGAGCCCGGATAGCCGGACATGATGCACACCTGCAGCTGCCCGATGTCGACGCCAAGCTCGAGGGCGTTGGTGGAAATCACGCCCATAATATCGCCGGAACGCAGCCCTTCCTCAATAGCCCGCCGCTGGTTGGGCAGGTAGCCGCCGCGGTAGCCGGTCACGAGGCTCTGCTGGCCGGTCTGCCTGCTGTTCAAATGCTGCAGATGACTTAAAATGACCTCCACCATTACCCGGCTCTTCGTAAATACAATGGTCTGGACGTGCTGCTCGAGAAACGTATTGGCTAGCCGATTAACTTCCGAAAGGACCCCTTTTCGGATATTCATCGCTTCGTTAATGACCGGCGGGTTATAAAACACGAAATGCTTTTTCCCCTGCGGTGCTCCGTTGTTGTCCACAAGCTCAAAGGGCTGTTCGGTAAGGGTCTCGGCGAGCTCACGGGGATTGGCGATCGTTGCGGAGGTCGTGATAAAGGTCGGCTCTGCCCCGTAGTAGCGGGCAATGCGCAGCAGCCGGCGCAGGACGTTCGCCACGTGGCTCCCGAATACGCCGCGGTACGTATGAATCTCGTCAATCACGATATAGCGCAGGTGCTCAAACAGCGACACCCATTTGGTATGATGCGGAAGAATGGCTGAGTGCAGCATGTCCGGGTTGGTCATGACGATATGGCCGGCGCGCCGGATTGACTGCCGGATGGTCGGCGGCGTATCTCCGTCATACGTGTAGCTGTTGATGGAGGCCCCGATCTCCTCGATAAATTCATTGATTTCGCTTTTCTGGTCCTGGGCGAGCGCCTTGGTCGGAAACAGATACAGAGCGCGTGCTTCCGGCTCGTCCATGATCGTCTGCAGCACCGGGAGGTTATAGCACAGGGTTTTCCCGGAGGCGGTCGGCGTAATGGTGACGACATTGGCCTTGCGTCCGTAAGCTGCTTCAAACGCGGAATGCTGATGGGTATATAGCGAGTCGATGCCGCGGGCGGCAAGACCGGCGCGCAGGCGCTCATGCAGCTGTTCCGGGAAGGCCGCTGTTTTGGGCGGCCGTGCCTCCACGGTATGCCAGAATTCTATATTGGGCGCAATGGACGTGTCAGTTTTCATCCACTGCATTAATTCCTGTAGGGATTGTTTTTTCATGGTTGCTCACCTCAGCATATTCCCATTATAGCGAATGTATGTTTGTTTTTCTATCCCGGCTGTTTTTGTTGTTATAACACAGAAAAGGCTTCCCGCAGCGGTATGCGGGAAGCCTTTTCGGGACGTGAGCGTTATTTAGTGTTGGTGTGATAGTCATTAATCATGTCGAGAATCGTCTGATTTTCCTCTTCCGGGGTATAACGGTCTTCTTTCGATCTTGTGAAATGACGCATCCTAAAATCGCTCCTTTTCGTTAATGTTGTTATAATGTAATTCAAATTATATACCGTTGTTATAATACAGTCAACGGTTATTTATTAATTTTTTCGAATTTTTTATAAAAAAAGCCCCTCTGCTTGATCGCAGAGAGGCTTTATCGACGGTTCAGCGGGCGGCAGCAGCGCGGATGCAGCTGTCGATTGTTTTTACCAGTGTATTAATTTCGGGCTTGCTCACCTGGGCATCGGCTCCGACTTTTTCCCCTTTGTGAAACAAATCCGCGGTAATCAGAGAGGAAAAGATAATGACCGGAAGGCTGCGGAGGCTTTCATGGTCCTTGATTTTTTTTGTCAGATGATGGCCGTCCATCTGCGGCATTTCAATGTCTGTAATGACGAGATCCGGCAGGTTTGCCGCGGCACCTTCTGCCAGTAATTCCTCCAGATACTCGTACGCTTCCCGTCCGTTTTCAAAGGAGCGGTGCTGTTTGTAGCCGGCTTCTGCGAGTGTATCTACAATCAGATGCTTGAGCACCGGCGAGTCCTCCGCAATTAATACGGTCGTGTTTTCCCGGTCCGGCCTGTACGACGGCAGGTGCTGGTCAAACAGGGTGTCCGGGGAAATGTCGCTGATGATTTTTTCGTAATCAAGCAGAAAAACCATGGCGTGCTCCATTTTTACAATACCGATGGAGCGTGCTTCGAGTCCCTGGGACAGAGCATTGGGCTTTTCAATATCCTCCCAGCTGATACGGTGAATACGGGATACTTCTTCGACATGAAACGCTACCTTCACCTGATTCAGCTCGGCGATAATGTATTTGTCATGCCGGACGTCGTCCGCCCCGTCGTGATGGAGCACTTTTTTTAAGTCGATCACCGGAATCACTTCATTGCGCAGCCGGACAATTCCTTTGACGTGCTCGTGATGGTTGGGCACGGGAGTAACCTCCACCTGATGAATGATTTCGCGCACCTTTAACACATTGATGCCGAATTGACTGCTTCCGACGGAAAAAAGAACGATTTCGAGCTCATTCGTCCCGGATTCTAATAAAATGTTTTTTTCGCTTGCTAAGGACATGCCATTTCCCCTCCTGGTCTCTTTACTTTATATATCGGCCCCTCCCATCAGGTATTAAAGGCATCCAGTCAGGAGTTTTTATTTTTAGATGTTTTTGGCTCGTACGCGGAAGGTATAGGAGTGACAGGAGGCTGATAGAATGAAAGCACTTGTGATAAATGAAGCCGGAGACCCCGGCCAGTTAAAGGAAGCAGACATCGACATGCCGGAGCCGGAAGCTCATGAGCTCCGCATTAAAGTACATGCTGTGGGCTTAAACCCGGTCGATTATAAATTAATGGCGTCCCCTCTACCGGAATGGTCTTTTCCCCATGTTTCGGGACTGGACGTGTCCGGGGTGATCGATGAAGTCGGCGCGGACGTAACCGATTGGTCAGTCGGAGATGAGGTGTATTATCACGGAAATATGACGAAAGACGGCGGATTTGCTGAATTTACCACCACCCGGGCGGATGTGGTTTCATCTGTGCCGAAAGGCCTGACGCATGTGGAGGCCGCGTCAATGCCAACGGCCGGCTTTACGGCCTACCAGTCACTGTACCGGAAGGCCCCGCTCCGTCCCGGACAGACGATCATGATTCAGGCCGGGGCCGGCGGTGTCGGCAGCTTTGCAGGCCAGCTTGCCAAGCATCTCGGCCTTACGGTCATTTCCACCTGCTCGAGCGAAAATGCGGACTATGTTAAAGATCTGGGCGCCGATCATGTGGTGGACTACCGCAGTGAAAATGTGGTGGAGGAAGTACACAAATGGACGGACGGCCGCGGCGTCGATGTGGTACTTGATCTGGTCGGACAACAAACAGCTACCGAAGCACTGGATTATCTTGCCTTCAACGGTCATTTGATTGCTGTTGTGGCATGGCCGGATCTTTCCCACTACGTAGCGAAAACGCTCGCCCCTTCGATTCATGAAGTGGCGCTTGGATTTGTGTACCGTTCCGATGACGAAGCGCAAATTAAAGATCTCGGTTTTATCGCCCGGGAGCTGGGAGAACTGGCTTCCCAGGGAAAGGTGAAGCCTTCCGTAAGCCGGACCGTCAGCTTCAGTGAGATTCCGGATGCGTTAAAAGATATGCAGGATGGTCACACACGAGGAAAAATCGTGGCATCGTTCGAGGCATAAAATGTTCCAGGGCCCTTTCTCTTATCAGAAAGGGCTTCTTTTTTAGTGATTTTTCTGCTCTTTATAATTATGTGTTTTTATTTTAATAATAAATACGGTAATTGAAATTTTTTATTATTAGCCGAACAGCTATGTCCGGTTACCGGCGTGTTGTCGCTCCACCGGTAATAAACCATGGCCGCTGCTCATGCCATTGAATACTTCCGTTCACGTCAAATGCAGTTGAAACCTCCCGATCCGTCAGGACGTCCTGTTTCTTTCCATCTGCCTGCACCCGGCCGTTTTTCATAATTGTTGCGGCTTCCACAGCTCCCGGTAGTTCTTCGAGATGATGAGTTACATACAGCACGGTCGGCGCATCGGGATGCTTCAGCGACGCTTCAAGCCCTTCGATCAGTTCTTCTCTTCCCTTTACATCAAGCCCGGTGCACGGCTCGTCAAGAAGCAGCAGCTTCGCTCCTGTTGTCCAGGCCCGCGCAAGCATCACCCGGCGCTTCTCCCCCTGCGAGAGCGCTGCATACGGCACGTCCCTGTACTGTGAAACCCCAAACGTGTGCAGCGCATTCTCTGCCCGTGCTGTGATTTCTTCCGGTGCCTGCTCATAAATACCGATGCTCGCAAAATAACCGCTTAACGCGACATTAAAGGCGGTTTCCCCAGCACGGTGCTGGTACTGATCATCCAGGGCGTTGCTGACGATGCCAATTTCCCGGCGGAGGTTCTGCATGTTCACCCTGCCGTGACGGCCAAACCAGGTGTGCACTTCTCCTTCAGTTGCCCACACCTGTCCTAAAATTGCCTGCAGGAGTGTGGTTTTGCCGGAGCCGTTTAAGCCGAGAAGCGCCCGGTGCTCGCCTTGATTGACCGTAAACGAGACGTCGTCAAGCCGGACCCGGCCATTGGTTCGTATGCTGACATTTTTCATCTCCACTAAACGCTCCATCGTCTGGCCTCCTTAAGCTTCGGTGTGTTCATACAAATGAATATTGTTTGCGATTGTTTGATTTTTGTTTTTCAGCATCCATTTAAGCGTGGGATGATAGTCGAGCACCGGCGATGGCTCGATCAGGTGCAGGGTATCTTCATCGGCTGCCCGGACTTCCGGCGAGGTTCCAGGTGAAGCGTGCAGCTGGAATTCCTGAAGCCCCTGGCACCCGCCCGTGAATTCATAGGCAATCGTAATTGTCTGGTTGTCCCCGAGGAGGCGGATCGCTTCCGCCGCCCGGTCCGTTACGTTTATCTGCATAGCTTGTGCCTCCTTTGATTCTGTCCATTATAGCAAAGCTTTTCCCAGTATAAAAAAAAGAAGCCCTGAAAGGCTCCTTTTTAGGCATTCAATGGAAGCGGCCGGTGCAGAATCTTCACTCGTTCAGGAAGTTCCCCGGACTTGCGTGCTTCCATCAGTCTCCGGTACATCCGTTTACCGCCGACTGCATTGGCTGAGTGTATAGTAATCTTTGAAGGTATAATTTGTTTTTCAAGTAAATACAGCACGACGGAAAAACCATTAAAATACTTTGTTCCCAAATCGTGGTCAAGCGACAGATGGCTCACATCAGCCGTGTTTTGCAGTAATCGCATACATTCTTCAGCTGTTTTCACTAATACGTGATTATCCGGAGACTGTCGGACGTCGTCTAAAAAAATATTTGTTCCGTTCATGTCCCCATCCTTTATCTTACAGAGTAATTGTAGTATAACACACTTACTCTTTCTGTCCAACCAGCCTCCGGACCTCTGCTTCAAGCTGGGCCCATTCCCGTTCGGTTTCTCCCGTTTTTTCCTGTCTGAGCCACTCCGCCTGCCGTCGGGAAGCCGCCTCCCACTCAGCGGTGCGCTGCTCCCACCGGTCCCGTGCGGCCGCCTCAGCCCATGCATAGACGTCTTTTTTTACGGTCTGCAGCTCTTGTTCCACCAAGGGACGCAGCTGTTGCTCCAGCACTTCACGGTACACCTTGTTCTGCCCCTTCATGAAAAAATCATAGTGGGTCAGCGTCTTCCACTCGCCTTCAACTGCTTCTGCGATCGCCGGCACCTCCGGCGGGGGGAATTCGATTGATGGAAAAGCCGTCTGCTCCCCCGAAAATACGTAACGGAAAAAATCCGGAAGCTGCTTTCTCCAATACTGCTCTTCTTCATTCATGGTACGGTGCATCCACTGCTCAATCCGGGCGGAGGTAATCCTTGTTTCCTGTATGAAGCGCTGCAGCACCTGCTGGACCGCCTCTGTCGTTTTCCGGCGAAGCTGGGAGCGAAACGACGACTGCTCATGAAAGTACGCCCGCGAAAACCAAAACTGAAATTCCTCCCGGTAATAATAAAACAGGCGCTGGCGCACGTAAAAAAACAACTCCTCCGTTTCCTCCGAAAGCCGCTTTTCGATGCGCTTCCATGATTCCGTCCATTTGTCCTGCGCGATGAACTGCTCCAGCCGCGCGATGTCGCTTTGCCTTTCCTGCTCCTGTTCGGCATCCGTCCGCCCTGCCTCCGCCCGTGTCCGTTCCACATAGTCCAGGACCTCCGCAGCTTCCCGGCTGCCCTCTTTCATCACGGTCGTTTCAAGCGTAGCGGAAAGAAACTGCTCAAATACGGCCTCGAATCCTTCCAGGCCGCCAGCCATTTTGTCCTGAAGCGATACTTTCCCGGAAATGGGCAAAACAAGTGGGTCGTGAATGCCAATCGCGGCCAGCTCCTCCCGGACGTACCGGAGAACCTCCTCGAGCTCCCGCCTGCCGGCAGCCAGATCCGCTGCATTAACTAAAAAAATGAGCTTATCATAGGAAAATGTCTGGTTCACCGCAGCCAGCTGTTCCAAAAACGCTTTGTCCCCGCGGGAAAACGCATGGTTGTAATACGATAAAAACAAAATAGCGTCCGCCCGCTTCATTTCCTGAAACGAAATGTCCGCGTGCCGCTGATACACAGAATGTATACCGGGCGTATCGACGACCTCCATCCCTCTGCCGGTCCACCTCGTAGAAAGATAAACATCCGCCCGCTCGATCATCATGGCGGCCTCTTCGGCACCCGCGGCCTGCTGAAAAGCTTCCAGGGAAACCGTTTCCGGTCGGCCGGCACTGCTCTCTTGCTTTTTATAGGACGACACGTACTGATCAAGCATCCTTTTTTCTTCCTCCCGCATGGCGTCGAACGCAAGCGGCTCCAGATGCTGCTGCTCGAGTTCCGTCCGTTTCTGCTTTTCTGCTTTCTCCGAACGCTCCTGCAGCTCTTCTTCATAGGCGGCGTACCGGCTGCTCCATTCCGTCACATGCGAAAGGCGCACCTCGAACGGAGCGAGCAGGTCATTCATGTCCTGCAGGACGTCGGCCTGCTGTTTATAGTAAATCACCGCGCTCCGGTCCGGGTGCCGGCTGTCCGGCGCTTTGATATGAGTAATGGCTGCTGTGGTCGGATTTGCCGACACCGGCAGTACTGTTTCTCCGGCCATGGCATTGGCCACGGTGGATTTCCCGGCGCTGAACCCGCCGAAAAAAGAAACGCGGAACGCCTGCTCCCGAAGCCGCTGGGCCCGGGCATCAAGCCGCCGGGCAAACCCTTCAAGTGGTGCATACGGCTGTATGAGCCGGGCCAGCTTCTGCCACTTATCTGCCGCTTCCTCCGGGTCCGGGCGGGTTTCCCGCTCCCCACCGGCACTGTCCAGGTAATCCCGGTACCATTCCTGCACCGAATAGACTTCTTCCCCCGTCGAAGAAGCCACAGCCTGCGTGACTGGCTCCCGCTCTGACGGCTGCGCCAGTGGAACGGCCTCCTGGGCCCACCGCTGCTGCAAGGCCTCCAGCAGTTCTTTCACCCGGTAAAATTCTTTTCGCCACGCTTCATAAGCCTCCCATGCCTTTCGATGGGCTGCCGTTTTTGTTTCCTGCCGATGAGCTTCCGTCTCCTTATGGGCACGGACCTTCTCCAAAAACAGCGGCATCCAGTCTGCGAGCTGCCGGCGGTAGGCCGTCTGCATTTTTTCCTCCAGCGTGCGACAGTAGGTTCTCGCATAGGCCTCGGTGAGACGTGCCCCTTTGTTTTCCGCTTCCTCGAGCATCGCGGCGTCTGCGCGCACCTCCATGGCCTCAATAGCAGCTTCCACTTCCGGATCTCTGCCGGCGTATTGTTCGGCCGTCTGCTTCATATCACGTTTTAAATGATTTTCGAGTTCATTTTTAATGTTTTCATTCAGCTCTTCCATCACCCGTGCTTCGCGTTCCTTACGCACCCTTGCTGTTTTTTGCGTCCCCAGCCAGCTTTTCACACGAAAGGTGACAAGACGGGATTCCAGATACGCATGCACGGCTGCCCGGGTGTGATAAGGCATCAGCTTGGCCCGGGCAAAGGCATCAAGAATGGTCCGGCGCATCGCTTTTTCCGCCTTCGTTTCCCAGTGCCTGAACTGTCCGGCAGCTTCCTGATCGGCCTCGAGTGCGTCATACAGGAATCCCGGTGTGGAAAACATCTCCCAGATATGCTGCACGTCCCCGTCCGGCTCTGCGGCGGCAAGACGACTCCGCAAATGGGACACAGTGATATAATAAGTCCTCGAGGCGCATGTCTGACGGATGCGCTCCTTCCGCTCCCCGGAATCTTCCGGCAGCATTTTTTCCCGCAGGGCTTTCCAGGAATCAGCGGTCCGTTCCGGATAAAGAGCAGACACAAAGAAAATAGCCCCGTATTCGATCTGCCTCCGGTCCAGGCTCTGACGGATCCTGTCCTGATACGCCTGAAATGAAAGCTCCTCCTCTTCATGCTTATCCACCTGGTTGACGATCAGCGACGGGCGGACGTACTGCTCGTTCAACTGCTGCAGAAATAAAAAATTTTCTTCCGACTCCACCTGCTGGTAATCGGTGACGTAAAACAGTTCATCCGCTATCATCCATTCCGACTCCGCCGCCCGCTGATGAGCGGCTTCGGTGGAATCGATACCCGGCGTGTCAAAAAGCGTCACTCCCGGCGGCAGCGGTAGATCCGGATGCTTCACCTCCACCCGCTCAGTCTCTCTGGCCATCATCCAGGTGTTCGTCCATTCCTCCGGCGGTACGGCGGCTGTCTGGCCGCCGGTGGTAACCTCGTAGGAGACAGTGCTGCCGGTTGTAAATGACACGATATTTGCACTCGTCGGTACCGGGTGGGCCGGCAGCCATTCTCCGTGCAGCAGCTGGTTGATCAGCGTGCTTTTGCCGGCAGAAAAATGGCCGCAGACGAGGACATGGTAAGCCGATGCGCTATTTTTCGCCTTCAGCCGCTGTAGGTCCTTCTGCTCCTCTTCGCCCAGCCCCGGCATGGCCCGCACCTCTTCCAGACCGCCGGCGACCGCTGCCTGCGAAAACGTATGCCGGGAGAAAAAGCTCCGGACCGTGTCGTTGTTCCATTGATACATGTCAAGACTTGGCCGCTGCACTGTTACCGCGCTCCTTTTTATGTAAAAACGCCGCTCCCCCACAGCAGGAGAAGCCGGCGCTGTTTACAGCAGATAATCTTTTTCATACAAAAACGCGTAAGGAATGTCCACAAACACGTACAGATCCTCCGTAATCGGATGGGAATACGTACGGATCATTTCATCGCTGTGAAAATCCGTATACATATCGGACAGAATTCCCCGCTGTTCAAAATTCATGCGTACAATGTTTTCAAGGAAATACGGGCGCCAGCTCCAGTTGCGGTTGCGCTCCTCGGTCCGGTATTCCCACGCCTCGCCGTTCTGGCGCGAGGCGTTTCCGGAAAGCTGATATCCTTCCCCGTCGCACACATACACCCGAAAGCTCATTTCCTCGAGCGACTCGGCGGTTTTCAGCGTCCATCCGTCAATGTCTTCCATCACATCCACGTGCTTGAGCCGGGCATTCAGCCGCTTGTTCAGCTCGGCGGTAAGCTGGATCTGGGCTTCAATTTTTTTGCGTTCCACATCAATGAAATGGTGAATATCTTTTTTCATCCGTTCCTGAAACTGATCCTTTTCAATGAACGTCTCTTTCGGCTTGTCGAGATAAAATCCCTGGTAGTACCGGGCGCCGTTGCGCCAGGCATAGTTCAGCTGATTAAACGACTCGATTTTTTCAAATAAAAGCGAAGCCCCAATCTTTCTCGACAGCGTCGATAACGAATGCAGCACGTCCCGGTAAATGCTCGGCACTGCAAAATTTTCAGAAAACGTCACATCCACCTTCAGCACATTAGGCTTTAAATAGGCAATCTGCTCCAGATGAATCGCTTCCTTGCCGAGATTGTCAATCGCAATCGACAGCCCGGCGCTCTGGGCATACTGCATAAAATGCTTCAGGCGGGAGAGGTCCTGCTGGAAATCCGTCGCCTTCAGCTCCAGGCAGATTGAGGTCGGGGCTATACCCCTTTCTTCGTACCCGAGCAGAAATTCGACCAGGCCGTCTCCCCCGTCACCCAGAATGGTGGCCGCATCCACGTTCAAAAAGATCATGTCTGTCCGCTCCCCGGCTACAAATGTCTCCAGGGCAGCCTGGTGCACGGCACGGTCGATTTCCTGCTTATATTCCCACGGCACGTTCGGGTCCCGAAAGCAGTCTTCCAGCGTTTCGGCACTCCCGTTATCGTTCCCGAAGCGGCCGAGTACTTCATACGCAGAAATTTCCAGCTTATCTGCACTCAGTATCGGCTGAAAGTATACCATGATCCGTTCTTTGTTCATCAATACGTCTAGCGCATCCAACTCCATCACCCAATCTTCCGCTCTCAGTCTTCGGCGGCTCTGCCAGTTTGTCACTTCTTACTGTTCGCATACGCGTCTATTATATCATCTTTTTTCCGCCGACTGAAAAAACTGTTTCCAAAATTGGAAACAGTTTTAGGCAAAATCGAACGGCGTTTCCTGATAGACATAGTAGTTCAGCCAGTTCGTAAACAGCAGCGTCGCATGGGCGCGCCACATTTTCAGCGGGGAATACAGATGATTGTCCTCCGGAAAGTAGTTTTCCGGCACCTCTGTCCCGAGACCGCGCCGCATATCACGTTCAAATTCATCGCGCAGGGTTTCTGCATCGTATTCGCTGTGGCCGGTGACATAAATCCGTTTGCGGTCCTTCGTCGCTACAATATACAGCCCGGCTTCGTCGGATTCCGACAGAATGTCAAGGTCCGGACAGGCCTCCACGTCCTCCCGTCTTGTTTTCGTGTACCGGGAATGCGGCACATAAAACTGATCGTCGAACCCGCTCAGAAGCTTTTCGTTACCGCCGTTAATGTAGTGCGGATACACGCCGAACTGCTTTTTCGGGAGCGGATGCTTATCGATGCCGTGGTGGTGATACAGGGCGGCCTGGGCGCCCCAGCAGATGTGCAGCGTGTTCGTGACGTTCTGGTCGCTCCAGTCGAGAATACTCTGCAGCTCTTCCCAGTAGTCCACTTCTTCAAATGGGATCTTTTCAAGCGGTGCTCCGGTGATAATCATGCCGTCGAATTTTCTGCTCCGCACTTCATCGATCGTTTTATAGAACGACGACAGGTGCTCACGCGGTGTATTTTTGGAGCGGTGGGTGTCCGGGTGCAGAAAGGATACATCCACCTGCAGCGGCGTATTACTGAGCATCCGGAGAATCTGGGTCTCCGTGCGTTCCTTTAAGGGCATCAGGTTCAGAATGACGATTTTCAGCGGGCGGATATCCTGCAGATAGGCCCGGCTTTCGTTCATGATGAAAATATTTTCTTTTTCCAGCGTATCTTTGGCCGGTAAATAGTCAGGCACTTTTATAGGCATGCACTATCGTACTCCTTTAGCGTATTTCGGTGTTCTCTCCTTTTCTTTCTGTTATCTGTATATCAAACATTGCGCCCGGCGTCCAGTCATTCCGTATTGGTAAAAACGGATGGCCGCAAGGGACCATCCGCAGACGCTTTTATTCTTTCCACCACGTATCGTATAACGTTGCCGGCAATTCCCGTTTATGGGCTGTCCTGTTATACATGCCCACCAGCCGCTCGTGGGCTTCGGTATCGATGGCGCGGCCCTCGAGAAAGTCGTCAATCTGATCGTACGTCAGCCCGAGTGCTTCCTCATCCGGAAGGCCCGGCCGGTCGCTTTCAAGATCGGCGGTCGGCACTTTTTCAAACGTCGATGCCGGTGCTTCAAGCTCGCGCAGCAGCATTTTGCCCTGGCGCTTGTTCAGTCCAAACAGCGGTGCCACGTCGCAGGCGCCGTCCCCGTGCTTCGTATAAAAGCCGGTGACCGCTTCTGCCGCATGGTCGGTGCCGAGCACCAGCAGCCCTTCAGCTCCCGCAACATCATATTGGGCCTTCATCCGCTCCCGGGCCTTTGTGTTGCCTTTGATAAAGTCGGACATAGTCGTTCCGAGGGCCTGTTCAAACGCCTGCACGGACGCGTCCACGCCCGGCTGCACGTCGATCGTATACGTTTCCTGCGGCTCGATGTATTCGAGTGCTTTCGATGCATCGTCTTCATCATGCTGTTTGCCGTACGGCAGACGGAGCGCGACGAATTTAAACGGCACGGCCTGCTCGGTTTCAAGCTCGTCCACAGCCATCTGGGCGAGCTTGCCGGCGAGCGTCGAATCCTGGCCGCCGGAAATGCCGAGAACAAAGCCTTTGGCTCCGGCCTGCTTCGCGTATTCTTTTAAAAAGTGCACCCGGCGTTCGATTTCCTGCTTCGGATCAATCTCCGGCGTCGTCTGCAGTGCTTCAATAATTTCATTCTGCGTTGCATTCATAGTTCCTGCCTCCAGATTAAATTATTTGTTTGAACGGGGAGCCTGGATACCAAACCGCTGCATCTGCGTCCACTGCTTTTCCTCGGACAGAATATGCGCTTCATAGTCCCCCAGCAGGTCAAAATGCGGATAGTCTTCGCGGTAATGGATCCATCCGGCCTTCAGCCCGTACTGTCTGCCCCAGCGCGCAAGTGTTTCCACATCCCGGCAGGAGGCTTTTGTGACCGTATCACAGTCGGGAAAGCGCGGGTCATACCAGTAATGCGTCAGCAGGGCTACTTCGCCTGCCGCAGCCTTTCGTTTCCAGGCTTTCAGCTCATGGGCTTTAATGCCAAACGCCATCGTCTCCACCACCTTTGGCAGATCCGGCGGGTGTTTGCCCCGCCAGCCGGTTGTAGGCCTCATGCCAGTCCGGCAGCGCCTTGCGGATGGCCACCGGCTTAAACGTTTCTTTACGGACGCACACGTGGCTTGAAAACGCCCGGATGCACGTCTCTCCTTTAGCGTTAGTCACAATATACCCATATTTTACACGTACTCCGTCATAAGAATCAATCCACGTTTCAATTTCTACATCCTCGCCATAGACGGCCGGCGTTTCGTAATCGATATCAATGTGAAGCACCGGGAACAAATAGCCGGCTTTTTCGATATCCGGATAATGAAAACCCATCTCCTTCATATGATGCGTACGCCCAATTTCGCACCAGACCACATAGGAGCCGTGGTGGACGATGCCCATCTGGTCCGTCTCAGCATATCGTACTTCAATTGGTGTATGAACGCTCTTCATGTCCTTCTTCTCCTTCGGATTTCACTCGTACTTCAAGCGCATGCTTTACGTCTTCGGCCGTCAGTTCGTGCAGATTTTCATCGTTCTGCTCCGACTGAAACAGCCGGAAGGCCTGCTGCTGAAAGATTTCTTCAGCCACGTCTTCGGCGAGCCGGGCGTTGCCATCCGTGTTGGAAATGGCGTACCTGCTTTCAAGCAGCTCGCGCGCTTCCGGCTCAAAATGATAGCCGAACCGCTCGACCGAGCGCTCTGTAATCTCGGCCAGATCCTCGGGCGTATACGGCGGGAAGTAAAAGGTTTTTTTGAAGCGGGATTCAAGCCCTGGATTCATTTCAAGCAGCTGCTGCATCGGCTCCGGATAGCCGGAAAGAACAACCACCAGATTTTCGTCGTGCTTGGTCATTTCTTCGACGAGCGTATCAAGCGCCTCCCGGCCGAAGTCGCTCCGCGAGCTCGACATCAGGGCATACGCTTCGTCAATAAACAGGACCCCGCCGAGGGCTTCACGAACCTTCCGCTTCGTTTTCGCGGCTGTCTGGCCGACGTACTCGGCGACGAGGTCGCTTCGGCCCGCGACGATGCAGTGACCGCGCTTTAAAAACCCGTATTCCTTCAGGATGCCGGCATACACCTGGGCGAGCGTCGTCTTGCCCGTGCCCGGCGGTCCGGAAAAGACGGTATGAAGCTGGATCGGCACAGTCGGCGCCCCTTCTTCGCGGCGCTGCTGCTGCACCCGGATAAAGGAGGCAAGCTTTTTCATTTCCTGTTTGACGTGGTCGAGGCCGATGAAGTCATCGAGCTGCTGCACGGCGGAGCGTTTGTCCTTCGGCTGTTCGCCTTCCGGCTCCTGGATGTCCTCAGCGGTCAACAGCGAAAAGTCGTCGATGCCGATATAGTCCTGGTTGCCGATCGCCGCCCCCTTCTGGAAAATGCTGTCGAGTACGATGTTTTTTACGGTCCGGCCGTTGCCGAACGTTTCGTCCACCTGTTCCTTTTCGATCCGTTCTTCTAGCACCCGTTTGCTTTCCTCGCTCAGGAAAAAGTCGTTTTCAAGTGCGACCTTTTCCCCGATTTCCATCAGCTCATCCATGCTGTAGTCGGGCAGATGGATATGGTTGCTTTCCGGAAACCGGCTGCGAAGACCCGGATTCGCGTGCAGAAACTGCCGCATTTCTTCCGGGTAGCCGGCGAGAATAACGGCAAACGTACCGGCGTACTCCCCGCTCGTCATCGCCGAGACCAGGGTATCAATCGCCGTCTGTCCGAAGTCGTTTCCGGCCATTCCTTCGCGTTTTAAGCTGTAGGCCTCATCAATGAACAGCACACCGCCGACCGCTTCCTTGATCAGCGCCATGGTTTTTTCCTCGGTTTGACCGACGTATGAGCCGACGAGGCGGGAACGGTCGGTTTCAAGCACTTCATCACGCTGCAGCAGTCCGAGCTGATGATAAATTTTAGCGAGCAGGCGGGCGAGCATCGTTTTGCCCGTGCCGGGGTTGCCCGTCAGAATCATATGAAGGCTCCGTTCATCCTTCCACTGGTACCCCTGCTCCTTCCGCCGCTTCTGGTACTGCAGATAATGATACATATTATGGACGCGGGCCTTCACACCGTGCAGGCCGATCATGTCATTCAGCTCTTCAAGCGGGTCGGCATACTCCTCGCCCACCTTCGTGAGTGAGCTCGACGCTTCGTTCCACTTTTCCTTCAGCTGCTCTACATGGCTGATCGCTTCTTTAATCTCGCGCACAGCTTCGGGCGAATAAAACGATCCCGACGCGGTATCCATATAGGCCTGGGCGCTCGACGCCAGCCGTTCGCACGCCTGTTTGATGTTTTCAAGCAGAAACGGAAGCTCCCGCAGGTGTTCATTTTCCACCACGTTTAAAAAGTCCACGGTCAATTCTTCCGGATTCCACGTGTCCAGCGTATCATCAAGATACTGAATCATTTGACGGCACTGCTCGCGCAGCTGTTCAGCAACGCGGTAGCGGGCCGATGCCGGATCCGTTTCGCGGAGCGGCGTCAGCTGGGTATCCAGAATATTTTCCTGAATGCTGTCGATCCGCTCCATCGGCCGGAGCTGTTGCAGAAGCGGCACCGAATCGTCAAGCTCCTCTGCTTTTTGCAGCCAGTTGCGGATCATCGGGTCAAACCGGCGCTGGTGCTTCCATCGGTCTCTGGCCATGAGCGCGTACACACGCGCGCAGCCGGAGGGCTGTTCGTTTTCCTCCAGTGTCCGGATGCACTCGTAGGCCCGTTTGACTGTGATATTATTTTCTTCTTTTTCCCATCTATCGATTATATCGTAAATGTTATTTTGCTCGTTAATTTGCAATAAAGGCACCCCCTATCGGGAAAAGGACGAAAATGAGTAGTCATCTTTATCGTATTCCCTGGTTGAACACGCATTAGTCCTTATTTTTATTATAAGAGGTTGATGAAGGTGTGACAAATTTTATCATTACGGTATGTGAAATTTTAAACCTCTTTCAAAAGAAAACCCCGGGGAACCGGGGCCTTCTTCTAAACATTATTGATTGCGTTTTGCTTCTGCCGCTTCAAGGTTGTTGCGGAGAACCATCTGCAAAATACCACCGTGACGATAGTAATCCATCTCAACGTCACTGTCGAAACGGGCAACTACCTGGAAGGTAGTCGTTTTGCCGTCCTGATCAGTGGCAACGACGTCTATCATGTCATGCGGCTTTACGGTATTATCAATTTTTACATCGAATTGCTCTTCTCCGGTCAGACCGAGAGAATCAGCGTTTTCGCCTTCCTGGAACTGCAGCGGGAGCACGCCCATCAGCACAAGGTTACTGCGGTGAATACGCTCGAAGCTTTCCGCAATAACGGTCTTAATGCCAAGCAGGTTCGTCCCTTTCGCTGCCCAGTCACGGGAGCTTCCCATGCCGTAATCCTTGCCGGCCATTACAAGCAGGCCAGTGTTTTCCTCTTTATATTTCATCGCTGCATCATAGATGGACAGCACTTCACCGTTTGGCCAGTAGGTCGTATATCCACCCTCTGTGCCAGGCGCCAGCTGGTTTTTAATCCGGATGTTGGCGAACGTTCCGCGCATCATCACTTCGTGGTTACCGCGGCGGGAACCGTACGAGTTAAACTGTGCGGGCTTCAGTCCTTTTTCCATCAGGTAGCGGCCAGCCGGGCTGTCCTTTGCGATGGACCCTGCCGGAGAAATGTGGTCGGTCGTAACCGAGTCGCCGAATTTAGCGACAGCCCGCAGAGCGCTCAACGGTTTAATGTCTTCCGGCTCCTTGGACATTTCTTCAAAGAACGGCGGATTCTGAATGTACGTGGAATCATCGTCAAAGTCGTACAGCTGCGCATTTTCGTCCGATTGCAGCTCGTTCCAGCGCTCGTTGTTGTCAAAGACATTCTCGTACTCTTCTTTAAAGAGGTCCGGAGACACGTTTTGCGTGATAAAGTCTTTGATTTCCGTCGCGGACGGCCACAGGTCGTTAAAGTATACGTCATTTCCGTCTTTATCCTTGCCGAACGAATCACGGTACATATCAAAGTCAACTGTGCCGGCCAGCGCGTACGCTACAACAAGTGGCGGCGATGCCAGGTAGTTGGCTTTGACGAGCGGGTGAATCCGTCCTTCAAAGTTACGGTTACCGCTCAGTACGGATGATACGAGCAGATCGCTGTCTGTAATCCCTTTTTCGATCTCTTCGAGCAGCGGTCCGCTGTTGCCGATACACGTGGTACAGCCGTAGCCGACCAGGTTAAACCCGAGATCGTTCAGATACGGCATCAGGCCGGAATCATCAAGATAGCGGGTAACAACTTTGGAACCTGGAGCGAGAGATGTTTTGACGTATTCCGGTACTTCAAGCCCTTTCTCCACCGCGTTACGGGCGACAAGGCCTGCACCGATCATCACGTATGGGTTGGACGTGTTCGTACAGCTTGTGATAGCTGCGATGGCAAGCGCCCCGGTTTTCATCGTCGACGTTTTGCCGTTTGGATGTTCGATAGTCGCTTCGTTGTCGATCTCCTCCGGAGACAGGCCGAATCCCTGGTTGCCGGCTGGAGCCGTAAGCGCATCATTGAACTGTTTTTTCATGTCGGATAAAGTAATCAGGTCCTGCGGGCGCTTCGGTCCGCTCAGGCTTGGTTCAATAGCCGCCAGGTCAATTTCAATCACCTGGGTGAACTGCGGTTCTTTTTCGGATGGATCAAAGAAGATGTGGTTGTGCTTGCAGTAGTCTTTTACAAGCTGCACATGCTCTTCATCGCGGCCGGTCAGGCGCAGATAGTTGAGCGCTTCTTCGTCAACCGGGAAGAACCCACAGGTCGCGCCGTATTCCGGTGCCATGTTGGAAATCGTCGCCCGGTCAGCAAGCGGCATTTCCGCCAGGCCTTCGCCGAAGAATTCCACAAATTTGCCGACAACGTTCGTTTCCCGGAGCTTTTGGGTAACGCGCAGCGCCAGGTCTGTCGCTGTCGAACCATTCGGCAGGGAGTTTACGAGACGAACGCCGACCACTTCCGGTGCCGGGAAGTAGGATGGCTGCTGCAGCATGCCCGCTTCCGCTTCGATACCGCCAACACCCCAGCCAAGGACGCCAAGGCCGTTGATCATAGTCGTGTGGGAGTCCGTACCAACGAGTGTATCCGGATACGTGTCCACTTCGCCGTTTTCTGTTTCTTTTGTGTGTACGACGGAAGCAAGGTACTCCAGGTTCACCTGGTGCACAATGCCTGTAGCCGGCGGTACAGCGCTGTAGTTGTTAAACGCTTTGGTTGCCCAGCTGAGGAGCTTGTAGCGCTCTTCGTTTCTCGAAAATTCAAAGTTCATGTTCTGGTTTAACGAGTCATCAGTACCGTAACGGTCCACCTGTACTGAGTGGTCCACCACAAGATCAACCGGAATTGCCGGGTCGATGACATCCGGGTCTCCACCGAAATCATTCATTGCTTTTCGAAGCGATGCAAGGTCCACGACTGCCGGAACCCCGGTAAAGTCCTGAAGAATAACGCGGGATGGTTTGAATGGCACGTCATACTTGGAGCCTTCTTCCGATCCCCATTTTGCTAAGCTTTCTACGTGTTCCTGTTTAATTACGTGTCCGTCCAACTGTCTTAGTACAGATTCGAGCAGCACACGAATGGAATATGGCAGCTTCGACACATCGCCGACTCCTGCATCCTGAATGGCTTTAATGTCGTAATAATAATACGTTTTGCCATTCGATTCAAAAGCCTTGCGAGCATTGAATACGTCTTGATTTTGAGCCATATGTACCCCTCCTTCTTGATCTATTATACAACAATCCAATAACGTTGTCGAAAAAGTAGATGAGGATAAGCAGAAAGGCCTGCAGCTGTATTACTTCACTGCCGCCTTTCCTGATCTGTTTCTCGACCCACTTTCATAGAATAGCAAAACTTTCCTCAAAGATAAATATTTTCGGATAAAAATTCGGAAAACGCTTGCCTCTTTTTTTCGTTTGTCAGATTCCGAGCAGCTTTTTCCACCACGGTTTTTTCTCTCCCGCGTCCGGATTTCCGGCATCTGCTTCCGGTTCATCCTCGGCAAATACGTCCTCGCGGTTAATCGCGGTGTCGGACGTGACGACCAGTCCGTACGTGCCCTCCGGATCGTCGTGCGTGACGCGCCGGTAGGGAACGCGCCGGGTTTCGGCTGCTTTCCGGTACGGCCGCAGCGCCTCAAGGCTCAGATGGCCGTCGACGAGTACTTCCTTCGCCTTACGGTCGTGCATTGCATTCAGCACTTCCTGGCGTATTCCTTTTTCCATCACCTGTTTTTTTGTCAGCGCCAGAATGACGCGTTCGCGGTACGTATCAAGATACAGACGACGCTCCGCTTCATTGGGCAGTTTCTTTCCGTGTATTTCATTTTGAAGGTGTTCGTTTACATCATTGGACATGGGCACTTCTCCCTTTCATTAGGATGAATGACGGGAGGGTACGGAGCTGTCAGGCTCCGGCTCCCGCTGAAGAACCTTTTCGAGCTGTTTGTATTTCACGGCCATGTAGACGCGCCACGGCACGAGCATGGCAAATGCCAGCAGAAAGAACATTCCGGCAAGCACTGCGGGCTCAATCGCATCGCCGATGATCAGCTTAATGATCGTCCGCACAATTAAGAGGCCGACCAGAATGAATGAAAAAGCTTTGGACCGTCGAACAAAAATCCGGCGTTCCCTTATTTCAAAAGACGTGGTGGCCATCAGCAGAAAGGAGAAAACAAACCCGACGAGAAGCGCCTCGCCGACCTCAAGCCCGGTCGGACGGGCCGGCGGGTAAACAAACATCAGCGCTCCCGTCGCCATGAAAAACGGCGGCAGCACGATTTTTTTGAATGTCGCCGGCTGCTTAATGGCTTTCATACGGATGACGATCACGACAGAAGCCATAAAAAAGGCCGTGAGGGTCGTAATAATCAGCAGTGTACTCACTTCGGCCGCCTTCCTTTCTATAAAAATAGGGTGTATCACATGAAGGCTTTCCTGCCTTTATGATACACCCCGAAGCGGCGGCCCGCAATTGTTCCCTCTTTTACAGCACTTCTTCATTTTCATGCTGAAGCCGGTACATTTTTTCATACAGCCCCCCGGAGGCAAGCAGCTCCTGGTGCGTCCCGCGTTCAGCAATTTCACCCTGATGCAGGACGATAATCTGATCGGCGTGCCGGATCGTGGAGAGCCGGTGGGCAATCATGATGGTCGTCCGGTTTTCCAGGAGGCTTGCAAGCGCCCGCTGGATAACTGCTTCACTTTCGCTGTCGATATTTGCCGTTGCCTCATCGAGTACGAGCACCTTCGGGTCATGGGCGACGGTCCGGGCAAACGTGATCAGCTGTTTTTCCCCATTCGAAAACGAGCTCCCCCGCTCTCCCACCTGTTCATCGTACTGGTCCGGGAGTGCTTCGATAAACTGATCCGCCCCGACGAAAGCAGCCGCCTGCCGCACTTCTTCATCGCTCAGCCGGTGGTTGTGCATCGCAATGTTTTCCCGCACCGTGCCGGTAAACAAAAACGGATCCTGAAGCACGAGCCCGACGTGCCGGCGCAGCGCCTCTTCCGGCCAGCGCTGCAGGTCCTTGCCGCCGAGAAAGATGGCGCCGGCATCGTGTTCATAAAACCGGAGCAGCAGGTTAATGATGGAGCTTTTACCGCTGCCGGTATGGCCGACAATCGCAATCGTCTCGCCTTCTTTTACCGACAGATTAATATCCCGGAGGACCGGGTGCTCGCCGTCATAGCTGAACGTCACGTGATCAAATTCGATCTCTCCGCTACGTGAGGCTTCTCCAGTCTGCCGTCCCCTGGTCACTGCTGCCTCCTGACCGGTCACATCCATTAAATGAAATACCCGGCCGGCGGAAACAATCGACTGCTGATACAGCGACATCTGCTGCATGATTTCATTCACCGGTTCAAAGAAACGCTCAAAATAGTTGACGAAGGCATAAATCACTCCGACCTGTACGGCCCCTTCCATGGATAAAATGCCAAAATACGACAGCACGCCGACGAGAGCAAGCACCGACACGAGGTCGATCGCCGGGCGAAGCAGCAGGCCGTCAATTTTCATGCTTTTCAGCCCGGCTTCGTAGTGGGCATCATTGATCCCGGAGAATTCCCGTTTCATCCGGTTTTCCTGCCTGAACAGCTGTATCACCGACATGCCCTGAAGGCTTTCATTAATTTTCGTGTTCAGCCGGCTCAGCTTGCCGCTCATTTCCCCGTAGTACCTGGCGCTGTAGCGGCGGTAGAGCATCATCAGCAGAAGCAGAAGCGGCATAATCAGTATCGCGGCTGCCGCGAGGCGGACATCCAGGAAGAACATGGCGATAAGCACCCCGACCAGAAACACCCCGTTCTGGATAAAGGTCGATAGCACTTCCATGTACAGCTCCCGGATCCGTTCGGTGTCGTTGGTTATCCGGCTCACGAGCGCCCCGGACGGTGTCTGGTCGTAAAAACGCATCGATGCGCCCTCGACGCTCGAAAATACGTCTACACGAATCTGCTGGATGCTTTTCAGCGCAATGCGCTGAAACCAGTACGTATGAAAATACACCATCACCGCGGAAAGAACGGTGGCCGCTGCGAAAATGGCCGCGAGCCACGCCAATTCATCCACCGGAAATACTCCCGGCGTCACGTAGCTGTCAATAAAGACCTTTACGAGATACGGACTGAGAAGCTCCGCGCCGACGCCGATCACAAGAAACGTACAGGCAAACGCCAGCAGCTGTTTGTGGACACCCGCGTACTTTAACAGCCGCTTCACGATCGCCCGCTGCTCCTGTTTGGTTAACACTTTATCCTCGTGCAGCATCAGCGGTCCCCCCTTTCCACCTGGGCCTTCAGTTCTTCGCGCTCCACCATTTCTGCATAGATGCCTCCGGCTTCCATTAAAGCACGGTGGGATCCGTTTTCGATGATCGTGCCGTGCTCCATCACCCATACCGCATCCGCTTCTTTTACCGTGCTCATGCGGTGCGTAACGATAAAGGTCGTTTTCCCCTTCCACTCCTGCTTCAGCGCTTCGAGGATCTGCTGCTCGGTGTTTGCGTCCACAGCGGACAGGGCATCATCGAGGATGAGAATTTCCGGATTCTGCAGAAGAGCCCTCGCAATCGAAATCCGCTGCTTCTGGCCTCCGGAAAGAGTGACACCGCGCTCCCCGACAGCTGTCGCGTATCCGTAGGGAAGCGCCACAATATCGTCATGAATGGCTGCGAGTCCGGCCGCACGCTGAATGTCCTGCTGGGTGGCCTCCGGGTTGGAGAAAGCGATATTGTCTGCCAGCGTCATCGAAAACAGGAAATGCTCCTGCGGCACATTTCCGAATGCGAGGCGGTACGTATCCAGATAATAGGCCTCCGCCGGCGTTCCGCCAATCGTAATGGCTCCGTCTCCGCTTTTCAGCTCCCGGAGAAGCAGCCGCAAAAGCGTTGTTTTCCCGCTCCCGGTCCGCCCGACGATCCCGATGGTCTGTCCCGGCTGCACGGACGCGTGAATATCGTGCAGCGCGCTCGTTTCCGAACGCGGGTAATAAAATTCATCTATATCTATCTGCACCGCCCCGGCCGGCACGTCCTGCACTCCGGCTTTCTGGTCGGTAATGTCAGTCCGCTCGGCCATCAGGCTACGAATGCGGTCATACGACGCGTGCCCGCGTTCAATAATGTTAAAAAACCATCCAAACGCAAGCATCGGCCAGATCAGCATACCCAGATAAACGCTGAACGTCGTTAACTGCCCGATGGTAATCGTTCCCTCGTTCACATATCCGGCGCCAAAGCCAATCGCGAGCAGATAGCATACGCCGATGATAAGGGTGATTGTCGGATCAAACAGGGCGTCAATGCGGGCGACCCGCTCGTTTTTGTCCACAACGTCCCGGGACTGCTCATCAAACGCTTCGATGTCTTCCTGTTCGTACCCGAACGTTTTTGTTACCTTCACGCCGGAAATGCTTTCCTGCGTCCGGTTGTTCAGCTGCGAAAAGGACTGCTGGGCAGCGCCAAACCGCTGATGAAGCAGATGGCCGTACCAGCTTGTTAACAGAGCCATCAGCGGCATCGGCAGAAGCGTAATCAGCGTCAGCTGCCAGCTGATGCCGATCGCCATGGCCAAAACGACGAATCCCCCCATGACGAGCGAATCCACAATCGTTAAGACGCCCTGCCCGGCCATCATCTGCACCGCGGTAATATCGTTGGTGGCGTGTGCCATCAAATCCCCCGTCCGCTTCCGCCCGAAAAAATCGCTGCTCATCCGCGTGAAGTGCTGATACAAATTGTAGCGGAGCGTACGGCCGAGATGAAGCGAGGAACCGAAAATCATAATACGCCAGACATACCGGAGCACGTACATACATATCCCTGCCGCAACCATTGCACCCATCCAGCCGGTCAGCATGCCGGTCGTCAGGCGGTTTTGTTCGATCGCATCGACCACCACCCCGACCACATACGGCGGCAGAAGGGAAAGCAGGGCCACAATAATGAGCAGCAGGATCCCGAAGCTGTACTTGAACCGTTCCTGCCAGAAAAACCAGCGCAAATCCCAAAAAGCGCGCATCCGTCTCACCCTCTCTATGGATAAAAAAGCACCCTCTAGAAGCTAGAAGGGTGCTGATCGTTATTTCTTATCTTGTTGTCGCTGCATTGCTTTCATCATTTGGTTGATCTTCTTCTGGGATGGGTTCTGCCCCATCTGCATCATCATAACGCGCAGCATTTGTTCATTAATAGGAGGATTCTTTTTCAAATAGTTCATCATCGTTTTTCTTGCGATAAAGAAACCGATGGCTATACCAACTAGTAAAATGACAATGCCGATAATTGTTAACCATAGCCAGCCCATGTGTCTTACCCCTTTCCCGAATACCTAACATATATGTGTGTGTTGTTAGCGTCTCTAAACAGACCTTGTTTATTATAACGCATTCTTTTATGTAAAGAAAGCACCGATTCGAAAGATTCAGCACCGGTGCTTAATTTTTCACCCGGATGAAAATAAGAGAAAGCAGCCGGCCGGCTGCTTTCTCACAGACTGTCGACAATGGCTCTAATTTTAGAGCGTGTCGGCAGTTTTTTATGCTATGATAAAAAGAAATAGCCTGAAAAGGGGTTATGGCGCATGATGAAGCGGAATGCGGAAGAAGCTCGTTACCGGGAAGCGACCATTCAGTTGGATCAGTTAGTGCCCGCGGACCACCTGGTCCGCCAGATC
>NZ_JBQLID010000013.1:0-92572 GCF_056034405.1 Marinococcus sp. LNHM4E3-1 | reverse complement strand
GCACCAGCCAAAAAAGAACGTGGATCGAACGATCCACGAACAAACATGACGCTTTTATTTTGTTTCTCAACAATCTGGAAAGGGAGGGTTATCATTTTAACCCTCCCTTTCGTTTTTCTTTTTGATTACAATAAATGTAGAAATGGCAAGAAGGGGTTTATAAACAATAACTTAGAGTTAGCAAAGGTAATTATATTTTACGGATTCTCATATCGAGGTGAGGGAAATGAATCAAAAACAACAAAGAGTGTCCTCTTGTGAGTTGGCTTTTCGAGCCAAATTTATCCGCACATTCGATGATGAATACTATGAATTAAAAGGAAGTATGGCAGTTGGACGAAAAGGAAAAGTAGCTCGAGTAGCAGATATTTACTATCGAGTACGTTCAGCTCAGAACCATGAGCACTGTCAGATCGCCAAACGGAAAAAACCAACAGACGAGTTGATAACGAACGCTTAATCGTTCCATACACAATGACATAGAGCGTGTCCTTCTGATTTTCCGGCATGATCTTGAGGATATACGACTTCGATGCAGGTTTGCGAGTTCAAGCCTAAAGCTCGCCGCTACTAGGATAGCGTAAAATGCCGCTTTTTTCTGGTTCTTCGTGCTATGCCTAAAACGTTGTGCATTGGGAAGCTACGGTTCCGGCCGTACGCATGTTTCCATAGGGTTCCCGCTTTCAGCCATAAAGTGGATGTCCCCCGACACCGAACCAGAAGGAAGGGGGTGGAATGTACAGGAAAGGATGGGTAGGATGCGAAAGCAACGTCTTGGCCTTGTCGTCCTGTTTGGTTCCGTTCTCACGCTGTCGGCTTGTGGCGGCTCGTCCACGGAAGAAATCGAGGACTACGATCAGTTCAAGGAAACGATCAACGCCGAGGACTTCACCGGGTTTGCGATGTATATTTACAGCCCGGACGTGGACGAAGCGAAAGAAAACGTGTTCCAGGTGTTTGAGGACACCAGTGCCACGCTCACCTATACGAACGGGTGGGAGTATGACCAAGCAACGAAAGACCGGGCCAATGATGATAGTGGGAAAATGGCTTTAATCACACCAAGTGATGAAGTGGTGTATGTCGAGGATGGCGAAGTTTTGGAAGAATTTGAGGTGGACGGGGACGACATCAAACGAGAAGAATATGAAGGCGAACTCCAATCGTTTGTGGAAAAATACGCTGAATAAATGAGGTGTCACCGTGGCAGGACGAAAAGAACAGAAGCAAAAGAAAGACATTGCGAAAAAAATGATGGAAAAACAGAACGTCAATTACGAGGATTGGTTGCACGAACAGCACACCAAATACATTGACGATCACTTGCTGGATTTTGTCGGCTTGGATGATGAAGATACGACAACGAAATCCCAAGCCAATGAAGCACCGCAAACGGAAACCGAAAGACCAAGCGAACAATATTAAACCACCCGAAGGAGGGGTACGATGAAAGAATTAATGCTCCAATCGTTCACCGTAGGGGCGGCTGGCGTAGACGGCCTTGTGTCGACCGGGGAAGATATTCTAAGCATGGCTCAAACATTGGGATTGATTTGCGCGGCTATTGCGTTATGCGTGGGCGGCTATTATTTGATTCTCGGTGGCGATAACGGTCGGCGGAAATCGGTCGGCTGGTTTATCGGCGCAGCGGCCGGCCTTGTCGTGGTGATGGGTGCTTACGGGATAGCTCAGTCCATTGATTCCAATATTTCCTTTTAAAGTCATTATTTTAAAATACCTAGCATCGAAGCAAGAGCCGTTCTGCGGCTCTTTTTTTCATGCTTTTTTTAGGAGGTCAGCACATGCTGTACGTGAATTTTACGCAAGGCACACACCCCAAGATTCAGCGGCATCAACGGATTCCGTTTGATGAAGCCGTGAAACTCTCGCAGGAAGTCGAAATGGAGATGCGGGACCAGAAGGAAACAATACCGGCCTACTTCTACGTGTTGGACGATGATCTGAATAAAGAAATGTATGAAGGCACGTTCACGTTCGGAAGCAAACAGGCTCCGAACCTGTTCATGCACATCAAGAAGAACCTGCCGAAGATTCGGACTAGCAAGGAAAAAGAACGGATGCGGCTGGGCTTTCTGGAAGATATGGAAGCATTGGTCGAAGAAGAATACAAATTCGAGGAAGAGATTCAACCGAACGAGAACGTGGATGCCAACTACGTGTCCCGGCTCAAACGGTGGCAACGCAAAACCGTGTACGGCGTGGCGGCGTTTTTCGTCCTCACCTCCATTGGCCTGTTTTCCTTCTTTATCATGCAATTATCCTCCGTGAGTGCGGAAATGCAGGAAGTGACGAACACGAAAGAAACGCAGGAAGCCAAAGTCAGTACCTATCAAGATGCGCTCATGGGAGACGAACAGGCATTACTGGACTACTACAAAGACCAAAACCCGGACGATCTCTCCACGCAGGAACGAAACATCTATGCGAGTTTTCTAGCCGATAAGGAGCAGTTTCAGCAAATGAACAAGCTATTCGACAACAAAGCCACGGCCGTAGAATTTGTTCGGATGAACAAGAATACCGATACGCTGAACGCCTATCACAATGCGTTTCCAACGGACGAAGGGGCGTTTGAATTGGCTTATCAGAACGGCAACTACGAGAAGGTGATTAACAACGATAACGTAGACATGACGAACCGCCGAAGTGAAATGCTGGCAAAAGCTTATCTGCATCAAGACGATGTGGAAGGGGCCGAACAGGTCTATCAAGACCACCAGACCGATGGCGTTCGGGAAACGATCGACACCTACCAAGAGCATTAGTCCACCATTGATGATCTGAACAGCCAAATCGAAGAACTGGACGAGGACGAGGAGGCCGACAAGATCGAAGAACTGGACGAGGACGAGGAGGCCGACAAGATCGAAGAACTGGAACAAGAGAAAGAAGAAGTTCAACAGCAACGGGACGACATTTAAAGGAGGGACAGCATGAAGATATTCAAAACGAAAAAGGCTCACGGGATTTTGGCCTTGCTCGGCGCTTTAGTCTTTTTTCTACTATCCAATACGCTGATTAATTTTTGCATCACGAACGTTCGCAACCTGCTTCAAGGGCTTGGCAATCCGGACCCTCCCGGCGTGTCTTTTGATTTCCTGGGGCTGTTATTCACCACGTCCGACATTCCGGCGCTTGGCTACCTGTTCATGGGCGTGGCAACACTGATCGTGGGCGGTATCTTCTATTACAAATTAAGGAGTAATTTTAAAGACCTTGCCGAAGGCGATGCGAAAGGCTCCAGTCGCTTTACCACCTTGAAAGAGATTCAGCAGCAGTACAAAGCGATTCCCGAAAAAGAAACGGAAGAAGAACAGCATTTTCCGGGCGAAGGCGGCGTTCCGGTTTCCCGGTACGAGGACCGCATATACATTGATGATTCCAAAAGCAATAACTTATGGATAGGAACAACAAGAAGTGGTAAAGGCGAAATCGGCATGTTTCCGATGATTGACATTTATTCCCGGGCCGAACAACAGGCGTCGATGGTCCTCAATGACCCCAAAGGCGAGTTATTGGCGGCATCAAAGGAAACGCTCGAACACCGGGGCTATCATGTGGAAACCCTGAACTTGATCGAGCCGGAAATCCGGTCCATGAGTTTTCAGATCCTACGGATGGTGATTGATGCCTATGAGGAAGGGGATTTAGGGAAGGCCGAACAACACGCAAAAGCGATTGCTCACATGCTGTATTCAGACCCGGATGCGAAAGATAAATTCTGGCAGGATTCGGCCAGTTCCTTATGTACAGCGCTGATTTTAGGGCTGTGCGAAAAGAACCTGCCGGACCACCCGGAAAAAATCACGATGTACTCCGTGGCAAACACGCTCAACGAACTGGCAAGCCAACAGGAAACGGACGAGAAAGGCACGATGATTTCCGGCTTGGACCACTTTTTTGACAGTCTGCCTGCCAGTCATCCGGCCAAACTCCAGTACGCCACGGTGAAATTCGCGAGTGGGGCGGGCCAGACGGTCGCTGGGATTTTTGCCAATGCGTTTGATAAGTTGAGTATTTTTACGCTCACACCGATTGCGAAAATGACCTCGCACCATTCGTTTGATATGCGAAAGGTCGGGTTTGGCAAGCACCTCACGGGCTTTGCATCGGCGCAGGCCGAAGTCACGGCCACGTTCCCGGAGGGAACGGAACGAACCCAGGCGAACACGAACGGCCTATTCAAGTTCAGTCATGACCGATCACTGGAAAAAGGACAGACCGTCACCTTTCACGATCACAAGAAAGACGCAACGCTCACGGTGATGGTCGAAGCCATTAACGAAGAAACCGGAACGGTCACGTACAAGGTCCAGAACGAACAACAAGAGGTTATTACCCTCCGGGAATTTGAACACTTCACGAAGCCCACGGCCGTCTTTCTATTAACGCCGGATGATGATACCTCCCTGCATGTGATTGCGTCCTTATACGTGAAGCAGCTGTGCACCGAATTGGCGAAAACGTCTTACTTCACGCCGGGGCGTAAGTGCATCCGGCAGGTGGTTTTTATCTTGGATGAATTTGGGAACATGCCCTCGATCTCGGACATGGGGAATATGATTACCGTCAGCTTGGGCCGCCGGATTCACTTTAATCTGGTCGTGCAGGACCTTTCGCAGATCAAGCATAAATACGACAAGGAAGCCGACAACATTATTGGCAACTGTGCGAATAAAATGTATCTGCTTTCCACGGACTACGAAACGAACGAGGAATTTTCCAAACTGCTGGGCGAAAAGACGATCAGCTCCAACAGCCGGTCCGGGAGTACCCTTAGTACCGATAAAAACAAGACCGAAGGGACGGACGGCCGTCGCCTGCTCGATGCGTCCGAACTCGGACGGTTGAAACCGGGCGAAATGGTGGTGTACCGGGGCATCAAACGGGAGGACTTGAACCGGGAGAACGTGACGCCGTACCCGATTTACAACCACGGCAAGACCCGGATGAAATTTCGGTATGAATATTTGAGTGACAAATTTAATACGGATACGGACCTGGAGGATATTGATATTCCCTGTGACCATGCGGACCTTGATCTCACGAAAGTGATTTATCGGTTCGAGGATGAAAACACCGATCATGGTCCGGTCAATCAAGATGGGCCAACGCAGAATCAAAACGCCACGCAAGAACCGTCTGCGGAAGGGGCCCAGGAGGAAGCAAACAACGAACAGGTTAACGAGGAAGCCCCCGAAGGGGCATTAGAAATCAGCGATGAAGCGATTGCGTTTGAACAGTTGATCGTACAAAACGTCTTAGACGATCAAAACCTGCTCAAGGCGGTGGAACAACATACCGATACGTCCATTCATCATCTGCCGATCGGTCTACTGGAAGAATACTTAGACGACTGGCAGAACGAAGGAGTATTGAAGGAAGGATTAATTAAGGGGATGCGGCAAATGATTCAGAAAAAACGCCGGAATTACCACACGGAACTGGAAGGAGCGAAGAACGATGCAGAAGCTGTCTCTTCAACGACTAACTGAGGTATTGAATCATTTTGAAGATATGCAGGTTGGGGGCGAACTGATTATCCGGCTCACCGATGGAATGGTGAAAGTGAAAGCCAAAGACGATGATTCCGGTAATGTAGACGTTCTGGTGGATGAATACGATTATGCGGTGGAAACAAGTGTCAGCGAGTTTTTAACCTGCTAGACCGGGCCGAAAGGAGGGAACGCCGTGAACAATGAAGAGATACTCGAATACCTCGAACAGTTTTCCGATGAATTAACGAAAGGCACGATTGTGATTGATTTTATTCGCATGATGGGATGGATGTTTGTCAAAGGCATGGCATGGATTGTCGATGCATTTCAGAACATCACGGATTCGATGCTCGGGCTGAAACTCTTGTACGACAATCCGCAGATCACGGACTTTGTAAACACGATGCAACCCGTGTTGGTCATCCTCATGGCGATCAACCTCATGTTTATTGGGTACTTGCTTATCTTGAAACAGGACGCCGTGAACCGTCCGGCATTGGTCTCGAACATCTTCATGGCACTGGCGATCATGACCATTTTGTCGGTTGGGATGAATCAGGCCAACGAATTTACGGACGAAGCCGTGGATGCGGTGAACTTTGGGAACGGCACAAGCACACTGGCCGATGATGCGATCACGAACAACATTACGGATGCGGCGCTCTATGATTTGAATGATTGGGAAACCACGGAACAGGATGAAAGCAATCAGATCAATCCGTCTTACGCCCAAGACCTTACGATCAATGCGCCGCTGAATGAAGATACACAGATCACCAGTGAAGAAACCCTAAATGATAAAGGGCAAGACATTGTCTCGAAAAAAATTCAGACCCTGCCGGACGGTACACGGGAAGTCGTGGACCTCGAAGATGGTGGGTGGATTTCCAATATTACACAGGAATACTATTACCGCTATGAAGTTGATTGGGTCCCGTTGATTGCCACACTCACGGTGGTGGCCGCCGTGTTAGTGATTATTGGCGTCAAACTAGCCACGCTGTTTTTCAATCTGGCCTTTAACTATGTACTGGCTCCGCTAGTGGCGGCGTCCGACATGCATTCCGGCCAACGGATGAAACAGGTGGTCCAAAACATCATCAGCATTTTCATGGTCACGATCATGGTCTTTTTATCTCTAAAAATCTATATGATCGGGGCTGACATGCTGAACGACAGCACGGACGGTCTGGTGTACGTCCTCGGCATGGTCGGGCTTAGTGTGGCCGTGTTGGACGGGCCAAACATTGTCGAACGGCTCTTTGGCCTAGACGCCGGGTTGAAATCTAGCTGGGGCGCTCTGGCCGGAACGTACGCCGCCGCTAAAGGCGCAACCGGGGCAACCAAAGCCGGCATGAGTGGCGTGAAAAACATCAGCGACAAAATGAGCAAAAACAAGGAAGAAGGCAACGGCGGCTCGGGTGGCTCCGGCTCCACCAATAAATCGGGCAACGGCCAAGACCGGGAGAACGTGTCGCAGGCTTCCGAAGGGCAATCCGGCGGCTCGGGAGGAACCGGAAACGTGGCAAACATGGCCGACTACCGGGGCAACAAAACCGGGACGGACAGCCAGGGCAACGATACGGCCAACGAAAGCGTCTCCGATCAAGGCGACAGCCCGGCGGCTGCCAACGGCTCCGTATCGGCATCCGGGGATTCGGCTTCTTCTTCTAACGATACGAAGGACAGCCCAACCGCATCCAACGATGCGAACAGCAATCAAAGTTCCATTCCGTCTCTGAATGAAGAAATGGACGAAGAAGAAGGACAGGCCCCGGGAACGGAAGGCCGGACGAACGGCCGAACCAACAGCCAAGTGAAAGGCTCGGCCAACGGCTCCGCATCCAACCTTGAAGCCCAACAACGCATGAACAGCTCGGCTTCGGGAACGAACGGACAGACGGCTTCTTCCCCGGCTCCAACCGATGAAGATACAGCCACGGATGAAACCCCGGCCACGGGGAACGCTCCGGCATCGGCCACGGCAAACGCCGATACGGGCGATACGGAAAGCGTGAAAAACATCAACGGCGAAAGCACCGGAACGGCTGGGACGCACCGGGAACGGATGGAACAGGAAACGAACGGCCACGGCTCCCGGAACGTAGAACAGGATGTGCAAAGCGTTCAAGGGCAACAAGAGACGGGCGGCAACGTCCAGACGAACCAATCCGGGGCGGCGGCCAACGCCGGAAGCCCGGAAACGCCGTCCACGGGGAACGCTCCGGCGTCTGCTAGTGCGAATGGCTCCGGGCAGGACACGGCAAGCGTTCAGAACGTCAAACGCGACAGTGCCGGAACGACTGGAACCCACCGGGAACAGGTGACGCAGGAAACGGATAGCAGCAGTAGCCAAAACGTGGAACAAGAAGTCCAAACCTCCACGAACCACCGACAGGACGGCGGCCGGGTGAACACCACGTACACGTCCGGCGGCGAAAACGGAGCAAAAGAAGATCCACCATCGGCATCCTCGCCCGGACCGGGACCAAGTGCTTCCGCTTCTTCTTCGGGAGATGCCGGAGGAAACAGTGTCCGGCATGAACGATCCACTGAACAGGGGAGCCGGGGAGGAACAAGCAAGGAAACCATTTATCAAGAACAACAGGTCAACCATCAGGGCAACGACACCGAACAGGACGTGCAACAGTCGGTCACGCATCGGCAGACCGAAGGCCGGGTGAACCGCCGGGAACGGGTCACGGAACAGCAAGCCCCGCGCACCCAAAACTATGATCTCGGGAAACACACCCGGAAAACCGTGAAACGAAACAATAAACGGACGTAAGGAGGACCGCATATGGCGTCTTACCGCATCCCCAAAGACATGAGTACCGAACTGAAAATCAATAAATGGATGTATCTGACGGACTTTCTTCTACTGATCGGGTTAATCCCGTTCACGATGGTCATGAGCAATCTGGTGCATGGCAACTTGATCTGGGGCTTTTACCTGTTCATGTTGCTTCTGGCCCTGTTGCTCGTGATACGGCCAACAAGCAATCCGAAACGCCGCATCTATCAAGCCGTGTACTATGCGATCATGCGCCGCAAAGACACGTACACGGCCATTGATTACTCTCCGGTGGACGAACCGGACGACACGGAAAGGAGCGAATCGTAAATGGCTCTGTTTCAAGAAAAAAACGGTCGATTCAAGCGATCAAGGAACGAAGGAACAGCGATCTTTGTCGAAAGCGATCAAGTCCAGAAACGAAAAAAAGAAGCCAAGCCGAAAGTAAAATCCAGTTATGCCGATTTAGCTTCCGTGATTGATCTCACGGGCAACGGCTTTCTGGAACTCTCGGACGAGAAAGGCTATATGGATATTGTGCAACTGGAATCAAGCGATATTTACGCCTTGAACGAAAGCGATAAAACGAAAAAGATTTATCATTTTGCCACGTTCCTGCAATGGTACAATCACGATTTTAAAATCATCCCGTTTGATTTTCCGGTGGATACGTCCTCTCAACAACGGTATATTCTCGAAAAAATCCAACAGACGAGCAAGCCGCAGTATCGGCAATTTTTAGAAAAGAAGCTCCAGGAACTCCAATTCATTGAACAACGCCGCACCAACCGGGAGTTTTTCTTATTCCTCTATGCCGATGATGAATACACGCTCCAATCCCGGTCCACGGAAGTGGAAGGCCAACTGCAAGCCGTGGCCCCGGTGATTCGGCTCACAGATGATAAGAAGATCAATATTCTCTATAAATTAAACAATTTGAACTCCAAAAACCGTCATACGCACGAAAGGGGATAACTTATGCTCGCATCCATTATGCAGAAAGTTCGAGGAACGGAAGGAAACGAGGACGAAAAACAGGTAGCATCTTCTGGTTACAACCGGGAGCTGTTAAGTGAAATCCAGCCGCAGGGCGGCATCAAGTTCAACGAAAGCTATATCCGTAAAGGAGACGGCTGCGAAACGTGCGTGCATATTTACGACTTTCAAACGATCGTCAATGACTTCTGGCTCGAAGAGATTATGAACATGCCGAACGTGATTGCGGCGCTCGATGTCGCCACGCCAAGCCGCCGGGATGTCATGTCGAAGTTAAATAAAAGCATGGCCGAACAAAAAACCCGGACGATGCAGGCGAAAGAAACGGCTGATGCGATCGAAGCCACGGAATCGTTTGAAGAACTCTCCGGCATTTATAACGAAATCCGGCAGGGCGAAGTCGTGAAACGCATTGTCCTGCGGCTGTATGTTTCAAGCAAGACCTTAGACGAACTGGAAGTAACGGTGAAAAAGGTCATTGATGATCTGGAAGCCTTGAACTTCCGGGGGTCGGTCTTTCTGAACGAACAGGAGTATGAATGGGGCAGTCTGATCGAATCCTTCTCCCACCAAATGAAATACCCCAACAAACGCAAGGGCATTGAACTTCCGGCCTTATCCCTTGCCGGGGGCTTTCCGTTTCACTATACGTCTCTGGATGACCCGTTCGGGACGCATTACGGCACAACGGACACCCACGGGAACGTCATTTTCGATCTGTTTCATAAGGACAAACAACGCAAGTTCTACAATGCCTTAATGATCGGCAAAATGGGGTCGGGAAAATCCACGCTGCTCAAAAAAATGGCGCTCGATAATGCGATCAAAGGCCACAAGGTACGGATTCTGGACGTGACCGGGGAATTTGGTGAACTGGCCGATGCATTGGACGGCAAAACGATTGCCTTAGACGGCTCGGACGGCTCGATCAATCCCTTGCAGGTGTATCGGTCCGAAACCACGGACGAGGGAACGATCAAACAGGAAGCATCGTTTGCGAAGCACCTCTCCAAGTTGCAGGTGTTTTACCAGTTCATCAGCCCGGACGTAAGCAACGAAGAAATTAAAGAGTTTCAGAACACCCTGCGCCGCCTGTATATCGAACAGGGCTTATGGTCGGACGAGATCGACCCGGAAGCCAACAACATCACCGAACGGCGGCCGGACGAATACCCGATCTTTAGTGATCTGTTGGATATGATTCAGGCCGATCTGTACACGGATATTCCCAATCAGATCGTTAATGAAGATGTAAGTATTCACCGCCGGGAACGGCTGGAAAACATTGAACTGAATATCAAGAACCTTAAAGAAACCTATGGCCGCCTGTTTAACGCTCATTCCAGTCTCATGGACTTTGATAAAGAGGACTTTGTGGCGTTTCACTTACGGAACTTGTCGGAACTGTCGTCCGAAGTCTTTCAAGCCCAACTGTTTAATGTGTTGAACATGCTGTGGGACGGGATGCTCGGCAACGGACAACCTCAACTGCAAGCCTTCAACAAACACCGTCTGCGGTTTGAGGATGCGGTGCGGTACTTGATTCTGATTGACGAAGCGCATCACATCATTAATACACGCAAAGGCTCGGAACACGGCGTCACGTTCCTGCAAACGTTCATGCGGGAAGCCCGGAAATATTTCGGCGGCCTGTTCTTTGCGAGCCACGTCATTGAAGATTTTGTTCCCGACAAGGCCGATCAAAGCGCGGCCGAAGAAGTCAAAAAGCTATTCAGTCTCACGCAGTACAAATTCATTGGCGAACAGGATAGTGAATCACTGCCCCGGTTAAAAGAGATATTCACGGGACAGCTCAACGATTCGGAATTGGGGCAGATTCCCTACTTATCACAAGGGGAAGTGGTGCTTTCCATTTCATCCGTGAAGAACATCAAAATGAAAGTGGACGTCAGTAATCAAGAACTAGACCTGTTCGGGGGAGGGGCGTAAGACCATGAACACGGTAGCCAAAGGAGCCGCTAAAGCCGGGGGTGCGTTACTCAAACTCGGAACCCTAAAACTGCGTATCATCATCGGATTGTCGGCGCTTCTGGTCGTCCTGTTCACGGTGATGGTGATTGGATTCTTTCAAGTGATGATGGATACGACTTCCTCGGATAACAGTGAAGGCAACGGCACATTTGTTGCCGGGGGAACGCAAAATATCTCGGCCAAAATTGAAAACCTGCGGCCCGTCTATGAACAGTATGCGGAGGAATTTGGGGTCAGCGATCATGTGAATGTGCTGATGGCGTTATCCATGCAGGAATCCGGCGGCCGGGTGGACGACATTATGCAGTCGTCCGAATCCCTGGGCCTTCCACCGAACACGATTGATGACCCGGAACGCTCGATTGAACAGGGCGTCCGGTACTTCTCGAAGGTGTTAGACGATGCGAACGGAGACGTGAAGCTGGCCTTACAGAGTTACAATTTCGGCGGCGGTTTTATTGATTATGCGAACGCCAACAATGACGGCGAATACTCCAAAGAGTTAGCGATTGAGTTCTCCCAAAAGCAGTATCAGAAGGTGAAAGACAGTGGAAACTTTTCGTGCATCCGTCCCGAAAGTGCGGAAACCGGGGCTTGTTACGGCGACATTGGCTATGTGGATGCGGTGATGAAATACGTCACGAACACGGCAACCACACAGATAGATGGAGACGTGGCCGAAGTCGTACAGGTAGGGGAAAAATGGATTGGCAACAGCAACTATGTGTTCGGCGGCGGCCGTTCCCGAAGTGACCAACAGGCCGGACGGTTTGATTGTTCGAGTTTCGTGTATTGGGCGTATGAACAGGTGGGCGTGGAACTCGGCAACCTCGGCTCGGTGAACACGGATTCGCTCAAAACGAAAGGCCAACGGGTCGATTATTCCAATGCGAAACCGGGCGATCTGGTGTTTTTCGATACCTATAAACTGGACGGCCACGTTGGCATTTATGTCGGCAACGGAGAATTTATCGGCGCTCAAAGCAGTACAGGCGTAGCGATTGAAAGCATGGAGGACGGCTATTGGGGTGACAACTTTAACGGCTGGGTGAAACGCATTTCTTCGTAACAATCAAACGCCTATTTTGTTCAAAGGATGATACCTAATGGAGACGATCAAAACCTTTAAATACTTCTCGATCATCATTTTATTTCTACTGCTGCTATTCAATATCTTCTTCTTTTTTAACAACCAGACGGACGCTCCCACGGAAGCCGAAGCGAACGAATTAAAAGGCCAAGTGAGCCAATTAGAAGAAGAAAACGAAGCCTTACAACAACAGGTCGAGTATCAATCCAAAACGGAACGGGAAGCCCGTTTCGATGAACTGGAAAGCCAAACAGAGACTTTTATGAACACAGCGTTTGTGCATACCTCGGACAATTATCAGAAGCAACAGGAGAAAGCCGAAGGGGTTATGAGTGACCAACTGAAAGACCGATTTTTCTCGGGCGAAATGTACGGGGGCGGTGAAGTCACCACCGATATTGCGAACGAAGAATACTTCATCAAAAACATGGAAGATAGTGAACAGGCCCAAGTAATTGTGCGGCTCGATCACCAGATGCATTACACGGAAACGGACGTAGATGAAACCAGTCCGGTGCTAATGAAAGTGCATTTTGAACGAGAAAACGGCACATGGATAGCGCAAGAATTGGAAGATATTTCGGACACGGAAGGAGGATTCGATGCTGAATAAAGACCGGGTAAACTTACGAAAAAGAACAAGTAAATGGTTCGGGGTGATAACAGCTGTGGTGCTGTTAGGCTTCATTGGATTCAGCACGTCCAACATGTATATGGAGGAAACGATCGAAGTTCAGGCGTCTCCGATTGGCGAAGAAATCACCACCAGTGGCACGGATGATGTGGAAGTATTGGACTGGATTTACGACAAGGAAAAAAACAAAATGCAGGTCGTGATCGACATGAACGATCTCCGTTTTGAAGAAGAAACATTGCAATATGTGAGCCGCCAACGGTCGGACGGTGAAGAAGTTCCCGTTCAAAAAACGTATCAGATGAACGACTATGCGGTGTTTGAAATCAGCCAATTAGATAAGAATTACGAACAGGTATTGCTTCAAATTGACCAACAGCAAGAACAAGAAAACGAAGATTCAGCAACCGATTCAGATGCTGAAACGAACACGGAAGAAGTCGAAAATGTGGTTCAACTGTACACGGATTATCGGGAAGTCGAAGAAGCAGAAATATCCTCGGATGATGAATACAGTTACGTAAAATATATTATGAATACGCTCATTGAGGATACGGAACAAACCATTGAAACGAAAAAAGAGGAACGTCAAAACCTCAAAAAAGAGATCGCTGATCTTGAAGAAGAAGCGCACCAAATCGAACAAGAAAAGAACTACCAAACGGATGAAGAACAAACCGAAACGGACGGCTATTTGAACTCATTGGAAACCGAAAAGAAACAGCTCCAGGGCGATATAGATACGTTAAACGAACAGATAAAGATGGAACAGGAACGCATCGACAGTTACAACGAACGCAAGAAACAGGAAAGCATTTCACTCCAATAAGGAACAGGGTTACGGTCATTTTTTGACCGGGACCCTGCAAAAAAGGCCAATTTTACTGTACACAAACGTGAGACAGAGGGGTTAAATCGTACACAAACGTGAGACAAGCTGTACACATTTTTGAGACAAAAGCAATTTTTACGATATCACTCCAAAAACCCGGTACTGCCGGGTATATCACGAAGTGATATCATTTTTCCCTTATGCTCTTCCAACTATTTTGATATTGCACTGGGGTTGTCACGAACTGGGGTTATTTTGTTACAGGGAAGGAGCAAAAACAATGAACATTCTACTGCGTGAATTAAGCCCAACAGTCGTTAAAACGATTGACGAACGTGCCAAACAACGAGGGCTATCTCGGCAACATTACTTGAAAGAATTGATCGAAAACTATGTGATGCAAAAAGAACTGAACGAAACTGATAAGGCGTACAAAACATTAATAGAAAAAAACACCGAAGCCCTGAACCATTTTAGTGAACAGATGCAACGACAGAATGAATGGCTGGAAAGCATGAGTGACGACACGGATTTTACACGTGAGGAAGTGTAAAACATGGAAGTCGGAAGCAAAACGGCCGTAGTGGTGAAATCGGAATTTGCGATGGGGCAAAGCAAAGTCGGAAACAAACGCTGCTCGAATTACCTCAAATACATGGACCGGGAAGAAGCCAAAAACGAACAGGACTTTGCTTCATATAATCACTACATGGATGATGACCAGAAAGCATCATCGTTGTTCAATGCGTATCACGATGATTTAACCAATGAAGATAAAAAGAACGTCATGGATGATTTCAAACAGGCTCAAAATAAAGGAAGCATTTTGTATAAAGACGTGATTTCTTTTGATAATAAATGGTTACAGGAAAACGGCATTTATGACCCAAAAACGAAACAGGTAGACGAAAAGAAATTGAAAGAAATAACGCGCGCAGCTGTATCGGATATGTACGAAAAAAATAACTTTAAAGACACGATGGCGTGGACCGGGGCTGTTCACCATAACACTGAAAACATTCACATTCATCTGGCTTCCGTGGATACGGAACCAAGTGACGATCAACGGGGAAGGCGTAAACTGAAATCACTGGAAGGGATGCGATCAACGTTCGTTAATAAGATTCAAGATCGGTCGTTTGAACACAAAGACATTAATGATCTGATGCGAAACAAGATCGTGAATAAGAAAAAAGAACAACCAACCATGAAAGGCATGGACCGGGGCATGAAAAAAGACTTTTTAGCCATCAAAAAGCAACTGCCGGAAAACAAACGGTACTGGCAATACGGGTATCAAAATATCAATCATGTTAAACCCGATCTGGATAAACTGACGGAAAAATATTTACACAAAAACTTTCCCAAAGAAATGAAACAGCTCGATCAAAAACTCAATAAAGAGGAAAAGATGCTGAAAAAAGTGTACGGAGAAGGAAACGAATCTCGGTACAAGGATTACAAACAAAATAAAAAAGATAATCTGTATAAACGGATGGGAAACACGTTCTTACAGGAAATGAAATCGTATGATTATAAGGAAAAACGCATCGAACAAAACAATCGTTCTTCAAACACGAACCAGAAACGAGTAGCTTTTCAAAAGAACCGGGCCTTGAACCAGATACAGTACGGACTGAATCGAGTGGTCTATGCGGAACTGAACAGCTATCAGAACCAGAACGCTTATGAAAACATGCAACGAAATATCCAAAATAACCAAAAGGGGCAATCTTTATGATGACGACACAAACACGCATCCGTTTATCCGAAGAAGCTACGCAATACGTCAATAAATTAAAAGAGAAACGAAAAGAACCTACCCAAACAAAAATCATTGAACAGATCATTCGGGAACACGAAGAATATTCCATGAATCGAGATCAATTAGAGTACACCACGTCTATGGCGTTAGACAGCATTAATCAAAAGCTCGAACAGGAATTAGACAAACACTTCAAACGGTTACAGCTGGGCGTGAACAACACGGACCGTAATTCGCAGGTGCTTCTGGAACTGATGAATGGTTTTATGATTCAAAATGACGTGACGCATATTATGACCACCAGTGATTATGAATCACCTACGCTTGTATTGGCAAAAGAAGAAGTGAAGGAACGCATTACGAACCTGCAACAACGAAAAGCCGAATATGAGAAGAAACAAAATCAGTCCCAAGGAGGACAAGCATGAACCGATTAGAGTTTGGGTTTATTAAAGAACTAGGTGAAACAGACATTGTGGTTTCGATGGGGAAAAAAGAAATCGTAATTCCGTTAGATGCCAAAGATATGGACCTTCTGCAACAAATGATGGTGGAAACAGATATGGAATATGTGTTGGTTGATCTGGACGAAAAACGACTGGTGATGGACAGCGATCTGATGGAAGGCGAAGCCAATAATCCGGCGCTAAAGGATCTCGATGTGGGCGTGGATGACGATGGATACGTGCAATAACAAGGGAGGGACATTCGATGGCTTATAAGAAAAAATCGGCTGAAACGAAACGGCAGGAAGTGGAACAATTAACCGAAGATCGAAACGATCAAGTGGATAGTCACTTTCAGTCCTCGGAGAACATGAAAGAATACTTGAACTTTATGAGCAAGTTCTATGATTACTCGGTCGGCAACTCCACACTGATTCAAAAACAGTTTCCGGGAGCGAACGCCGTAGGTGGTTTTCAGTTCTGGAAAGAACAGGGCTTTTCCGTTCAGAAAGGCGAAAAGGGAAGCAAGATTCTTGTTCCGGCCCCGTTCAAAACCTTTGAACGAACAGAGAATGGTGAAACCAAACAAGTGGGACTGAACAAGGCCACGAAAGAGGAAAAAGCGAAGATCGACCGGGGCGAAATCAACGTACAGGAACATCGGCATTATAAAACGGCCGCCGTGTTCGATATTTCCCAAACAACGGCAACGGCCGCTGATTTACCGAAGATTTACCCAAACAAATGGCTGGAAGGCTCGGTCGAAAACTATCAAGCCTTTTATGATTCGATGGAACGGTACGCCAATAAGATGAACGTGAACGTGCTTGCTGAACCGATGGAAGAACTCGGGGCGGCCAAAGGCCAATACATCGAATACACGCAGGCCAACCGCTTAGGAGAATCATCGTTTCACCGGGCGATTCAACTCAACCCCCGGAACGATGAACTGCAAAACGTGAAAACCCTCATCCATGAAGCGGCTCATGCTCAACTGCATGGCCGGGAGAAGGAAGGGAAGGAACTGCCGCACTCGGAGAAGGAATTTCAAGCCGAAATGACGGCCTATACCGTGTCTACGCATTTTGGACTGGATACGAGTGATTACAGTCTCGATTACCTGCATACCTACAACCAACAGCATGATACGACAACCGACAAAGTGGCATTGCTTCAAGGCGTCAAAGATACATCGTATGACATGATTACGCATCTGGAAGATGATCTGCAAATCGAAAATACCTACGAGGAAGTAAGCACCAATGAATTACAAGAGCGATTCCAGGACTATCAAGTGGTGACCAATGGGAACGTTCAAACGATCGGAGATATGGATGAAACCACCTTCCGGTCTACGTTTGAAGATCGGTACGGCAATAATCTGCTCGAACACGGAGACGTGCGAAACGATACCGTAGAACAGGAAGTCGAAGCCTTTAATGCGTTGAAAAACCCGGCCCTTCCCGGAGATAACAATGTGAAAATCTTAGACCCGTCCATCGAAGAACCGAAAGCCTATGTGGAATGGTCGGAAGCCCGGATAGATAAGCATATGATGTCTCTGCCCGATATGGATAAAGCCTTAGCCCAAGCCAACATGGAGGGCATGGGAGAGATCGGGTACGACAAAACGAAAGTTCAAATGATGACCCCGGTCGATGCTTCTCACGGGCAAGAGGTAGTGACGGCAGGACGTTTCGATTTGGGGAACGGCGAATATCACGACTTGAATACCGAACTCAATAAACAAGGGTACACCGTCCACCGGGAGCATTTGAACGATCAGTCGTTTCTGCAAGAGATTTACACGCCAGAAGCCTTTGAACAAACCTTTGAGAGTTTGGCTGTCAAGATTCAAGAACAAAAAGCCGGACACACCAGTATGGATAATTCCGAACTCTATGAAAGCCAACGAGAGGACGTACAGGCGTTTGCATATAACCACGGGTATGTCTCTGGGGAGAAAGCCGAAGCGATTCATCAAACCACCACCACGGACGTTCAAGAGCGTCAACAGGACCGGGCAGCTGTCAATCAAAGCGTCCAGTTAGCATCGGCATATACCACGTATCAAGATCATTGGCAGAAAGAAGAAAGACAGGACGTGCCGGACGATAAGACATTGCTTGATCGACTGGAAAGCCAACAAGCCTATGAATCCTTAAAAGAACAGGCCGTTGATCAGAACGTGCTGACCGTGGATACCGTGAACCGACTGGAACAACGGTTGAAAGGCGAAACCACAACAGAAAAAGAAGCCACGTGGCCGTTTGAGAAAGAAGGAACGAAAAGCGTCACGAAAGAGGAAATCATCGAAGAAACCACCACCCGGAAACCCGTTCGACAGAACGGCATGAGCATGTAGAAAGGAGGGAGAACGCATGGCAAACCGCCGGGTAAACAATGAGGAAATCGAACAGGCCAAAACCGTGGCGCTCATGGATTACTTGGATGCGAACGGGATTGAAGTGGAACAGCAAGGCAACGGGAATCCTCCATACTACAACCTTAAAGAGCATGACAGCTTGGTCATTCAGGGCGAAAAATACTTCTGGAACAGCCGACAGGAAGGCGGCTACGGGGCGATTCATTTTGCGATGACCTATCACGATCTCTCCTTTCCCGATGCCGTCCGGCGTATCAATGAGCATAAATATGCGCTTGACCGCCAGCCAGTGCAACAGGTGGAGAAAGAGCCGTTTTCCTACCCTTCGCATTACGAGGTGGCCGATACCTCCAATGTCCGGGATTACTTGGTCAATGATCGAAAGATTGATGAACGAGTGGTCGATTGGTGCTTGAACAAAGATTTGATCGTACAGGACCGGAAAGATAACTGCGTGATGAAATGGAAGGACCGGGACGGGGAAACGATCGGCGCTGATCGACAGGGAACGCAACCGATGGAGAACGGAAACTATTTCAAAGGCGTGGTGAAAAATTCGGCCGAGGACGGCGGTTTTGCGATCAATGTTGGCAAAAACATTGATAAAATCGCGCTGTTTGAAAGCCCGATAGATGCCCTTTCCTATTGGTCGGAAAAAAAGGGAGACGTTCAGAATACCCGATTGCAGAGCATGAGTGGCTTGAAAATACAGGCCGTCAAACGAGGATTACAGGACTTAAAAGCAGACGGCCACAACGTGAAGCAGGTGATCTCGGCCGTGGATAACGATGCGGCAGGAGCGCATTTTCACGACAAGCTGAAAGACTATATTAACCATGATGCGATTGTCGATCACCGGCCGACCAACACGAAAGACTGGAACGAGGAATTAAAGCTGGGCGTTCAACAGGACCAGAAGCAACCGCCGAAAGCCAAACAATCGTCTCCTTCGATGGGGATGTCTTAAAAGAGAGGGTGAAGGCATGTATACGTCCAATGTTTATCCGGTATTACTGATTCTTAATATCAGTCTTAGTGGTTTGTTTACTTTTTTTGTAACGACTGTTGCTACAACAGGGTTTATTGCCGAAAGTGACGGCGTCTACGGATGGGGTTTTATGATTGCGGTAGGATGGGTGGTTGCTCTACTAATGACGATTTATACATGGAAAAAGAAATCACGCCTGTGGTTTGCTCTCACTTTGATTGCTGGGTGGGCGTTGCCAATAGCGAATATTTATATCTATGGTTATATCATGGACCATTTTTCGCAGGGGTTTTAATGATAAGCAAGCAGAAGCTAATCGTTCGAGAACATTAAGTCGTTATGCTAGAATAAAAGGGAATAGTTAAGGAATCCCTATCCTCAACCTATTCCCCCTTAGATACATTGTAATTGTATTAGATGAAACGGACCTGTTACGGGTCCGTTTTTTCATGTTTCTTGGCTGGAACGCTTTTTTCGATCATTCAACAATTTATTTCCTATAAATGTACACGTCACTGAAAAGACTATGCTATGAGCAATTCCATGAGATAGGGCAACGCAAAAAAAGTATCTAATAAGATGATGCTTATGGTAACGAAAACACCGGTTAGTATTCCTATCTGCCATTCCTTCATCATACATATCTCACCTTCAATTTTCTCTATCGAATGAAGTTTTTTTTGCCGTTTTTCTTTTTTTCTCATAAATATCAAGGGAAATACCTGCGGTTAGTAAAATACCTAATCCAACTGATAAGAACCATAATGGAATATGATAAATGTCCGTAGCGGCACTGAATATAAACAAGACAGCTAACAATAGAGATAATGAATTGACAATCTCTCCGACGATTTTCACTTCTATTTCCTCCTAAAATCATATAATGGAAAATAATCCCTGCTAATATTCTACTAGGAAATAGAAATAAAAGAAATGAACGTTAGGTTTGTTGCTGTGAGCCGTGATGATTTAATCATACGGACACATTAACGCACCCAGCGAAAGGTCTAGCAGCGTGGCTAAAGCTTCGGCTTCTGAAAAGCCAATGTTTGGCACTCGGTTCATTTCATAGGCTTCATAGACCGGTTTCGACACCATACTGAACGTACAGACGTCGTTCACGGTTAAATCGTTGGACGTTCGGGCATGATAAAGCAGATCACCAATGTAATGAGGGGAACGGGCGTCACGAATAGGGTTGTTCATTTATAATGACCTCCAATTTTTTTCGATCGTTCAAGGGCTTGGCCCGCATCGGTCAAGGACGAAGCATACATAATAATGCCGCCGCCGTATCGGTCTTTCAAAGCATCAACCGTCTGGTTCAAGGAGGACCGGTCCTCCACATCATCAAATAAACTTAACTGCCGGTGCGTGTCTGGTTCGACCTTTTCAAGGGATACGCCAATGCGCCGGACCGGTGTGCCAAGCCAGTGCCGATCAAACAGCTTCTGACAGGCGTGATAAATCACTCGACCGTCATTGGTCGCCATGTTTAAGGTCATTTGCCGGGAAAAGCCGACCGGGTTTTCATATGTGCCGCCAATACTTAACGACAGTTGATTTCCTATTAATCGTTCGTCCCGGGTGCGGCGGGCCACTTCTTCGGCGAGTTCGCGCAAAATCACAAAAATCTCGCTTCGTTGATGGTAGTCTCTCGGCAGGGTCATGCCGTGGCCGATGCTCTTTTTCTGCTGATGGGTGTCGGGCGTCACCGGAGACGGGTCGATGCCGTTCGCATACTGCCACAACAGCTCCCCGTTGATGCCCCACCGGTGCTGTAATTCTTCGACCGGGTACGTGGCTAAATGGCCGATCTTGCGGATGCCGGTCTGCATGAAGTGTTTTTCCATGCGGTTGCCGACGCCGAACAGCTCCCCAATCGCAAACGGCCAAAAATCATCGGCTAGGCGGTTCTTGTGAAGATAAAAGATGCCTCCAGGGCGTTGTTTGGCTTGCAGATCACACGCACTTTTCGCCAGAATTTTATTTTCGCCAATGCCGATACGGGCATAGATGCCAAATTGTCGCAGGACGGCTTTTTGCAGGCTTTTAGCGGCTTGCTCGGGCCGGGACTGATGAACCGTTCCGGTAAGTTCGATAAACGATTCATCCACGGAGAACGGCTCCACTTGATCGGTATACGTTAAAAACAGTTCGTTAATCTGCGTAGATATGTCGATATACAACTGCATCCGGGGTTTAAGAACCGTGACCTCGGGACAAAGCGATTGAGCTTCCCACAAGGCTTGGGCGGTCTTAATGCCGTGGCTTTTCGCTACGGGACAGGCCGCCAGAATCACCCCACTGCGCCGGTCCGGGTCGCCGGCCACCACGACTGGATGCTGGGACAGGTTCGGATGATACACCTTTTCGACTGACGCATAAAAACTCTGCATGTCGATTAGAAACACCACTCGTTTCATCAGTTTGCCCTCCTTTTACGACCGGACCGCCACAGCTTGAAGATATTCGACGGGAATAACTAACACGGCTCCCCCCACTTGAAACCATATCTGCGGCGGTGTGTCCCGAAAACGGGCCACATAGCCGTTTGCCGTGTGAAACTGGCCGTCCTGCCAATAGGTGACGTCCAACAACCACGTATAGGCCATCCCGTCATGAATGATCTGCATGACTTCCTCCATCATCTGGTCGTCCAGTTCGGGCGGCTCCTGCCACGTTTGGGCTTCCTGCCGTTGTAACCATTGTTTGCGCCATTCCGGGAGAATCATGCGGCTGGATTATATCTTAACTCATACAGCTTTTAACCCTGTCATATAAGGATTTCACATGAAAGATATATCTTCATTGTGAACGTCTTACGACGTTTGAAAGTACATCCTTTCTTTAAGGACCAATCTCTTGTTGCTCAAAAGGATTAGGAAAAGGTTTCGTACCATTGCCCACGCAATTTTTTGATTTGCTCTTTTAGTTCTTTATTTTCTTTTTGTAGCTGTTTAATACGTTCATTTTTCGCGATTAAAAGAATATCTTTGCTTTTATCCGTGACGGACGGTTTTTTTGATGGCATAAACATCTGTTGTTGGTTCGTTTGATCCCTAAGGAATTCGATGCGCATTCGTATATCGGGCTGATTGTAGAGGTAGGACTTGGAAACATTTGTTGCGGAGGAAACCGAATTGAAATTAATGGTTTGATGGTCTTTGATGAGTTGTTTGATTCCCTCCTCTACTTTGACCTTCGTGTTTCGACTTTTGTTTTCTGCGTGTTTTTTTAGTCCGCTCGTATTACGATGGATCGTCATGGTCATGCTCCCCCTTGAGATACTCTCTGCCCTGTTTTCCGGCAGGATGATGAACGTCCTTGGCGGACAAGGTATCTAAAATCGGCTCTAATCGATCAAGCATTTGCTGATTTTTTTCCACCCATGTCTCTCTCCCCAGCGCTTTTCCTCGTTCAATCACCGTTTTCGTTCGTTGAATCTCTAATTCATACTGAGGAACAAACTCCGGCGTGGTACAAAAATTCCGGCATGATAAACACGGATTGGCTTGAGTGGGGCAAGGCTGCTTAATCGGCTTCATGCAATAGCCTAAAGATAATTGGACAGCGTCCAAGTTATGTCGGATGTACTCCCACTCAATAATGTCTTCATTTTCAATGTCTTCTAGGGAAATGGGAGATGGGGCCCCGTCGGGGCCTTTCACGCGAAACAAGCCTTTTTTCGTAGCTTCTTCCCATGATTTCCGCATCGTATCATCTAATATTTCGGCATAACGCAGGGTCATTTCAGGCGAGACATGAGCCATCCATTTTTGAACATGCAATAGGCTCATGCCATTATTAATAAGTTCCACCGCCTTGGTATGGCGAAAAGCATGGTTGCCAAAATGATAAACGTCGCCTTGCTGGTCGACGATATGCCATTTTTTCGCTAAGCGGTTTAACGCGGAAATAATATTGCCGGATAAAGGGGGCTGACCCACTCGAGGTCCACTCGTACGCACAAATAAATACCCGTGAGGGTTGATCGTCGAAGACGTTTGTTTCGTGTTATCCACGACCGTCTGAATGAGGGCAGCGATTTCATCCGTAATGGGAACACGATGATTTTTGATATTGGTTTTTTGAATATCTCCACACAAGTACCATCCTATGTTTGTCTGATGCAAACAGGACTTGTAGCGCAAGTTTAAAATGTCGGATATTCGCCAGCCTGTCGCCCGGAGTAATATCACAATCGGAATGTACTCTCGCGGGGTAATATGTTCGATATGCTTTTCTAATTGCTGAATAACGGTCTCCGGGATATATTTTCGATACGTTCCACGATCCACGGGCTTTTGGGGAAAGTCTTCGGAGAAAAGAAGAAAATGAACTGGCTTGGCTGGGGCTCCCTGATATTCGGCTTTTTGGATGTAATCTAAAAACAGTTTGATGGCGACAAGATAGTCCACGCCTTTGCTTTCCAAGCTTCTGGTTTGGCTTCGATACCATATTAAAAACGTCTCCATGACGATTCGATTTAAATGGTGAAGGTCTTGCCAGGTAGGATGTTGGTCCTCAATGAATTGAAAGAATAGGTTCAATCCAACCATGTCACACCGGCAATTATCAATCGAGCGAGTTAAGGCTCGGACTTTCATATAACTCTTGACCAATGCGCGAAATCGAAGAGGAATGGCATGGAATTTGATGGTGTACGCTGTTTTGTTTCGGTTCAGTTTGACTCCGGGGATTTTGCGAAAATCCCAAATGTCTCGATCGAACTGGTCACGGGAATCATAAAATTCCGCCAAAAATTCATAAGACTGGCGAAGAACGGTGATGGCTTGCTCGGACATTTTCGTGATTTTATAGCCTTTGGCGGTGAGATAGCTTCGTAATTGAACGACAGCTTTCGTTATCGGAAGCTCCGTCATACTTGTGAGGTTGGGGTGATACGAGTGGAGAAATTCCGCTAGCACGTGAAACTTTCTTTTGTAGCTCCAAACGGTACTTACGGCTACTTTGCGGTGAATGAGTTGCTGGGCAAAGAAGAATTGTAATTCTTGTTTTATAGGCAAGGAGAACGGATGAAATTTCACATCGCCATGATGATAGGAAGATGTCGTTTTTGGATACGCGTCAAAGTGAGGGTCCCGAAGGGACCAAACGTCGTTGCCCCAATAACTGTCTAAGAAGGCATGGATTTCCTTTCGTTTGATGCTTGTCGGGCGAATTGGGGAAACATGGGACATGGTTAGGTTCTCCGATCTTTGTGAGATAGACGCATGGCTGCTTCAGCTTGTTCCCAATCTTGACGAATGTCTTCGTCATCAGGATGAACATACATCTGCAGGGTGGTTTGAACATGGGCGTGTCCAGCCCGTTTCATTAAGTGCTCATCTTTCCACCCTGCTCGTCGTAACGTCGTCAGGGACGTATGACGAAGCATATGAGCGGTACAATAAATGCCTGTTTTGTTCCTTAATCGTTGAAAGAGGGAAACGATGTCATGATATTCCAAGGGGTCGTAACGATGGGGACCAGATAACTTGATAAAAACAAAATTGGTCTGCACTTTTTCGGTGTGAATAACGGCAATATACTCCAAGTATTGATTGATCAACTCCTCCGAAACATCAATGGTTCGTGGACTACCGACGGTTTTAATTTCCGCGAGGTTTTCCAGCTCCCCTCGATCCCGAATATGAATTTTTCTGCCATCAATCTCGAAATCCTCTAACCATAAAGATAATGCTTCCCCAATGCGCATCGAGCTTTCCCAAAGTAATTGAATAAGAAACCGATCCCGCATGTTAGGGCAATGCTCCATCAATGACTGAATGTCTTGCTTTGCTAAGGTTTTCGGCTTGGCTTTAGGAGTAGGGAGTTTCAACATATTTTGGATGTAGATCTGGTCCGCTCGGATGTGATGAAGAAGATCCTTAAATGGGCGTGTTGAACTTCGTGCATACCTTGTCATTTGAGCGACGAGTTGATTCGTTAACCCTTGTTGTCGAAACAAATAATCATAAAAGGTAAGGACCGTATTGATGATGGCATTGATGGTCCGTGCACTTCGAGATTTTCGAACCATCGGTTCGATCGATTGAACTTTGCCATGCTTCCATGGATCTTTTAACCATTGTAAGAAAGAAGCAATATCATCTAGCCGAACCTCTTCATACATGATCTGTCGATCATATAAAAATTCATAGTATAGCTTTAAATGGTAGCTATACGTCCGAAGGGTATTCCTAGCAGCTCCCGATGCGTCTTTATATTTTAAATATCTCAACACCTCTGGAATGGGAACGCCTTCGCTATTCACAACCATGTATCGAATCTTACCCTCCGAGGTCCTGACTTCCTTAACTTTTATCATGATTCCCCCTTACGGTCATATATAGGTCTTAGTATACGTCGACTACATTGAATAAACAATATAGTTATTTCGTCCTTTATGGCCAATGGGAGAAGGAAATCATTCATTGAGTACGATACATACGATCGATTATTTTAGTTAAGTTATTACTTTCCCAACGAAGGTTGCTGTTCGGCGTTAATTTGTTTGGTTTCATGAGTATCACGTCCTTTCGTTATTACCTAGTATACACGAACAAACGTTCTCTTAAACAGGAATATTTTTCCTCTATCAAGTTTTCTTGCCTCTTTGTCTCATTGTTTAATTGTTTCTTTAAATCTTATGAACATTGCATGATTGTATTATTGATTCAAATCGTTCGGTGTTTTAGGCATAGCGGTTTCTCGTCCGCTATAATGGGGAGAACCAACCCATCATCATAAATGAGGGATAGATATGAATAACGAATGGAATGTGGACCAACTGAAAAAGAATATTACCCATGGAGCCAAGCAACTGTTAGTGGTGAGTGCCGTGTTAATGGTTTTGTCGTTATCTGCACCCTCGGTCCAGCAGTGGCTATCATGGGTAGCTATCGTAGGGGTCATTTTGCTTCTGGTCATATTCACCTTTATTAAGGTGATACAGGTGATCAGGTGGCAGAAACGCATCAATGAAATTTTGAGGAAAAGATGAGAGAATAGAAAAAGGATAAACATGGAAATGATTGCTTTTGTTGTAACAGGCACTTTCTTCCGAATGTATCCGATGGGAAGGTTCAGGCCAATCACGAGGAAGCTCCGAAAGCAAAAATCAAAAGCCTGTATGTCGAAGGACTATATATACCAAAGAACAAGAAATCGACATTTTAAAATCAGAAAAACAATAAATCATTTTATTGGAGGATGACGATCATGTTTGGACGAAAAAAAGAACAACAAGAAGAGCGGTTTTATCTCAAACAAAAGAATAGTATTTCATTTCTTGGAGAGGTTTCCATTATTGTTGATCGAGAAACCGGCATTAACTATATCAATTCAAACGTAGGGAATGGAAATGGTTTAACGGTTCTATTAGATGAAGAAGGAAAACCGGTTCGAGATCAAACATAGATAGGGATAGAAAAAGAAAGGAGGGGAAAAAAGATTGGATAAAGTACGATTGGGATTTATTCTATTGATTATCTTGATTGGCGTCATTCATTTTAGTGGCGTTTATGTGTTTCCCTTATGGTTTATGCTATTGCTCCCGGCATTGGGGATACTAACCAACATAATCATTGCTAGGTATGAAAGAGATAAAGAAAAAGCTCTACATGAATAGAGAAAAAAGCATATAAAAAAGAGGCGCTGGGAACACCTCTTTCAACCTCTATTAGCTTAATGCTTTAGGAGTAACGTGATCGACCCCGTAAGCAACGGAGGAAAAAACAAACCTCTCTTTGTCGGGATACCATTGTTTGAGTTCGGAATAGGCTTGCGCTAAATTCCAGTCCAGTGATTTAAAGTTCATTTCAAATTGGTATTTGTCTGTTTCGTGCAGGAGAATCACAACACGACGTTCTCCATGAATCACATGAAGTTCATTGTCTACTAATACGGTTTGAACTTGTTGGTCTGCGATTTTATGTACGTCTGCTTCGGTACTTTCAAACTCTCCGATCAAGATATTCAATTCTACATCGTCAAAATGGGTTACGTGGGTAATCTTATAATAATCTGGTTCCATCTATGAACACCACCCTGGCAAAAAATTAGTTCTATAATTAGTATAACGAATTGGAAAATTTTTAAAATCATTTCTTATAATAAAATAGAATTGAGGGAAGCCAAATTAATAATACATATAATGGTTACTGCACTATCGGAAATAAAAAGTATAAAAGTACGCTAGAGTTGCATAATGGTGATAATAAACTTACCATTGAAAATTTTCATCGTGCATCCTTACTTAGAAATTTTTTGCGTTATAGGGGTGTTCCTATCATTTTTATTTCTGAAAATGACAATAAAGTTTTTTCGGTATTTGAGTATTTCGAGAGATCTTATAGGGAGAAAACCAATATATGTGTAATACAGGCTAACCTAGTGGTAGAAGGGAATTTCCGAAACATAAACGACTTCACATGCAAAAAAACAGAAGCAAAGTTTACTGAACTTGCTTCTGTTCTCCCTAGCAATTCAACGTCCACTCATCATTTTGTTAGGCTGAATGATGAAGATATAAAATATATTGTCTCTTTGAAAAATACAAAAGAATCTTCTAATAAAGATGTGTATTTAAGTATAGAGACTGAAACTAATCAGCCTTTCGATAACACGAAAATGGTTTTGTTTTTTATTAGATGCATATTGTCATTTTTAACGAACACCAATATTTCTTATCAAGAACTATATTATTATGACGATAACGATAATTCACTACTTATCGCTGATATTGAAGATACTTCTGAAAATAAAATAGATAAAACTAATGTTAACTACCTCATGACCAATATGAAGGAAAATGTACTTGAATTTGTGATGAAACCAATTTCCACAAATTATTTGGATGCTTGGATAACTTTTGCAGCTGTAGAGAGAACTCCAGGTCTACTAGAAGATAGATATTTGCACTACGCTCGATGTTTAGAGCTGTTTGCAAAGGCTAATGAATCTAATTACATTTATGAAGATAAGAACGAATTAAAAAAGAAGAAAGATAAATATATTAAAGCAGTAGATGATCTTCAAGATACTTTAAGCGAAGAATACAGAACAGCTTTGAAAAATAGATTCGAAGATGCTAATCAAAAAGGGTTTGCAAAGTTGGTGAAAATGCTTTTCAAAGACCAAGAGTTTAGTGAAGATTTAGAAACAATATCAAGAAATAAAAATATCAATAAATTAGCAGAAGACCTTGTTGCTACGAGAGATAATCTAAGCCACAGTAATGATATTTCTCAAATGAATACTAGAAAATTAACTGAAATATGCCAGCTTCTAAAGGGAATTATTACTTTACTTATGTTAAAAGTACATGGTGTAAATCTGGATATAAATTATAGAAAATTGAACGTTGAAAATTTTCTAAGATCATATGAACGACCCATCCCGTTAAAGAAAAAGAAATAAACATGTAACTACTTAATGGATTAAGAAAGATAGAAACACAGATTTTCTTTTTTTTACTTTTTGAAGTTCTTTTGAGTATACCCAAAAGGGCAAGATAAGAATGCTGGCTCATCAATGTTTTATAGGGTTCTTTTAAATGGTTCATTTAATGATAAAGAAAAGAATGATTACTGAACGGAGATACAATAGATGGCAATATTAGGGGAATAAGAAAGAATCGTAAAGGGGTCAAACAATGGAAGCTTTAACTATCCAGACGATCATAACAGCAGTGATCGTACTTATCGTTCTCATGTTCCTGGGGCAAGGCGTTTTGTATCTCTACCGATGGTGGCAGAAGAAACGAGAGTTCCAACGTATCATGACGAGCGGGCTTCCTTATATTGATCAGATGGATGGGGTACAGTTCGAGCATTTTTTGGTCGAGCTGTTCCGCCAACTGCAATACAAGACAAAAGGCTCGAAGGCGTCTCACGACTACGGAGCGGATCTTATCTTGGATAAAGACCCCTGCATTGTCGTACAGGCGAAACGATACGGCATCCATAACAAGGTCGGCTTAAAAGCGGTACAGGAAGTGTATTTTGCTCAAACGTATTTTAAAGCCAATGAAGCGTGGGTATTAACCAACAGCTTGTTCACGCAAAGCGCCAAAAACGGAGCGGAAAAAACGGGAGTGAAGCTGTTTGATCGGGAGGACTTGCAGCAGTGGCTCTTGCAGGTAAATCCGGCGCTGGATGCCAAGACCGTTTATGAAACCGTGAAGCCTAAAGAACGGAAATGTCCGGCGTGTGGTGGCCTTATGGAAAAGCGTACATCGAAGCATGGGGCGTTCATGGGATGCAATCATTATCCGACCTGTACGCACACCGAACCGATCAATGCGAAGAAATAAGCAAAGGAGAACAAGCCGCATGGCGGGCAAACACCTCGGTTACACAAGAGGAAGCACGAGCGTGTCCTATACAGAACCCCTTGATGCATCTATCTGTAAAGAAACAGCCTACAAGTGTGAAATTGTAGACTGTCTCTTTATGATGTATGACCCAACGATTAATAAGAATAGTATCTGATGTGGCGATGGCAAGAATCCGATACGATATGTTATCTATATGCTAGAATCAATGCCCAATCAATTTCTAACCCTCGAAGATATTTCAAAAATGTTTTCATCGTAGGGTTATTATTTCCACTTTCCATTTTGGAAATCATGCTAGATGTTAATCCACTCTTCTCCGCCAACATGGTTTGTGTTAATCCCGATGCCACACGTATTTCAATGGCTGCCGCTAACATCTTGGCATAAGCCTTATCTGTCTCCTCTTCGCTCTCCCCCAACTGAAACAACTTCTCCCAACTCGAATGACTCATTCGTGTTCCCATATTCTCTCCTAACCCTCTTATCAAAGTCTCTTTTCGTTTAATTTACATTCTAAATCAAGACTATCTAAATACTTTAGAAACGTTTTTGCTGTAACTTGCATATCCACTCGTTCAATTCTTGAGATCGTACGACTGTCTAATCCACTTTTTTGACCAATCATTGCTTGCGTTAGTCCCAAATCAATTCGTCTATCAATCGCTCTGGAAAGTAAATTAGCATAGATGCGATCCGCTTTATCTTCACTTTGCTCGAGTTTAGATAATTTTCTCGCAGTCGATACACTACTTTTGGCTACCATATCGATCCCCCCTACATGCCTCTATATATCTAAATTCGACCGATGCTTATAACTGTTCTTTTTCTATTGCGCCCGTTCTTGCTGTTTCTATTGAAATATTTTATTTTATCGTTAGCTTGTTCATCATCTCGTTTATTTTATTTCATGTTCAACCCGCCGTCCACGACAATCGTTTGGCCAGTAACAAAATCCGCTAGACTGCTGGCTAAATATAACACACTTCCAGTCACATCTTCGGGTTTCGCAATGCGACGAAGAGGAGTCTGAGCGATGATAGCTTCCCTAATGTCTTCCTTTGTGTTTTGGCTCGCATCGGTAGGGTAGACGAGTCCAGGAGCCACACAATTGACCGTAACGCCAAAAGGCCCAAGTTCTGCAGCAAGGTTGTGTGAATAAGAGAGCAATGCTCCTTTGGCCGTATTGTAATCGTGATAGGGGACTACTGGTTGATAGAGTAAGTTCGTGATGATATTAATAATTTTTCCCGAAGTGTTAGCTTTCATCATCGGCATGGCATACTTACACACATGGAAGCTTCCTTTTAACGAACCGTCCAGTTGTTGCTGATAATCTTTCCACTCAATATCCCAGGCTTTTTTTCGCGCTTCAGGATCAAAGGTGTAATCAAATAAAGCGTTATTTACAACAATGTCTAATGTATCAAATTCTTTGGAGGTTTTGTCTATCATGTGTTGAACATCCTGTTCATCCGTAACGTCAGCTTGAATAGGTAATGCTTCAACATTGTAACTACCCATTAATTGGTCTGCCAGCGCTCTCGCTTTTTGTTCACTTTTAACATAGTTAATAATAACGTGAGCTCCAGCTTTGGCAAAGCTTTCAGCAATGGCGGCACCAATACCTCGACTGGATCCGGTCACTAGGGCAACCTTTCCTTCTAGTAATTTTTCCATTGTAGGACACGCTCCTTCTCTTTTTAATGTACGGTTTACCGAATGTTTTCTAAGCAGGATGATTGGTATATCCTTCTGATTTAGTCACGTTGGGGATCAAAAGATTCCATTAAATGTTCGACAGACCATTCAACATCACACCAATAGACAAGGTCGCCAAGGGTTGGCCTCCCGTCGTGATGCCACCCTGGTTCAGGCAGGGTCATTTCTCCTAAAAAGCTAATTCGGGTCATTCCACATTCCCCTAACAGATTAATTAAGGAATGAAATCGTTGAGGAGGGCAAACAATGCCCGCGGTTTGGACATAAGGTTGAATAGGAGCCGTTTTTTCTTTTAGTTCTTCCAAGTCATAAATAGGAATCACAGTAATGAGCCGGTTGAGGGTGGAAAGAGGAAAACGTAGTTGCTGGTCTTGCCAAACGACCGTCCAATCGGTACTATCTGTACTATTTAATAAATCAGCGTTTGGCATGAATTCCGCCGCTGTTCTTGCCTTTAAAAGGGCATTCGTTTCAGCAGAAGAGATCTCTGCTCGTGGCATTTTGCTTTGGAAATTTTTCATCTCTTGCGCAAGTAGGGACGTAAAGTCCTTTGGCGAATAATCACCTCCATGTTCTACATACAGCACGTGCGGGGACAAACATCCTTGCTGATCAAACCAAGAGGCATCAGTGGCCGCTCGCTTAGCGCTTACCAAGGCCAACGAATTGCTTACACCTTCTTTGGTTACCACGCCTAAACTTATCTTAGGGCCGTGGGGCAGAAAAGAAGTGTGAGCAGGAACTCTGCTTGAAATATTATTCATGGTATGTTCATTGCCGTAGGCAACAACTATTTGAGATTGATGAAAAAGGCTATCTTCTACAGTAGTATCTCCTCCTTTCCACCAAACGATAGCTAAGGTTTCTGCTAATTCGGGGGAAACTTCTTGGATAGACTGAGCAAATAAACTGGGAAAAAGGGGTTCTGCGGAAGAGACTTTTCCAATCGCTGCTGACTTCACTAACATTCCAGCAATCAGGCTCCATACAGGCACACCGGGAACATTGCCGGAAAAAATATAAGTCAATAGGTCTGCGCCGTAAGCTCGAGTCAAGCCTCCGCTTTTTCGTGGACGGAATTCATCTAGCACTAAAGGATTCGAAAAATCTTCTTCTAGAAATCGTTGAAGATTTTCTTTTCGAAACCGACGTAAATATCCAGACAAGAATAAACGAATCATGTCCTGATCGTATCCGGTGATGACCGGAAGCGCCTCCTCGGCCATTTGACGAAACTTGTACGCTGGATCTAGCCAATTCTGTACTACTTGATCAAGAATATTAACGATTTCATCCACTCGATGGTGACTACTAAATGCTTGCTGTTGCTTTTTAAGGGAGGAACCAAGATCGTTAATTTGAGATGCTTGGAGCACAGGAACGTCAACGTGAATGGTTTTGCCGTGATTTTCGAACGTCCATCGGGTATGAGCCAGCTTATCATTTATATGGGCGGGTAAGAAGCCGGCCTTGTATAGTACTTTCATGAGTAAAAATCTCCTTGATAAGCTGTTAAGAATTCTTCGATAGCTAAGGAACAGCCTTTAGCTTCTGCTCCTTCGACTCTTCCCAAAAAATAAAAGCTATGATCATTTTCGCCTTTTATCCCTTTATCTTCTGTCATGATGGGCATGACAGAGTTAATGTTGGCAAGGTCATAATGAACAATGATGCCTTGCTCCCCTTCCTGTTTCTCCATCCTCGTTTCTGGATCCACAATAATGGTTTTAAGCCAAGGCGGGGTCTTTTTCCATCCTTTTTCACCTTCGGCATCGAACAATGGGTCGTAGATCTGTGAACTCAACTCGGTCATTCCGTACATGTTCCCGCAAACGTCTTGAGGAAGGGCAAACAGGTGGCTGAGCTTCTGTTTAATATCGGACGCCTCCATGACGTTCGACAAGTTTTTCGCTCCTCCTGTGTCCATGATTCGACTGCCCGTTGGAAGATGAAAAGAAAGATTGCTTGCTATACAATGCTTTAAAAAGGAAAGAAAGGAAGTGGTAGCCCCGAGAACAAAAATGGGTTCTTTTTTTGTTTCTGCTTCTTGAAGCAAGCAAATGAGTCTTTCGTGATTGAATTGTCCCTTATATACCACATGCTCACTGTGTGGACTTCCAAAAGCATCTTTAATAATTTGAAGATAATGGGCAAGTGAGGAGTTCGGCAACTCTTCTTCTGGAGGAAACAATACCACCATTTTCATTTGAGGCTTATCCGGCATCATGGTTTTTTTAAAGTATCTCTTCGAAGATAAATCATAAATATCGAGATCTTTGTGCGCGTTTTTCCCACGCTTATGAGGGTTTGTGGTTCCACTCGTCATAAAAATTCTTTCTATTTCCCTTTCGGTGGAACATGTTAACATTGCTTCCTTAAACGCCTGGATCGGTACAGGGGGAATATCTTTAAAATATTCGACAGCTTTGGGATGAAACCGGCGTTTGCGGCAAAATGTTCGATAGGCTTGATTATTTTGATATTGAAACGAAAACAGTTCTTTTGCAGCCATAGTGAATGCTTCACTAGAAAAGCTTTCTTGGCTGATAAAGTGTTCTATGTTCTGTTTGACCTCGATATAGGTTAAAGCCACGATAAATACCTCCTTTTGTTGCACACCCCTAATGCTTGAAACCATAAAAAAAACCACTCTCGAATCCATGAGAGTGGTCGTCGAAAAGCATACACGTATGCCTTTGAACAACTCCACTTCCCTCCGCTGCTTGTACGCAGATCAGGTTCCAAGGGTTTAAACATTCATTTTTCTCAGCCGTCTAGCGGCTCCCCTAGTGGAACAATATGTTATTAAACTTTCATTTATCTTAACACGCGAACAAACTTTGTCAATTTTCCTGTAGCCATTATAGGGTTACTCCGAAATGCCGGTGCTCCACCGATAGTTTCCATCACAATACCCCCTTATGAAGGCAAAGAACCCCAAGGGGATCTTAAAATTATGTGACAAGCCTTGCAACCAAAACATTAAAGAATTGTTTTCTATGATTGCCCAATGATCAAATGTAAGTGAAGGTCTACCAATGTCATAAGGTCATGATAGAAAAGCTGTCGGTATACTAGCGAGGCAGCAAATGAATATTAGCTTGATGATACTAGCTGTGACGGGTCCTAATGGAGGAAGTATACGGATCAACAAGAAACCTTGGCTGCAAAAAAATATGTAGATACACCTCTAAGAATTAGCACTTCGGGGCGATGAAAGAAGAAATACGTTCATTGATCTAGAAAACCAATTGCAGTTCAGTGGATAACCCATTATTTAGCTTCCGTTTCATTCAGTATTTGCACTAGACTTGGCAGAGGGATGGCCCTCATCAAATGATACCCTTGGCTATTAGTCGGGGCATCGCTTTCAACGACTTCGATATAAACAAGATTTTCTGCGCGAAGAAAGTAGAAAATATCGTTTAATTTTTGCTCTTCCTTAGCGCTTAGATATATCAAGGCTTCCTGGCCTTGGACCAATGATAAAGAAATGTTGTCGTTCGCATGTTTATCTAGTTTGTTTAATGCTTTTTGAATTTTTAGCTTCATTGTTTCCTCCCTAACTGTTGGCTCTGTGGAAGCCAAATTAAGCTGAACTGAAACAATCGCATGGGAAAGGGATCGGAGGTAACCTCCCCATGCGGCTGACAAAACTTTATGCCTCATCATTTGTATGTTCAATTTCCAGGTGACGGTTTAACCGGTCCGACAGCTCCTCAACCTGTTCATGGTCCGGCATGTAGTAATACGTGTCGTCCTTTTCGCCGTCTTCCCCCTCGATTTCATGCTGCTTCACCTCGTCGAAGGCGGGCTGGTAGTTCGATTGGACCGTCCAGACGTCCTTCAGTTGGAAATTGGTGCGCACATGGTCTTCCACAACGGTGAGAATGCTTTTTATTTTCGGTACCGAAGAGATGTCGGTGCCTTTCTCCATCATTCCAAGAAGAAGGTTGCGCTGCCGTTCCTGGCGCCCCAGATCTCCGCGGGGATCGTCGTTGCGCATGCGCGCATACTTCAGGGCTTCGTCGCCGTTTAATTCCTGGGAGCCTTCGGCGAAATGGGTGCCTTTATACGTGAAGGCGAACGAGTTATCGACCCGGACACCATCCATGGTGTTCACCATGTCTTCAAAACCGGCCATGTCCGCCTGGAAAAAGTAGTCGACAGGCACGTCCAATAACTGCTCGACGGTGCGGATCGTTTCATCCTTCCCGCCAAATGCATAGGCGTGGTTAATTTTATCCTTTTCCCCCTCTCCGGCAATGGTCGTGTAGGTGTCCCGGGGGATGCTTACCATCTGGGTGGATTCCGTATCCGGATTGACCGTTAACAGCACGAGCGCGTCTGTGCGTTGGTTAGGGTCATCCGGACCCCCGGATTCGTCCACGCCCATCAATAAGACGGAAAACGGATCTCCCTCGTCCAAATGAATCGTGTCGAGCCGGTTGTCAGATTCCGCCCGGTCGACGTCTTCCTGGATGGCCGTAAAAGTGGTGGCAACCAGGTTCCACCCGTAGCTGCCGGCGACAACCAGCATGACACCAAGGCTGGTACCGATGATTAATACGATTTTTTTCCATTTCATGTCTCGAGCCGCCCCCTTGCATTTAAGATTTCTTTCTGGATTCCGACGGTGCCGCCTGCAGGTCGTAATGGTTTCCCGTGCGGGAGACTTTTTTCCAGTCTTTGTTGAAAAAATAAGCAATGCTTCCATACATGACGAAGTACATCGTGATAAACCGGTGCACGAAGACGTCAAAGACAATGGTCGCAAGCAGGCGGAGGCGGTCGCCTTGGCTAAACGTAAACCCGTAATGGTTCACCTGGCGGAGGGCCAGCATATTATAGATGAAATTAAACACGAATATGTAGCTCATATAGACGACGATAAAGCCGACAAAGACAAATGCCATGTTCAGGAAGGCGTTGGCGACAAAGAAGCCGGCGGTCACGTAAGCAGCTAAAATGCCAACGATTAGAGATTCGATGATATAGAAAAAGGAAACCGCCTTTGTAACGAGCGTCCGGGCAAAAAACGAACGAAAGTGCACGAGGCAGTCCATGTAGGACTTCTGCCACCGGATCCGCTGTTTAAACAGGTCCTTCCATGTTTCGGGGAGCTCGGTATAGCTGATCGCTTCGGTCAGCAGTAACACCTTTTTGTTTTTCTGCCGTCCAATATAGCGGTGGATTTTCAGGGTAATATCGATATCCTCTCCGACGGAGGATCGGTACCCGCCAACATCAAGCAGGGCATCCTTGCGAAAAATACCAAAAGCGCCTGAAATGATTGCGAGCGCCTGAAAACGGGCCAGCGACAGCTTGGTGACGTAGAATGCCTTCAGAAAATCGAGCATTTGGACACGGAGCAGCATGCTGGTGCCCGCGAGGGTGAGCTTCCGTAATGGCGAGGCGGTTTTGGTCTGCAGAACATGCACCATGCCGCCGGCGGCCACCACATCCGAATCGGAAAATTTGTTGTTGATGATGGGCAGTGCCTCTGGCGTGAGAACCGTATCAGCATCAAGGGTCACCACGACCTCTTCGGCGGCGTATTCAATACCGGTGTTCAGGGCGTCTGCTTTCCCGCCGTTTCTTTTTTGGATGACGTAGATGTTCGGATGCAGCGACGAGCGGTAAACCCCTTCCACGGGCTGATGGGGGAGAGAGCCAAGGGCTTGTTTCTCCCAAAGGTGCAGGTCCAGCTCCTCGTTCAACATCATAAAAGTATCATCCCGCGAGCCGTCATCGATGTAGAGAACTTCGGCTTGTTCTGCATCCAACGCCTTCATGCTCTGCATAGAGGTACGGATAATGCCGGCCTCATTGTAACAGGGAATAATGATGCTGATGCCTGTCTGGTGCCCGGTGACCGACGGCTGTTGTTCCTCCGTTTCCCGAAACCAGGGCAGGCAATGAAACAGGTGGAGCACAGGGAAAAATAAACATAAGCAAAAAAAGATGATAAAAAATAATTGCAAGGGACTGAACCTCCTTCGTTCTTCATTATACGGGTCGGGATGGCCGAATGGGGGACCAGAAATTTTTCAGAGAAGATACTGTTGCTTTCTAAATAAAGAAACAAAAGCTTTGCCAATAAATAAAGGGAATGGGAAAGGCCCCTCATGAAAGAATTTGGCCCTTTTTTATCGTTATCAGCAAATCATAAAAAGGAAAAAAGTAGGAAGAGGATGAATCAAAAAAATTAAGGCTATAATGTATAAGTGCATAGGTAGAATAAGAGCAAAAGAATCACGATAGCCCTTCATTTTTGCGACACGAAAAGAGAGAGCGAGGGAGCAGCGAACGTTCGGTTCCCACTTCCTTCCTCCCAATTACCTTTGAATATGAGGTTTCAAGTAATCGATAATTTCCGGCGAAGAATGAAGCCCTTCCAGGCGTTCGAGAACATGGCCTTTGCGTAAAATCAACAGGGTAGGTAATACGTTCACTTCAAACTCTTCAGTAAGATGAGGGGATTTCTGCACGTTTACCGGGAAAATCGCCACTTGGGCCTTCATTTGTTGATGTACCCTATCTAAAATGTAGGGCAGCCGATGACATGGTGTACACCACGGGGCCCAAAAGGAAGCTAGTACCACCGAAGCCTCGGAGTTCCTTATATCCTGTTGGTGTGTCTCCTCATTCATTACATAAGCCCCCTAAAATAAGAATATTGTGTGCATAATATGATAGAGAAAACCAAGTACAAATAAAGAGAGAAATGGAAAAAGAAAACATTAACCACATGAAATTGATATAAATGACGATAAATTAATAAAAAACAGTACTTCTACGTCGGCGCAGTCGGAGAAGCAAGAGGAGTACAAGGATACTGTTAATATAAAAATACGTTAATATTAACAGTAGTGGTTGTTTATTAACAGTTTATGAGCAATAATTGATAGATTTTAAACAAGAGATGGGGTAGATTAAAAGCAGATCAATCATACCTTACACAAAGGACGATTCCTTATGACCACCAATTATAATCGCTTTCGCTCTCTGTATGAGCAGGAAATGGAAAAAATAAACCAGGCAGCAAATGAAGGCTTGATAGAGCTGTATATAGCGCAAAATCGGTTTTTTGATCGTATCTTTCGAATCCGGAAAGGAGAAGCCAAAGAAGCATTAGCAACGATCTATCATCTGATTTCGCGAGAGCCAGATAAGAAGAAACGATTCCGAGTGCTTCAACAGTACTACTTTTTCCTCGTCGGAGGATTTTTGGACCGCTATACCCAGACCTTTTCGTACGACAAAAAAGCATTGGCGGCATCGGTGGCGCTGATTCATGTCATGGAAGGGTGGGAACGGGAAGAGGATTTTGAGGAAGGCATTGACATGCTGGTCGATGGCATGCTCGACACCATGTGGAACGAAGACATTCGGACTTACAATAACCCCATTATTTCAAAATTGATTACCATAGTGGAGCAGCAACTCTACCAGTCATTAAACACGGAGATTCTCGCCCGACAGCTGAAACGGTCCCGCAGTCATGTGTCCCGATTGGTGAATGAGGAATTAGGCATGTCTATATCCAACTATATCAACTACAAACGAATTCAGGAGGCAGCGTATCTGTTGCAAACGACTTCCTCGTCGGTAAAATTTATTGCCTCTCAACTGCGGTTTTCCAGTCCTAGCTACTTTGGCGTATGCTTCAAAAGCACCTATGGGTGTACGCCCAGGCAGTATCGTACTTTAGCCGTGCAGCGATAATAGATTCGTAAACCAGGGAAAGGAAGAAGCTCATGACTATATCGTTGAATAGCTATAAAATACAAAAAACCGTGCGAAGTTTGTCGAAATAACTGCATCAGGACCTGGAGGGGGCGTTGATAGACCGGGAGAACGTGTTCCTGTGCATGTTCCACCACGAATGCCGTCGAATAAAGCCGCATCTTCAACTCCCTCGAGAAGCAGGCGCTTTTATTTTTGGGAAGTGAGCGATCAATTAGCGATCAGCAAGGAAGAAGGAATGATCTATGCGAGCATTTCTGCGGAAGGGTGTAATGATTATCTTGACCATGCAAAATAATGCAAGAATTCATAGGAAGTAAGAGGGGGAAGTGTATGCACACGCAACGTTTGAAACAAGTAGTGATAAGCTGCCTGGGGTCCAAATATGAATGGGAAATGTCGGCATTAGGGCGTGAAGTCTCCAAGAGAATGGAATTTCCCGTACATGCTAAAGAGATAAACGATGCGGTGGATCAATTAGAGCGAGCAGGCACGGTAAAAAAAATGACATTGTCATCTGGTTCCCTAACCGTAAGAGTATTGGAACGAAAATGCGAATAGTATTTTCATTCTAAGAATTTTCTTTTTGTTCACGGAAGTTGAAGGTATTAGCCATGTTGGTTGCAAAAATACAATACCGATATAAAGAAAGAAGGGGACCATGGACAAGCTTTCGATGATTTCTCAAATTAGATTATTCGAAGAATTGACAAAGGAGTACGGACCATTGATCGCCTGAGTGACATGCATCCGATCAATAAAGGGGCGGTCATTGTTTCTCCGGAACGACCCCTTCCGTCTCTGTTTTTATTAAAACAGGGGCAGGTGCGATTGTATCGCATGAATCATCAGGGCCGACAGTTTACGGTGGATATTTTGACGAGTGGAAACATTTTTGGAGAAACAAGCTCCGTGACGTTAACAGACGAAAATGTCTACGCAGAAGCCATGGTGGATACCTGTGTCTGCATTATTAACGTGGAAGCGTTCGAATCGTTCATGGAGCGACATCCCAAGATTGCGCTGAAGCTGATCAATACTCTATCGAATCGATTGAAAGAAACGTATTCGATGAGTGAAAAAATCGCGTTATCAGATGTGAAGTACCGGATTTTGTTTCTACTGTTAAAACTAAGCGAAAAAGAAGGGAAGCGCCACCATGAATGGCAATCTATTGAAATGAAATTAACACATGCCGATATTGCGAACATGGTAGGATCTACCAGAGAAACGACGAGAGCCATTCTAAGTGCTCTAAAAAAAGAAGAAGTAATTAAGCAGGAAGACGTGATTCGATTCACGCCGATAAAACGTACCGTCTTTTAGACCAGGTATAAAAAAGGAGAGCCAGCTAAAATAGCTGTTCCCCCTCATCGATATTCTAAGTGCTCATTGTTCTGATTTTTTGTTTTTCAATTTGTGGAGAAGCGACCGGGCCTTTTCTTTTTTGATTTCAGTTTCTTCGGTTTTTAATATGACTGAGTACATGGATCCGTCATTGTTCCATGCAATTTCCACGACATCGCCTTCAGTCAGGCCATCGGGCATTTGGTCTCTTTCCATTTCCCTTTGTACCGATTCATTACCAGCCAAAAGGAGAATCGCAAGAGTTCCTTCAAATCGATCGACGGTGTATTTTTCCACATAATCCCTCCTAACCAAGTGTAATGTCTGGGCGCATTTCTTCGATGGTGGCAGATCCAATATAAAGGACATTATCAAGCTCTTCTATAGATTCAAACGGTCCGTTGGCTTCTCTATAGTCCAAGATGTTTTGAGCAAGTGTTGGTCCCACTCCTGTGACTTCCTGTAACTCTTCAAAGCCGGCGGTATTTACGTTAATCAATTCTTTCTCTGGATCAGCGTCTTTCTCGTTTCCATCCCACGGTTGAGCGTGAATATCGTAATGGTTTCCTTCAGTCGTCATCGTTATATGTCCACTATCAGCGGTACTGAACAAATCCGTGTCATGAGCACGCAAACGTTCCATAACATCCGGGTCCGGATGTCCGTAATTATTATCGCCATAGGAAAGCACAGCTGCTTCCGGATCAACGGCATCCACGAAGGACGAACCTGTGGAAGTATCAGCCCCGTGATGTCCGGCCTTCAGAATCTCCGCTTCCACGTCGTATTGTTCTAGTATGTCCTCTTCATTCTCCTCGGTGGCATCTCCCATGAACATCACATCTATATCTTTATACGAAAGGCGCAATACGATAGAGGATTCATTTAAATCACTACTTTCATTATACCCGTTTAAAATTTGAACGTGCGCCAGCGGGGCCACATCTACGTCGTCTCCCTCCTGAGCTTCCACAAAGTTAATGTTTTGCTCGTCAATAACCTCTAAATAGTCCAAGTAGGTATCCGTGGTGTGCTCTTTCCCGCTATCGAGTACGTTTTTCACTTCTACTTCTTCCAATACTCCAATGAGTCCTCCAATATGATCCGCATCTGGATGGGTACCTACGACCCAGTCCAGTTCATCGGTTCCTTCTTTTTCCAGGTAAGAAAGAATCGTATCGGTTTCCCATTGGCGACCGCCGTCAATCAACATCGTTTCGCCCGTGGGAGACTCTACGAGTATACTGTCCCCCTGGCCCACGTCCAAAAAATGAATGGTCATTTCCTCGTCTTCAGGCTCTGTGGTATGGCCTGAGAGCACGGAAGAAGAAAGAAAGGCGGTAGGATTGTTTGACAGCAGGGGAAAGGCTGGCAGATAGTCCGTAATGCCGTTTTCTGTTTGGGTGGTGACGGCTTCATCAGAGGAAGCTGCACTAATGTCTTCCTTCTTTTTTATTTCTGCAGAAGACTCGTTCGGGATGAATAATAATATAACAAATACGGATAGGAGTAGGTGCCATACTTGTTGCATACATTATTTCCTCCTTTCATACACATTTTTCTAAATTTTAACACTTTTAAACAACGAGTCCCACCAAGAAAAGGAAAATTTATCGGGGAGAGGCGATGTCATTCCGTCATTTTATCGTTCATCTCAATGTCAAATACACTACAAGCCCTTAGGCAGGGTTGAGCCTAAGGGCTTGTGGCGTACTTTGGTGCTTTATTTTGGTACTAACCTTATTCGGAAACACTCATTTGCAGTTCATGGTCTTTGATTTCCGCCTGCGGGAGCAAGATAGAGGCAAAATCAAACGAAGCTAATGCTTTGCCCTTAGCAATTTTATGGGGCAGGTCGGGGTTTGCTAACGCGCTAGTTCCGAGAGCGACAGCATCCGCATCGCCTTCAGCAAGTAATGCCTGAGCTTGTTCCGCATCGCCTAGCCCGCCGTTGACGATAATCGGCAGCTGGCTGAATGTTTTTGCTGCCTGAGTCAAGGTCATTGTCCCTTCACCGAAAGCAGGTTGCGTCGCATCACTATCGGTGACATGAATATAGTCTAAGGAAGTAACGCCAAATTGTTCGAAAATGTATTGCGCGTCATTTTCTCCTCCGGACCATGTGTATTCGGGGTCCGAGACTTTGATTTGAGAAATACGGATGCCAACAATGAAGTTGTCTCCGACGGCTTGGCGCACTGCCTGAATAATCTCCAGAAGTAGGCGAAGGCGGTTATCAAGCGAACCGCCATAATCATCCTGGCGCTGATTCATATATTCGGTTAAAAATTCATCAAGCAAATAACCATTGGCGCCATGAATTTCGACACCGTCAAATCCTGCCTGTTTGGCACGCTGAGCACTATCTACAAAGGCCTCTTGAACTTGAGCTATATCTTTATCTGTTAACGAACGAGAGGCTGGAAAAGGTCCTTTTCCACCGTAAAATTCAAGCTGTTCCCCTCTGGGTGCGATTCCGGAGGGGGAAATACGTTCATCCGTATGCATGTTTCCTTGACTCTGGCCCCCGGCATGCATCAATTGGGCAATGATAATTGAATCATGGGCCTGCACGGTTTGAACGATAGGGGTCCAGGCTTCGGCGTGCTGCACCTTCGCGAGTCCAGGCTGATGATAATACCCTTGGCTATAGCGTTCATCAATGTATATGCCTTCGGTGATAATGGCGCTAAACCCTCCTCGGGCAAAGCGATCATAATACTGTTGCATGGCTTCCGTGGGCACGCCATTTGCTTCGGCACTAATACGGGTCATGGGAGCGACCACAAATCGGTTGCCTAGTTTTCTATTCTTCAATTGAAACGGTTGAAATAATGTAGACATAAATATTTAACCTCCGATTAAATGATAATAAATCCAATAGTAAAAGTGGACCATCCTTTAGGCAAGAAACTTGTTTATAGTAAATGATTTAAAAACGAGTATAAGCAAAATAAACAATTGAAAGATAGGAAATACCCCCATTCGTTTTATCCTGTGAAACGAACGAGGGTATTTAAATGTTAAGGATTTTAATCTAGGTGTATTTTTGAATGTGGTTCATTAATTGTTCTTTTGGTTGAAAACCAACGATTTGTTCCACGACTACTCCATTTTTAAATAGAAGCATGGTAGGAATACTCATAACACTGTATTCGGCGGCAGTAGCCTGATTTTCATCTACGTTAAGTTTAGCAATGGTAACTTGATTGCCTATTTCTTCATTGATCTCCTCGAGGACGGGAGCAATCATCTTACAAGGACCGCACCAAGGGGCCCAAAAATCAGTTAATACGACCCCTTCGGATGTTTCTTGGTGAAAATTGCTATCTGTTACATGAACAATAGCCATTTGAAATCTCTCCTTTATTAAAAACGTGGATATCGAAAGCGATAGGATCAGCTATCGAGTTCTTCCTTTTTTGTTTCTATTCTTTATGCTTTCGTCCAGGTAGCTTGCATGTCGACATCGGCCGCGACCATTGTGGTGAAGACCGGACAACGGGCATCGACTTTTTCTTGAAGTTCCTGGATGCGTTCATTGGATTCGCCCGTATGCACTTTCGCGTTGACTGTAATGCGTTGGAAATACGGACGGGCATCGCCTTTACCCATCATGCCGTTGGGATCGAGTTCCCCTTGGACCTCAAAATCAATGCCCTGTAGGTCAAAATCGATTTCTTTAGCCACAAAGTTGGCAATGGCATTTTCACAGCCGGCCAAAGAGGCAAGCAGCGTACCGAGCGGATTGGCGCCTTCATCGGTCCCTCCCATATTAGCAGGTTCATCGATAACAATTTTATGGTTTGCAGAAGTGCTCTCGGTGTTCATACCTTTTGATACCGCAGTAATGTGTTCGATCATCATAAATTCCTCCTATTCTAGTCTGATGAATCCGTTGATGCTAGTGGTGAAATTACCTGGAGCCAATTAGTTGAAACCAGGGGTGTAAGATAGATTACATTGTTTCTTCAGAGATTATTCAAGCATGGCCCCTACCAGAATCTATTCAGTTCTATTTGTATTATAGGAAAGTAGAAGTGAAAAAGATGTAAGATGGGTTACGACACCTTTAAGATTCATCTGACATAAGGCCGAGCCATTGTTTGACGAGATTTTAAAAGTAAGACGTGATGCCAATGAACAATAAAAATAAAGCTGCAGCAATGACGAATACAAAAGTATTGCCGGAACAATACTGGTACTAGGAGAACTGTAGGTGAAAATGTACGAACAAGGATGATTTTGCCTTGTTCGTAAGACAACTGCATTGAATACCAATCATACAATGGCTCTCAAACGTAAACTATCCACTATTCATATTCAATACCCCTTTGCTTCTTTTATAGGGAGCAAAAGCTCTCTAACATTCTGTAGAATCCAGCGACATGTTAGTTCAGGACTTACAACAATCAGTGGGTATGTTTTGATCATGCTGCGCCCTGGGTTCCGCAAGAAGCCCGGCAAGCATTCGTAGCAGAAATCAAGCAGTTTATATAAGTGCTATTTATCTCGAAAAGAATCAGTACCCTTAGTGAAATTGACCCTAGGATATAGACAAAGGCCTCCGAAAACGAATTTCGGAGGCCTTTGTCTTATAATCTAACTTTTGAAGGTCTTTGTTCAAGGATCTTCAAAAGTTTTTAACCAACAAACATTTGTTATAGTTAAATAATAGAAAACGAAGATTGATAAAGTAATTATTCACTCTCAATAGCTTTTGGCAAATCTATAATCCCATTTCCGTAATAGAATGAATCACCTGCTGGATCGGCAGTGTTGTTTAATTGGAGACGTATTTCTTCATTCGATAGAGATGAATTTTTGTCTAACATGAGAGCTGCGGCGCCAGAAACGTGAGGAGCAGCCATCGAAGTGCCGCTGAGAGTGGCATAGTTCTGACCTGGATAGGTGCTTGTGATCGAAGAACCCGGGGCCATGACTTCTAATTCTTCTCCGACACTAGAAAAGGAAGAACGATCTTCATAGCGGTCGATCGAGCCAATTGCCATAACAGAATCATAGCGTGCGGGATAGCCTATGGTATTATCAGAGCCATTGGTGCCACTATTTCCAGCGGCACCAACCATAAGGATACCTTCCTCTTCAGCATTATCACTTGCGATTTCTAAAGATTCAGCCCCGCTAGCCGTTCCAAGACTCATATTTACAATATCCATATCGTTAGAAATAGACCATTCAATTCCTTTAATAATAGTACTAAGAGAGCCACTGCCGCTACTATCTAAAACCTTAACAGCGTGTAACTGCGTATTATTAGCCACTCCAATCAGTCCAGAGCCGTTATCCAAAGCAGCGATGGTGCCGGCGACGTGAGTTCCGTGGCCATTACCATCTTCAAAAGGAGAAGGTTCATAAGAAATAAAACTTTCTCCTCCAGTAATATTTAAATCAAAGTGGTTGTCACTAATGCCCGTGTCTAAAACAGCCACATCTGCGCCGTCACCCGTGATGCCTCTATCTTGAATAGAAGGGGCATCTACGTAATCTACGCCCCAAGGAATATATTCCGCAGAAATCTCGACATCTTTGTTTTTCTCCACAAATGCTACATTGGGGTTGTTTTCGAGAGCCTGTACAGCTTTACTTGGTATATTCATTTCTAGGACATTCATATATTGAAATTCATGTTCGACCTCGCCAATACGGGAAGCAATATCGGTTTGCCTATTTTCCCCAACACCTGTTTCAAACCCAACTAAATACTCGCCTTTGTCAGCTGAAGCTTTGCCTGTGCTCCCTATAGACACGAATAATAACGCTGCTAAAAGACTTATCCCCCATGTTCTCATGTTCTTCCCCCTAAAATGTATTTGTTCTAGTTTGAAGGACAATTTTTACATTGCAACCAAATAAGAGAATGTTAAGAAGAAAGAGCTATTACATTCGAGAATGCACTCCTGTCTTTACTGGAATTTTCTATTATTTAACGACAAAAACTATTAATATTATAACTAATGTAAACATATGAAATAATAAACGTAAACATTTACGTAAATGTTTACGTTTATTAGTTGTTGAAAATTTCTTTGTTTTGCATAATGTTTTGAGGTTAATATATGAATGATTAGAGAGAATAATGTTAAAACCTCTTAAAAATAATGGAATAAAAGATGTACCGTATAGAGTTTCTAGAAAGAGGCGATAAAGACATGAGTAGGCATTATAAATGACGATTATAGTATACATATAAACTCAAAAGTACTGGTGATGGAGGGAGATGTTAAGGTCTGTGTATAAAAGATGGGTGAGGTAGAAACGATTGGTTTTGTATAGATAGAAAAACGAAAAGCACTCTCTGAGTGTTGAGAGTGCTTTTTCATATGGTGAACATGGATGTAGGCAAGGAGTATCACTTAATGCATTCGCTGATATGTAAATATTTAAAGTATCGGGAGATCGCTTAAAAAAATTAGAAATGATAGTGTAACCCTAAATACAAAGCATTGGCCGCTTCATTTCGGAACGAATTGGATTTCATACGCCAGGCTTCATCATCATTAGTGACAAATCCTAATTCTGCTAGCGCAGCGGGCATAGAAGTATTTCGTAAAACGCTAAAGTTAGCAGACTTTACCCCACGATCATTACTGTTAAATTCATTAACCATGCTGGATTGAATATTATCAGCCAATCGTTGACCTTCGGAACTAGTGGGGTAGTGAAAGGTTTCCGTGCCTTCTGCATAAACGGAAGCGGCAGCGTTAGCGTGAATACTAACAAAAACATCCGCATTGGCTCGGTTGGCAATAGCGGCTCGATCCTGTAAGCCGACATAATAGTCTGCGTCACGAGTCATAATAACCTCAGCACCTGCTTGCTCCAACCGTTGTTTGGTTCGATACGCAACATCGTAGACCAACTCTTTTTCCGTAAGTCCGTTCGCCGAGGCTCCGCTGTCATAACCTCCATGGCCCGGATCGAGGGCGATTGTTTTTCCAGCTACTGATGCGTGAGTGTCAGCGGCAAAGGAACATAAACCAAGTATAAAAGCGATCAAGAAAATTCCAAAATATTTTTTCAATGATAAAGCCTCCTATGCTAATACGTGAACGTTGTTAGTTTTAATGCCCTCGCAAAAATAAAAGCGAATGCATCGTTTCAGATATGTTTCTTCAATTATGGGAGCTAATGACATGCTTTTAGGAAATGACTCTTTGATGGAATGTTTTATCAATGGCTTCAAGTGTCATGGAGGATAACTGTTTCACATTGGCAACTTCGATGAAATTTGCCCGAGAACCACGATAATAGATAATATTATCTTCTGTCTCGATCATGCATGTTTTGGCTGCAGGATACTTTTGGTAAAACAAGAGTAGTTTATCTTTCAATGATTCTCCGTTTTTGTCTACGGAGGGAACGCCAAGTTTATTACTTATGCGTTGAATACCTACGTTGATGACCGTATTGATAAATTCGGGATTTCGTTTCATTAAGATACCCTCCTAATAATCTCAATTTATTACATGTTAATAAATAAATTCCATTTATTCCACACTAGGAAAGAGATATTTTTCCAGGACCTACTATTATCTAACTGTTCTCCCAAAATAAATGTATATTTTTCTACAAGACAAACAGTTGTACCTGAAGTTCTTTGAAGCCTTGTTTGACTATCTAAGTTTCACTCGAAGCTATGGATTTTCGTCATGAGAAAGATCTTTGACCTACGGTTATTTCTTGTACATGTGAAAATGTTAAACGGTTAGGTGGATGGGTCAGTTCAAAAAGGAGAAAATAAAAAGTTGAAACAACCACACGCTCAATAGCTGTGATGATCCATCAGGCTCCGGAGGCCTCTTAACTAGTTGTCTTGTCGTCATAGAAAATAACCTGATTAACCAGCAGCTTCGCTTTAGAAACTGCTGGTTTTTGTGTCACTTATTACAAGAAAAAGGACTTTTTTATTAGAAATTGTTAATGTATTAAGTTTCTTCTGTTTGTATTAAAATCTGTTCTTATCTAGAGCAATAAAAAGGAGGAAGTCCGTCTTAAGAAGCAGGCAGTATCTATTAATATGTTAGAAATAATCAAAGAAAGACTTAGTTTATAAAGGTCCTCCTGTTATGTAGCCTTTATGTCCGACTTCGCTTACCATAAAGAGTAAAAGGATAGAATGTACAAAATATTTTATTTTTATGAATCAAAAAATACTGCTGCTTTCATAAGAGAAGGGAAAGTAACCATGAATTTATTGTTGTACCTTCTGATACCTTTACTTATTGCATGTCTGGGTGCCTATGTTATGTACGTCGTAGATCAGCACTTTAAAAATAATAAGAAAAAATGAAAAACATCGTGAGAGTAGAAAATTCCAATAGAGCAAATAAATAAACGGTCCTCAATTTAGAAGCAAAGGAAGAGGCCTTATGATGACAAAAGCATTTCGTCAATTTTGCTTGTTCTATGAACAACAACTGGAAAAATGGGAACAGCCGGAAAAACCAGAATCAGCCCAGTTGTTTACCATCCAAAAGCGTTTTTTTGACGAGGTATTTCGTTGCCACAAGCGAGAAGCAAAACAAGAATTGGGAACCATCTATCAAATTATTTCTTTAGAACCAAATCGCTATGAACGATTAAAAACATTGAAGAAGTATTATTTCTTTTTGATCGGTGGCTTTATCGACCGGTACACACAAGCATTTTCGAACGATAACAAAACATTGGCTGCCTGCTTAGCTTTGATTGATGTACTGAATGAATGGGAGCAAGAAGAAGATGTTTATAAGGGTATGGATGTCCTGGTGGACGTAATGATCGAGACGATGGGGGACGAAGAAGTTCAAACGCACCACTCTCCGATTATTTCAAAATTTATAATAATAGTTGATCAGCATCTGTTTCACACATTGACCACGGACGTTCTCGAGCAACAATTACGAGTGTCGAGGAGCTATCTTTCCCGGTTAGTGAATGAGGAATTAGGCATGTCCATCCCCGGCTACATCACATATAAACGGATGCAGAAAGCAGCTTTTTTGCTACAAGCCAAGCATGTACCAGTTAAAACGATTGCCCACCAATTGCAGTTTTCGAGTCCCAGTTATTTTAGTCAGTGTTTCAAAAAAATATATGGATATACGCCTGGGCAATATCGTGCTTTTACCGCCAACATTAGCGGCGGAGTAGAACAAGGGAGAGAATAAAATTGTTTTTTCGTAGCACGAAGGGATTGAAGTTATAAGTTCATTAACCCCAGGGAAGATAGAGGGTTTGCAGATGCGATAACCATAATGTAAGGAGGAGTCATAGATGGCAACAATTTATTTTGACATTGGTGGTACGCCTAAACTCTCTTCAACAAGTGACCATCACATGCTTGAATATCAAACTTTTAATCTCGGTGGAGGCGAGTATCAAGTGGACTATCACTGGGTCGATAAAGACTCTTCTCCGCAAGCTGACACCATCATTTTCCCAAATAATGAACATCAAGTGGAAAGAGGCAATCATGTATTTATCTTAAATCGGTGAGGAACAATCTCAAGAAATAAACTATGAAATAGAAAAAAACACGAAAAAGAGCAAACATACATGAAAAAAACGCTGATTTTGCTCTCTTAGAGTTTACATAGTATCGATAGAGAATTGATCGAAAAAAATAAAGAAGCCAGCTCTCACAAATAATAAAGCTAACTTCTTTATTTTTATTCAGTTTGTTATTTTAAAGTGAAAATGGAGTGAGCTTAACCATTATTTCAGGATCCGGTCGTACCAATGGCAGGATTAACTTTACGGCTGGAAAAGGACAGCCATTTACACAAAATTATTGATGGCGCCTCTGGATCTTTTAAGTTGAAAAAGTTATAAATTGTAACTATTTATTCAAAAAATACCGGGGACTCTTATACATTTAAGAGTCCCCGGTATTTAGCGTTACCTAATAAAAAATTCTTGAACCGGAATAAAGTGAATGAATTTCCGTAAGTATTTCTATCTATGGGCTAGGTTAAAGTTCATTTTCATACTGAAGATGCCTTTTGTCCGAAATGGAAGGGATAACGATCCCCCGATTATAATGGTCAATCAAAAAACCAATGCCGAACATAAACGCTATAGTGCCTATTATTCCTAAACCAATTACTTGGTTCTGAGAAACTATGATAGCGAAGCTGATAGAAACGGGAATAGCCGTACAAAGTATCGTCCCCGCCGCATAATTGTTCATCATTTTTCCGAATGCTTTTAACAGGTGGTCGGAAGGTAAATAAATAGAACTTGATTGAAAATAAATACAGACAGCAACAGCCACAAAGTTGAGGCCGATGAATAAGTATCCGAAGCGAGCGCCAAGATTTTCGGGGAGATAAATTATGTGATGAAGGTACATAAATAAGTCGATAAATATTCCAAAGACAAATGCAAGAGCGATACTTTGAACAATCATTGCCAAGGTAAATTGAATTTTCATCAAATAACTAAGGAAAAAGGAACAAAGGTTTAAAAAAATAATACAGACCCCGATGGACCAGGGGGAAACGGAGGCAAGGTTTTCACCGGCGGCAGCCCATGGGGCGCTCCCTAAATTAGCTGTAATCATAAAACTATTCCCTAGAGCATTTAAAGTAATCGAACAAATAAACCACGTCATGTTTACAGATGTCCTTTTCATTATAAACTCCAGAGATACGATGTTTTTTACTAAAACTATTTTTGTACATTTTTGGTATAGGCCGAAAAGAGATTAAACCTCTGTTTCAACAGTGTAAATGAACGGATATTCTGATTAAAATGAAAAATTGACATATTCAACATGAAGATTTTTCATCTAGTAATCAGCAACGTATAAAAACCTTATCAAATCAATGTTGTCGTGAAAAAGACAACACTGTTAAACCTTATTCATAGTACTAAATAACTCAACTACTACTTCTATAAAAACAGAAGTAGCAGGCGAAAGATGGCGGGGGGTTCCTATACCGATAATCCGGTAGGCGTCTTCTTTAAACGTCAGCCTATGAATATGATCAGAAGCATTCTTCAGCACTAGCTCAGGGCGGACGTTAATGCCAATATTTTCACTCACCAGCGCAAGAATAGATTGATCGTCAGAGACTTCATATTTAACTACCGGCTTGACATGATAATGGCGGAAAAAATCGGCCAACTCACTATCCCAACCTCTTTTGGGTTTGATAAGTTCATACTCTTCAAGCTCTTTTACGCTAATTGTATGCTTATTAGCTAAAGGGTGTTGCTTCGAAACAATACAATACAGCTGCTCTTGGGTGATGGCTTTAAACTGAATGTTTTTATGGTTAACTGGGGTAGTAAAGCAACAATCAAGCTCCCCAGTACTTACTGCCTGCTCGAGGCTTGAATAATCATTTTCATATATTTCAATACAGATGCCAGGATAGTGTTCCGAAAAATATTTTAAAATAGCAGGCATCCAGTGCGTAGTCACACTGGCAAATGAACCAACTTTTATCGTACCTTTTTCCAAGCCTGCTAAATTGCCTGCCTCCTGCAGTAAATGGTTATGTTCCTGAACAACCCGAAGGCTATGATAGTAGATTTTTTCTCCCTCTCTTGTTAGTTGAAGACCGAGTTTATTCCGAGTAAGCAGAGGAAAGCCGAGTTCGTCTTCAAGACTTTTTAATGCGTGGCTGATCCCAGACTGGCTGATCCCAAGAGCCGCGCCGGCATTGGTAATGTTTCCGAACTGAATCACCTTATTTAAAACTTCATATCTTTGAATTGTCATTGAGTCGCCTCTTTTCGCTCTAATTTAGAAAAAACAAGAAAGCATTAAAAAATTTTAAGCAAAGACTTTATCATAGTAAATTAGAAAACGCTTACACAATACATATTTCCCTAAGCATGAGTTTATTTCATATTTAGTATTTAAAAATTTCATTTCACTAATGATAATTGTCAGACTATACTGAAAAAAAGTCAATAGATAGGTGGAGGTTTTCTGATGATTATGAGCGCTCCAGGCAAAACCATTAAAAACTTTATTAACGGCGAATGGGTCGAACCAATTTCTGCTTCCTATGAGGCCGTAAAAGATCCATCGACCAACGAGGCGATAGCTGACGTGGCTCTTTCCAACAAGCAAGACGTTCAGGAGGCAGTCGAAGCTGCCAGAAAAGCCTATAAAAGCTGGAAAAAAGTAGCAGTGCCCAAGCGAGCCCGGATTCTATTTGAATATCAGCAGTTGTTAATGAAGCATCGAGAAGAGTTGGCTGAAATCATTACGAGGGAAAACGGCAAAAACCATACGGAAGCGCTTGGAGAAGTTCAACGAGGGATCGAATGTGTTGAATTTGCTGCCGGAGCCCCGTCGCTAATGAAAGGAGAACAACTACCTGACATTGCTACGGGCATCGAATCAGGAATGTATCGTTACCCGATTGGCGTAGTGGCTGGTATTACCCCGTTCAATTTTCCGATGATGGTGCCCTGCTGGATGTTCCCGTTAGCGATCGCGTGTGGCAATACTTTTGTTCTAAAGCCCTCTGAGCATACGCCGATGTTAGCTGCCAGATTGGCAGAATTGTTCAAAGATGCTGGCCTGCCGGACGGTGTCCTAAATGTAGTAAATGGCGCAAAAGATGTGGTAAACGGCTTGCTCGAAAATAAAGGAATAGAAGCGATTTCGTTTGTGGGCTCACAACCGGTAGCGGAATACGTTTATACCGAAGCTGCTGCAAATGGAAAAAGAGTTCAGGCTTTGGCCGGGGCTAAAAATCACAGTATTGTTATGCCGGATGCGGATATGGAAAACACGGTCAACAATATTGTTGGAGCAGCTTTTGGGTCAGCAGGTCAGCGTTGTATGGCAGCTTCTGTTGTAGTCGCAGTGGGAGAAGTTGGAGAAAAGTTAGTCCATAACCTCAAACAAAAAGCAGACGAAATCGTGATTGGTAACGGGGCGGATGAAAACGTCTTTCTAGGACCAGTGATACGAAAAGAACAACAGGAACGGGCCACCTCATACATTCAAACCGGAGAAAAACAAGGAGCGGTACTGGTCAGGGATGGTAGAGAGGATGTGGTCGAAGAAAACGGCTATTACGTAGGAGCCACCATATTTGATCACGTGTCGACCGATATGAGCATCTGGCAGGATGAAATATTTGCCCCGGTGCTTTCGGTCATCCGGGTGGAAACGCTAGAAGAAGCTGTAGAGGTGACGAATCAGTCAGAATTTGCTAACGGTGCGTGTTTATATACAGACAGTGCCAAAGCAATTCGAGAGTTTCGGGAAGAAATCGATGCGGGCATGCTCGGCATTAATTTAGGCGTTCCGGCGCCAATGGCATTTTTCCCATTTTCCGGCTATAAAAAGTCGTTTTATGGAGACCTTCACGCAAATGGAAAAGACGGCGTAGAGTTTTATACCAGAAAGAAAATGCTTACTGCTCGTTATTAACGATATTGATTGAATAAGGCGGGATCTATATGCAGTCGGAAAATAAAACCAGTGAAGAATTGAAAGCGAAAGACCATCAGTATGTATGGCATGCCATGAAAGGCGCGTCTGCCACGCCTTCCTCCATGATTATTGATAAAGCCAAGGGCTCCTGGGTGACAGATATTGATGGAAACCAGTATTTAGACGGAATGTCAGGATTATGGTGTGTAAACATCGGCTACGGTCGCGAAGAAATGGCGCAGACTGCCTACGATCAATTAACAAAATTATCATTTTTCCCATTGTCGCATGGACATGAGCCATCTATTCAATTAGCAGAAAAGCTTAATGAGTATTTAGACGGTGATTATGTATTTTTCTTTTCCAATAGTGGATCAGAGGCCAATGAAACAGCTTTTAAGATTGCAAGACAGTATCATCAGCAGCGCGGAGAGGAAAGCAGATACAAATTCATTTCACGGTACCGTTCGTATCACGGTAACACAATGGCAGCTCTGGCAGCCACTGGGCAGGCACAGCGAAAGCATAAATACGAACCCTTAACTCCAGGGTTTCTACATGTAGCGCCGCCGGACGTTTATCGTCATCCGGAAGATGAAGACACTCTTCAAAGCGCAGAAGCCATCAATGAAACGATGAAGTGGGAATTAGAACAGACGATAGCAGCAGTCATCATGGAGCCGATCATTACCGGTGGAGGCGTATTAATGCCGCCCCAGGGCTATATGAAGCGTGTACAAGAGATTTGCAGAGAACGCGGAGCCCTTTTGATTGCAGACGAAGTCATCTGCGGATTCGGCAGGACAGGTAAGCCGTTCGGATTTATGAACTACGATGTGCAGCCGGATATTATCACGATGGCCAAAGGAATTACAAGCGCATATATGCCGCTTTCAGCGACAGCGGTGAAAAGAGAGGTCTTTGAACAGTTTGCCGGGGAAGACGCCTATGATCGCTTCCGGCATGTGAACACCTATGGAGGAAGCCCGGCTTCCTGCGCGGTAGCATTAAAAAATTTAGAAATTATGGAGCGCGAGAATTTGTTTTCGCAATCAGAAAAACTGGGAGAAAGACTCCTTCATGATTTGAAGGAACTTGAAGAATACTCCGTTGTAGGAAATGTCCGCGGCAAAGGGCTTTTAATAGGCATTGAACTGGTAGAAGATAAAGCGACAAAAACACCGCTTGATAATGCTCAAGCCTCAAACATTGTAGGGTTGTGCAAACAAAAGGGGCTGTTGGTCGGAAAAAATGGAGACACGGTGGAAGATTACAATAATGTCGTGCAGCTTTCGCCTCCGTTAAGTATTTCTGAAGAAGATTATGAGTTTATCGTCCAGACGTTAAAAGAAGTTTTCCGTTATCAATTCGATTCTTAAAATTATTTGCCGTAAAGGAGTTATAAAGATGGAAGTTTTATATCAAGATTTTGAAAAGGTTTTAAAGGCCAGTACATCCGTGCAGAAAATGTATATCGATGGTAAGTGGATTGAGAGCTCGACAAATGAACAGAGAGAAGTATTTAACCCAGCTACCAACGAGTTAATAGCAACCGTAACAGAAGGAAGTACAGAAGAGGTGGATATCGCAGTAGCGGCTGCAAAAAAAGCTTTTGAAGAAGAGTGGAAAACCACATATGCAAGAACAAGAGCCGACTATTTACTACAGATCGCCAACAAGTTGAAAGAACGCAAAGAAGAGTTTGCCATGCTCGAAACGTTAAACAACGGAAAAATCTTTGAAGATTCTATGGTCGATGTTGAAGATGCGATTAATCAATTTGAATATTATGCTGGTTTGGCTACAAAGCCGCACGGCCAAACGTATGAAGTACCAGATGAAATTCAGGCAATGGTAGTTCGTGAACCAGTAGGGGTAGTAGCGCAAATTGCCCCGTGGAATTTCCCACTGGTTATGGCTACACAAAAAATGTCAGCGGCCCTCGCGGCAGGTTGTACCGTTGTCGTAAAACCCGATAAAAAAACGCCGTTGACATTAATCCGCTTGTTTGAAGTTATAGACGAAGTCGGTTTGCCGAATGGAACTGCCAATTTAGTTCTCGGAGAGGGATCGGTGGTAGGTGAACGTATGGCCAATCACCCAGACGTGAACAGAATATCTTTTACGGGGAGTACAGGAACCGGAAAGAGAATTATGAAAAATGCTGCAGATTCATTAAAAAGAATTGGTCTGGAATTAGGCGGAAAGTCACCTAACGTAGTATTTGCAGATGCTGATTTCGAGACGGCCGTCGATTATGCACTGCTCGGCATTTTCGCCGGGGCCGGCCAGATATGCTCGGCTGGATCGAGGTTAATACTGGAAAAAAGCATTTATGAGGAATTTGTACAGGAATTAGTAGCACGTGCTGAGAAAATTACCGTCGGCCCGGGTTGGGAAGAACAAACAGAAATGGGGCCTATAATTTCAAAACAACAACTAGAATGGGTCCTTGATTATATTCAAGTTGGCTTGAATGAAGGAGCCACCTTACTATGTGGGGGCCATCAATTGCAGGAAGGCGTGCATAAACAAGGCAATTACGTGGCACCAACGATTTTTACCAATACCACTCCGGATATGCGCATTGTGCAGGAAGAAATTTTCGGTCCTGTACTAGTGATTCAAACATTTGAAACAGAAGAAGAAGCTATCGCTTTAGCAAATGGGACCGAATTTGGCTTAGCAGCAGCCGTGTTTACCAATGACGGGGCAAAGGCACAGCGGGTAGTGAAGAAATTCCAGGCTGGTATTACCTGGATTAATACGTATCATCCTACGTTCAATGAAGCGCCCTGGAGTGGCTATAAGCAGAGTGGGATTGGCGGGGACCTGGGAACGTTTGGCTTTGAAGAATATTTATGCAAAAAACAAATTAACACTGCGTTGGAAGTAAAGCCTTCCGGTTTTTATAAAGGTTAAGACAAGCAGTAGGAGGCATGTTATGCCAAATTTCGACATTGTGGTAATGGGCGCAGGAATTATAGGCTGCAGCGTGGCTTATTATTTGTCAAAAGAAGGGTTCAAGGTGGCTCTGATTGATAAAGGCGATGTTGCTTCAGGAACATCAAGCCGGTGTGATGCTGTCGCCCTGATTTGTGATAAAAAGCCCGGGATTGATACAGAGATGGGCTTTAAAAGCATTCAGCTTTACAAACAATTAGCAAAGGAATTGTCTTTTGACTTTGAATTTTCCTCCAGAGGCAGCCTGTATGTTTGTGAAACAGATCAAGAAATGGAAATTGCCCGGGATTACGTCAATGAACAAACAGCAGCCGGTTATGAAATGAAAACGGTGGATTCACACGAACTTTTTGATATCGAACCTCACCTTGCTAGGGATCTGGCGGGCGGCATTTGGACTCAAGTCGATTCCACGATGAACCCGTATCTTGTCTGTTACGCATTTGTGGAAGAGGCTAAAAAATACGGACTGGAACTATTTGCAAACCAAGAAGTGAAAGATATTCAGCAGGGCCCTGATGGCAAGGTGGAGGCGGTAATTACCAGTGAATCGAAAATTTACACCCAAAAAGCAATCAATTGCGCTGGTGTTTGGGCAGCGAAGTTAGGCGAAATGGTGGGCATCGATATACCCATCCGGCCGCGTAAAGGCATGATTCTGGTATCGGAAAAGACAGAAAAGATTGTTCACCAAAAAGTACACGAATTTGGATACATGCTCTCCAAATTTGAAGATATTAATTATTCTAGAAATGTGAGCGACCGGGTCAAGGATAACAATATCGCTTTTACGATTGAACCGACAGAAGCAGAAAATTTTCTGCTTGGAGGACACCGTGCGTTTAAAGGCTATGATATCAGTTCGGAAAACGAAGTAATGCAGGGGATTGCCGAACGGGCTTTGCGTTTTTTACCGGGTCTTAAAGACGTAAGCTGTATTCGTTCCTATGCGGGGGTCCGACCATGGGTCGTGGATCATCTTCCTATTGTTTCGGAAGTAGAGGAGGTGCCCGGCTACTATATAGCGAGCGGGCACGAAGGAGATGGCATCAGCATGGCACCGATCACAGGGAAGATGATGGCCCAGCTGGTATTGGAAAAGGAAACAGATTTCAACATTGAACGATTAAATTTTTCCCGCTACAAAGAATCAGCGGCAACTTAATAAATCTTAGGAGGAATTGCAATGTTTAAACCAACAGGAATGATCCCAGCTATGCCAACACCGATGGACGAGGAAGGAAACATTGATTTTCAGGCTTATGATAAGCTCATCAATCATTTAATTGATGGAGGCGTACATTGTCTGCTCGCTGGAGGAAGTACAGGAGAGTACTCTTTAATGTCGATGGATGAACGAAAGTCTGTATTGGAAGCCGCAGTTAAATCGGCGAACGGAAAAGTACCAATTATGGCTGGAACAAGCGCTCACCGGACGGAAGAGACTATTGAATTAACGAAATACGCAGGTGATATTGGAGCTGACTGCGCTCTGGTCATTAACCCGTATTACCTGAAAACTAGTGAACAGGGAATCATTGATTATTTTAAAGAGATCGCTGAAGCGTCAGATATAGGAATTGTGATTTATCATTACCCGGATGCTACAAGCGTGGAACTTTCCCCAGAACTGATTGCAGAAATAAGTAAGATTGATGGCGTTGTCGGGGTGAAAAATACGACCGATCAGGAGCATACGTGCAAAGTTATCGCTCTCACAAAGGATCAGGAGGATTTCGCGGTTTTAACTGGATTTGAACACCTTATCTTGCCAACCCTGGCTGCAGGCGGGGATGGTGCGACTGGTATTGTGCATAACTTGGTTCCAAAAGAAATTGTAGAAATGTATAGCCTGTTTATGAAAGAAGATACTAAAGGCGCGTTGGCAATCAATCAAAAACTGCTGCCTCTTTACGATTACGTAGAAGCAGAGCCGGTACCGGGTCCTGTCAAAGCCGGCTTAGACATTCTCGGTATTAAGGGCGGCTCCGTTAGAAAACCTCTGGTGCCGGCCTCCGAAGAATTGAAAAGTAAAATAGCAGACACCTTGGCTGAATTAGGATACGAAGTAAAGACGGTATAAAAAAGGTTGAAGAGCGCTCCTTAACAAGCAGCGCTCTTTCCTTAAAATTTTTCAAGAGAGAATGGGAAGTGAGAATTTGATTAAAAATCAAAGACCCCGCTACGGCTATGTGAATGAAAATTCCGATTCTGTTATTCATATGAAAAAAGGTCATTACGTTTCAGGTTTTTCCGTAGGCATTTTATTTTTGGATGATTGCTGGTATCCCACTGTTCCAGGAAACGTGGCCAATTTGTCTACGTATGATTTCCCAGTCGTGATGAAAGTCGTTCCTAATTGCACCCAGGAACGTATTCACCGGGGGGATCCGACACTCGTCGAAGATGTCATTGCTGCCGCCCGGCAGTTGGAAGACGAAGGAGCAAAAGTTGTCTGCGGAGCATGCGGGTTTTTCGGTAATTACCAAAAGGAAGTTGCTGAAGCTGTAGATATCCCCGTGTTCATGTCGAGTATGGTGCAGGCTCCTTGGATCCAGGTAGGTATAAAATCCAGCCAGGACATTGGTGTTTTAACTGCTGACAGCAACGGCCTGACAGACTCCCTGCTTCAAAGCTGTGGCATCGTGGATTCCAACAGGCTGAAAGTGAAAGACTTGAGCACTATGTCAGAATTTTCAGCTATTGTAGAAAGTCGAGGCAATTTTGACAATAATGTTGTGCGGCAGGAAGTGGTAGATGCGGCTCAGCAGTTGATAGAAGAGCACCCGTCGATCGGGGCAATTTTACTGGAATGCAGTGATTTACCTCCGTATGCGGTCCACATCCAACAGTCACTCGGCCTTCCGGTCTTTGATTTTATTACAATGATCGAATGGGCTCATAAGGCGACAGCACAAAAACCATACAGCGGTTTTATGTAAAAAGGAGGCAACCCAGCATGCAGGAGGAAGACGTTATTATTTGCCGGTGCGAAGAAGTGTCGCTGAATACGATTACTGAAACGGTGCAGGAATTTCAATGTTCTCCTAGGGAGATTAAGTTACGGACCAGAGCTGCTATGGGATATTGCGGTGGAAGAACATGCAGGCCGATGGTAGAGGAAATTGTAAGAACAATCAACGACCAGGCCCCCGAAGATAACAGTCAGCTTAGTTATCGTGCTCCAGTTCGGCCAGTAACTTTTGGACAGTTGGGAGGCGGAAACGATGGAGACAAGGATTAAGCATCACCCTGTATTGGAAGACTTGGATAACATGGAAGCTGTCACTATCTACTTTAATGATAAGCCTTACGAAGCTTTCCAAGGGGACACCATTGCTTCGGCGATGATGGCTCAAGGCATGAGAACACTTCGAAAGCATGAAGTAAGCGGGGAAAATAAAGGCGTTTACTGTAACATTGGTCATTGCTTTGAGTGCCGAGTGAAAATTAATGATAAAAAGGTAGTACGGGCATGCCTGACTCCCGTGACAGATAATATGAAGATTTATTCGTTGACGGATTTTGTGAAGGGTGAGACAGACTGATGTTAAATCTCCTAATTATTGGGGCGGGGCCTGCTGGATTAAAAGCTGCTATTGAAGCTGCTAAGAAAGGTCTTTCTGTCAAAGTTGTCGATGAATTTCCAAGAACTGGCGGACGGCTGTTGGGACAGCTTCACCAGGAGCCTGACGGAGAATGGTGGAACGGAATTAAAGAAAGTGACCGACTGTATAAAGAAGCTTTACATTTAGCAGTAAGTATCGAATGTGAAGTGTCAGTCTACGATATAAGTAAAGAGTATTACGGATGGAAAATATATACTACAACAGGGGTCAATAAAAGCGAAAATCTTCTTTTAGCAACAGGCGCATCGGAAAGCCCGATTCCGATAAAAGGATGGACAAAGCCAGGAGTTATGTCCATTGGAGCGGCCCAGGTGATGAGCAACGTGCATAGAGTGAAACCTGGAGAATCATGTGTCGTAATAGGCGCGAATGTTTTATCGATGGCTATAGCTAATGAATTAAAACTGTGCGGGATCAAAGTAAAAGAAATTATCATTCCTAGAACAGAAATGGTGAATAATGAAGCTGGAAATCCAGTCAAAGTGCTGACGTCATTGATGAAATTAACTCACCTGGCACCGAACGCTTTGCTCAGGCAGCTGGGGAAATTAGGACAGAAGGTGCCTCCAGAGCTGGCGATGAAATTTTTTCCGAAAAGCGGAATTAAAATGTTCGGTATACCTATCCGTATAAAGAAAGCCGCGGTGGAAATTACCGGCATAGAAGAAGCAGAGGGCGTTAAAACAGCTCAGGTCGACAAAAATGGTCGAATAAAACCTAATACCGAAAAAATCACGAAAGCAGACTTTGTCTGTATCGCCGGTGGTTTAACCCCTATGGCAGAGCTTGCCGCTATTGTTGGTTGTGATTTCCGTTACGCTAAAGAACTCGGAGGCCATATTCCGGTTCATGATGAAAAAATGCAAACAACGGTACCTAACCTTTTTGCAGCTGGAAATATTACTGGGATAGAGAGTGCGAAGGTGGCAATGGCCCAGGGCAAAGTAGCAGGATTAACCATTGCTTCAAAAGTCCAGCAATTGAACGGCTCATTCCAAAAAGAATTGGAGCAGGCAATAGAGGAAGTAAGAAAAACAAGAGAAGAAGCATTAATTCAATTCCAACCTGGCATTGCAGAAGCCAGAGATAAGATGTACCAGGAAACAGACATTCATCACGAAAACAACAAAATAGCTCAAATATAAAATTCAAACATTGGAGTGGAAGTATGAAAGTTCTTTTAGTAGGAGCAAATGGAACGTTGGGAAAAGCAGTACAGCGGGAACTTGAGCCTGATACAGAGATTATTCGCGCTAACCGTTCGGAGGGAGATATTCAGGTTGATATTACTTCTGAAGAAAGTATTAAAAACATGTTCCAGGAGACCGGGCCCCTCGATGCAATAGCCTGCACGGCAGGAGGAGCGCACTTTGGCTTAGTAGAAGAAATGACTCCGGAAGAAAACCTTGTAGCAGTTAACAGCAAGCTTTTGGGTCAGATCAATTTAGTTCTTCTCGGTTTAAATTATTTAAATGACCAGGGCAGTATTACTTTAACCACTGGAGTTTTAATGGATGACCCAATTGTAAAAGGAGCTTCATCAGCCATGGCTAACGGCGGAGTTCGGGCCTTTGTGAAATCTTCAGCCATTGAACTGCCGAGAGGAATACGAATTAACTCCGTCAGTCCTACTATGGTCATTGAATCAAAAGAAAAATACGGACCGCTGTTTCAAGGATTCAAGCCAAGAGAAGCGAAAGACATTGGTTTAGCATTTCGAAAAAGTATCTACGGAAAACAAACCGGCCAAAGCTATGAAGTCTATTAAGTAAAAGAAGGAAGCTCCAAAATAGCCTTAAGATGGAGGTGGCCTTCATATTAAAAATGTAATAGTGATTACTGGTGCAGGAAGCGGTCTTGGGAGAGCTTTAAGCCAGCAGTTTCTGCAAGCAGGCTACCACGTTTGTCTTTTAGGAAGAACGAAAGAAAAACTCCAGGAGACCGCTTCGTCGAGCGAAGGGTCTTACTCCCTGCACATGGTAAATATCGCAAATGTTCAAGAAGTTCGTCAGACGATACAAGAGATTTTAGATGGTCCCGGAAAAATTGACTGTTGGATTAATAACGCAGCAGTGGGCGTTTTCCATCCGCTATTATCTTTAACAGAGCACGAAATTAATAATATGATTGATATTAATTTAAAAGGAAGTATTTTCTGTACAAAAGAACTACTGCAGTTATATGAAAACAAGAAAATCCGGGTGGTCAATATCGTTTCAAACTCAGGTCTTATGGCAAAGAAAGAAGAATCTGTATATAGTGCAAGCAAGTTCGGTTTGCGCGGGTTTACCGAAGCATTGGGAGAAGAATACAAGGAGGACGAGAACGTTTTCTTCACCTCAGCTTTTATGGGAAATATGAAAACGAATCTATGGAAACATACAGAGATAGAGGAAGACAAAGTGAAAAAGCATGCGCCGCCTGAAGCATTAGCAGAACAGATAATATATAGTATTGTCAATGTTCGGAATTTTCATACAGAAGAATTAACAATGACACATTACTAGCAATATGATTGTAAAAAAGAGAGAAGACCGCTTTATAAGGTGGAGAGGGTAGGAGTATTTAATCACATGATGCCATACTAAATTATTTCAATCCTTGCTGGATTGATGGGGGCATACAATGATGGAAAATTTCTTAAACATGATAAGTGGATGGGTATGGAATCAATACTTTATATATTGCTTTCTAGCAATTGGTTTATTTTTCACTATCATGACAAGGTTCGTTCAGGTCACGCATATTAAAGACATGTTTTATCACTTAATGCGTGGAGGCTCTTCAGCGAGCGGGGTATCTTCTTTTCAGGCAATTTCTTTGTCGCTCGGCAGCCGGGTGGGCACAGGCAATATTGCCGGCGTTGCTACAGCAATCGCTTTAGGCGGGCCCGGGGCAGTCTTTTGGATGTGGTTAATGGCTTTTTTCGGCTCTGCAACATCATTTATTGAGGTAACCTTAGCTCAAATTTATAAGAGCAAAATTAACGGTCAGTATCGTGGTGGGCCTCCTTATTATATTGAAAAGGGACTGGGACTCAAAAAATATGCCTTAGTATATGCGGTTTTGGCTATTTGCGCTAAAGGATTCTTTCTCATGAATATTCAATCAAATACTATCGCAGTATCTGCATCTTCTGCTTTTGGTATTAACACAGAAATCGTAGGTATTATCATTGTATTGATGCTGGCTTTAGTCATTTTTGGCGGAGTAAAACGAATTGCAAGAACAGCAGAGTTCCTGGTTCCGTTTATGGCAATTGGATATATCATTGTGGGTTTAATTGTCATAATTGCTAATTTCGACGCCATTCCTGCAGTTTTTTCATTGATTGTTTCAAGTGCTTTCGGTGCCCAGGCTACATTCGGCGGCATTGTCGGTGCGGCGATCGCATGGGGCGTTCAGCGGGGCTTTTTCTCCAACGCTGCCGGCTCCGGTGGCGAAACCTTTGAAGGCGGTGCCGCAGAGGTTTCACACCCTGCTAAACAAGGACTTGTGCAGGCGCTGGCTGTGTATTTCGATACTTGGATTATCTGTTCTATGACAGCATTTATGATCCTTATCACCGGGATGTTTAATGTGCAGCCGGGAAGTGGTCCTACATTAGCTGAAAATGTTCCAGATACTGAAGCAGGCCCCGTTTACACCCAGCTGGCTGTAGATTCTGTACTTCCTGGATTTGGTTACGTGTTCCTGGCAATTGCTTTGTTCTTCTTCTGCTTTACCACAATGCTTTCTTACTACTACAAATCTGAAACGAGCTTAACGTATATTGCTCAAGGATGGAAAGACAAAGGCGCAAAGGCTAACGTTCTGTTGAAGCTTTTAATATTGGTTTTCGTTTTCACAGGCTCTGTCGTAGCTACAAGTACTGCGTGGACGCTTGGTGATATTGGACTTGGAAGTATGGCCTATCTCAACCTTATTGCATTGTTGTTTATGTACCGTCCGGCATTAAAAGCCTTAAAAGATTACAACGAACAAAAGAAAGCCGGTATGGATCCTGTATTTGATCCTGAAAAGTTAGGAATCAAAAACGCAGACTTTTGGGAACGGGATTATGATTACGATAGCTTGGAAGAGAAGAAAAAAGCGAAGTAAAAATTTAAAAAGTAAGGATTTTAACAGAAACGAGGAGGAATTCTATGCGTATCGGAGTACCTAAAGAAGTAAAAAATAATGAACATCGCGTGGCCCTTACTCCAAATAACGTAACCGTATATAAACAAGCGGGCCATCAGGTTTTCGTAGAACGAAACGCAGGAACAGAAAGCGGCTTTCCTGACGAAGAGTATATTAATGCGGGGGCTGTTATGGTGGCTGGGGCCGAAGAAGCCTGGAACGTAGATATGGTCATCAAAGTAAAGGAACCGGTGAAAGAAGAGTACCAGTATTTTAAAGAGAATCTTATTTTGTACACGTATCTTCACTTGGCCGCAGAGCCTTCACTTACAAAAGCTTTACTGGATAATAACGTAACGGCAGTTGCTTATGAAACGATTCAATCGTCGGACCATACGTTGCCATTATTAACGCCGATGAGTGAAATTGCGGGCCGGATGGCCGCCCAGGTAGGAGCGGAGTTTCTAGAGAAAAACAAAGGTGGAAAAGGCATTTTACTGGGCGGAGTGCCTGGAGTGCCGAGCGGAGAAGTGGTTATTATAGGCGGAGGAGTGGTAGGAACGAACGCGGCAAAAATTGCTTTGGGATTCGGAGCTAATGTAACCTTGCTGGATATCAGCGCAGAACGTCTACGGGCGATTGATAACCAATTCCAGGGCCAGATAAATACAGTCGTATCCAACCCTTTAAGTGTAGAACAAGCTGTTCGGAAAGCTGACTTACTCGTTGGAGCAGTTCTGGTGCCGGGTTCAAAAGCTCCGCAAATTGTCACAGATGAAATGGTTAAAAATATGGGAGAAGGATCGGTTATCGTGGACGTAGCGATTGACCAGGGTGGATCCATTGAAACCATTGACCGGATTACTACCCATGAAAACCCAACTTATGTCCGGCACGGGGTGGTGCACTACGCCGTAGCAAACATGCCGGGGGCTGTAGCCCGTACCTCTACGATAGCTTTAACCAATGTTACTACTCAGTTTGGCTTGCAAATAGCCTCAAAAGGCGTAGAAGACGCAGCACGAGAGAATACTGTCTTAATGAAAGGCATTAACACGATCCGGGGAAAAATCACGATAGAAGGAGTAGCTGTGGCTCATAATTTTCCTTATGCTGATGTATATGAAGAACTGCAAGACAAAGAGGTACAACAAGCAAAAGTTTAATGTTTAGCTTTTAGGATACAGCCATTTAAAATCAGGAGCCTTCTTTATATTCAAAGAAGGCTCCTGATTTTCCTTGAGATAAAATAGAAAAATAAAAGCTCATGTCTGCATTTCTTTAAAAATGTAGTTATAATATACAATGTTGTGCTTGTCGTTGAATTAACTGCTAATTTTTAAAGGGGATTACTATGAAAACCAATCAGATAAAAATGACCCGGAGAAAAGAAAAATACTTTACTTTCTTACTTATTATGGTCGTCCTACTTATTGCTTCAACTTTGAGATCTCCCATTACATCTGTCGGACCGCTCATTCCCTTTATACGGGAAGACTTAACGGCTCCCAATGCGTTAATCGGCACAATTAATACACTGCCACTAATAGCCTTTGGGCTTTTTTCTCCTTTCATCCCGGGGATCGCCCGTAAGTTTGGCATGGAGAAAACGCTATTATTTGCAATGATTTTACTTACTATCAGCATTGTAATGAGATCTGTGGCCGGGATTCCGTTGCTGCTTTTAGGTACATTGCTTACCGGTGCTGCTATCGCCGTAGGCAATGTGTTAATGCCGGGGCTTATTAAATTAAGCTTTCCTTACAGGATCGGTTTCATGACAGGCATTTATTCGGTCTGTATGAACGTTTTCGGGGCTTTAGCCGCGGGCATTGCTGTTCCTTTCACGGATATAGGGTTTATTTCATGGAGAGAATCTTTGCAAATCTGGAGCATGATTTCTGCGGTGGCCGTGATTGTGTTGCTCCTAAGGTTACCGGTCATGTCTTTAAACCGGTTGAAGCCTGGAAAAGTGGAGGAGCGAAATAAAAGCGGAGTTTTAAGGTCAAAAACAGCCTGGGGAGTGACCCTGTTTATGGGGTTACAGTCCTTTATTCCATATAGTTTATTCACCTGGCTGCCCGATATTTTAATATCAAAAGGATATTCAGAAACGGAGGCGGGGTGGCTGGTTGCTCTTTACCAAGTAGGCTTGATTCCAACTACTTTTATTGCTCCTATTGTGGCAGATAAAGTGAAAGACCAAAGGGTGTATGCTTTTTCCGCAGGTCTAATATTTTTCATAGGCATTTTTGGTATCCGATTTTTGAATGATGCGTACATTCCTCTTTTTCTCGTAATCGCTGGAATTGCTGCTGGGACGACTTTCAGTCTGGCAATGATGTTTTTTGTGCTGCGGACAAATACTGCCAGTGAATCTGCGAATTTATCAGGTATGGCTCAGTCTTTTGGGTATTTAATCGCTGCCACCGGGCCGATTGCTTTAGGACTGGTAGCAGATATTTTTGAAAGCTGGAATGCGCCTTTAAATATTTTGCTACTGATTTCATTAGGTATTGCGGCAGCAGGATTAATTGCAGGAAAAGATACTAAAATAGCTTATGAGTAATATAGGAAAGTTAACAAATCTAGATACTTTAAGAACCGGAAAATGTGCTGGCCGACAGTAAATCGGCCAGCACATTTTCCGTGCCTTTTTCTTTTTCACCCGCAGGCCTGTTGCCAGCATTTTTCGGTCTAAAGACTTCCTAATGCCGATCGAATAACAGCATTAGGAAGTCTTTTAATTCCCGTATCGAAAAATACCAATAAAAAATGTTTAATTTTATGTTTACGTTTAAGTAAACATAAATTATATTTAAATAAATTCTAATATTGTTTGTTTTAGTGAGGTAAGAGAGCATAATCCGTCTAGGGAGTATAAAGACAAATGTGAAATTGTGATCCTTATTCAGTTGGTTTTTCGACAGCTATTTAATCTAATCTTCTCAGAAGAATTTTTATCTATTGAGTAACCTTTGAGAGTTCTGAGGCAAACCCTAGAATATAAAATGGGGCAATAATAAGAAAGATGGAATGATCAAGTTTAAAGGTTATAATTTATAGTTAACATAAGATATGTTATCGGAAGTTAATGGTTTTTATCTCAATATATTAAGTAACCTTCGTGTTTTGAGACAAAATAAAAAGTGTTTTCAGAGATGCAGATTATTTTAATTTGGTTCTTTTGATTCTCAGTCTTTACACTTTTTCAACTATTATGATAAACTAACCATATAAAAGTTCAATATCATTCTCATCACCAAAAGAAAGCGCTCAGATGTCGACACCATCTGAGCGCTTTTTCTGTTGCTATTATCGCCTGTTCTTGCATTTCTTGCGTATTCGCTTAAGCAACACATCCGCAAATACGATTCCTAACACCGTAGACGCGAAAGGAAACAGAAAATGCATCAATAAAAGTTCAAATATCATGCTCATCACCTCCCTTCTGACACACATTTCGCCAGAAGGTGAACAGGCGATAAAAACTATTATACTAGGGTTTAATTAGCAATGAAAACCATATTTTCTCTGTTTATATTAGTTTAAATAACATTAGTTATTTAATTAATTACGTAAACATAAACATAAACGTAAATAATTATTGAAGAATATAGATTCTCCAATAATTTTAAAAGCTTTTAAAAGGGCCGAATATCAAGTAGCGAGATTTGCATTTGATAAGCCAACGCCCCGTCAATCTATATCTAAATGCAACACAGAGCGATTCTCGGCACAAAAGATTTAATAAAAAGCAGTGAAAAGCCTCAAAATACAATCTATGATTCAATAATTATTGTTCTGATGGCTGAATATACTCCCCTATTTCTTCTATTATATAGTGAATACAATCATTTTCTTTGAATTTGTCATCATATGCTAAATAAACAGTGAAATCTTCTGCTTCCTGGGAAGTAAGTGTAAGTTTGTACCCATTAAGAGTTAAAAAGGAATCGAAAACCGTTAAAGCAGTCCGTTTATTCCCGTTTCGAAAAATATGACCACCTCGTGCAATGGAATGATAATAGCAGCAAGCTTTCTCTGGAATGGAAGGGTACATTTCTTCGCCGTATAGCTCTGTTTTTGGACGGTGCAACATCGTTTGGAAGCTTTCGTATTGCTTAACTCCTGCTTGATCACTGTCGTTATACATTTCCATAATAGTATAATGAATGAAGAGAATTTCTTCTTCGGAAAAGTAAAATACCTCCATAAATTAATGCCCCCAAGCCATCACCTGTTTTTTAAGTTACGAAGTGCGTCGTCATATTTATCTACGGCGCGATTCATTGCTTGTAATACGTCTGGGCGCACGCCTTTCGGTAAGGAATGATTCACTTTTTTCATAATAATTTCCCCAGTTTCTTCATTATAATAGACATTAAGTTCATCGCCTTTAGCTAACTCCAGTCGATCAGCAATCGCTTTGGGGATCCCAGCTGAAAGACTGTTTCCTGATTGGTTCAATCGGCGGGTGTATCTTTTCTCTGCCTGCGTCATCTTAGACGTCTCCTTTCTTATTCAAAAAGGTTCTATATTTACCACTTTTCAAAAGTATATATTATAAGTATAGTATATATAATCACTATTATAAACACAATCCTTGATGATCATAAAATTGATTTTAATTTCACATACCATAATTATTTTCACATTAAAAATACTACTAAAGGAATACATACAGTTTTTACTTTTTGAAGAAAATGGGGCCAGTTTCAGACCCTGATTTAAACCTAAGGAAATGTTCTATTTCCTTAGGTATTGGATCATAAACAAACATGTATTTGTCTTCTTAAAATTGTGTTATAGATTTATAAGTAAATTACGATATGTGAAATTATATACTATCGAAAGCCTACTAATTAAAATCGTAGTAGGCTCTTTCTTTTTTTATTCAAAAGACCAGGAATTTTTACTAGGTTTGCTAATAAAAATATATTATATTTCCAGGACTGTTTGATAAGTATCTCTTTTATGTGCAAATGAATATTTTCCACCTTCTAGAATTGATATAACATGATTAAGTACTGCTTTATTACTCGGATATCCTTTTTTAATTAACCAACCGTGATAATTATCCGAATCTAAAACAATCACTTGTTCGGAATCAGCATTAGTTACTATAGTAGCAGAGTGGGTGGAAATAATTACTTGACGTTTTGTCTTAATTTTCCTAAGACTCTTTACTAAATTCTCGTATATATAGATATTATCGAGATTATCTTCAGGTTGATCAATTACTAGGGGTGTACTATCTAAACTGTATTCACCATAATTAAAAATAAAAGTTAAAATGGCCACCACCTTTTGTCCCAAAGATAGTTCTTCGACATTTTTCATTAAGGAAGGTTCGGACCGCACAGATTCTTTTGAATTTATGTTAAATAACAATTCAAATTCATCAACTGCATTAAGAAATTTTTCAAAACTCGAATTTACTTTATTCAAATCTGAAAAGATTCTTTTTTCTATTGTATTATAAACTTTTTCTATATTATTTTTAGAGATTTCTTCATATCCACCTTTTCTTTTTTCCATTATAAAATTATTAATTTTATAATTCTTTTCTATTTCCTGATGGTTTTTATTCAACAATTTTTCTAGAAAATTTATGTAGCCCATTTCATTAATAATTTGGTAAAGAAAAGCTTCTACCCCGTCCCATGTTAAATAAGTATTAGCTACGTGATTTTCGCCCTTTATATTTAATTCATCTATATAATTAGAAGGTTCTTGCTCTTTAGCCGAATATAATATTTTAATTAATTCATTATTATTTTGATTAAAAATATCAATTGTGCCATTTACTTTATTTTTTCGAGAATCGATCATTTTTGCTATCTCAGTAATGTTTTCACGTAAATATTTTCTGTAATTATTTTTGTTCAATTGCTTTAATTTTCTCAGTAATTCTCTTGAATTATTAAACTTTTCTCCATTTAAAACAATTTCTTGAATAAAATTACTAATATCTCCACTATTTATTCTTTCAATTATGTTATTTATAGAAAAGCTATTTTTGTACATTTCTTTTAATATTATTAGGGTGTCTTCATCATTTACTATTTCATATCTTTGATTCTTTTTAATTACATGATAAAGCGTAATCCAATGGGGAGCTAAATTTATATTACCCTCTAAATTTTTTACATTCTCTTTAAAAGCTTTATTTAAGAAAAAATCATCATCTATATATCCTTCTTTGCCGACTTGTGGTAAGAATTCTAAGATATAGTCATTACTTTTATAATGGAACAATATATAAATTTTCTTATGTTTTGAAATAAACTTAAGGGTTCTTTTTTCTTTTATTTCAAGAGTGAATGCTACCTCTAAAATATTTAATATCGTACTTTTCCCTACACCCCTACCTCCAATGATACAGTTTAAATCTCTTGAGAAATCAATTATGAATGGGGATTTTTTTTCATATCCAGAAAGGAATCCTTCTTCACCAGGTTCAATATACATACCTTTCAAAAACCTGTCATTGTAAGTAGGTTTTTCTAAATAAATACAAAAATCATGATTATTAAATGCTTTTTTTAATGAAGAAAAATCTTTTCTTTCAAATCTAATCCAAGTATTATTGGTGCCTATTTGTTTTAGTTCATGAGAGTCGCCTTCTGCAATAAAGCAAAAACTTTCAGCCAACTTACCTTTTAATCCATTTACTCTATTTTTTACTGAAGATAGGTTTTCAATATTAGTTATTCCTAGTATGTTTAATAATGAAGAACCAAATAGAGAGCGTTTGTATAAATTGGTACCTAAATAATTACTGGTGTTAATATGAGCTATGTAAGGAATACCATGATTTTCATGTATTTTTTCAACCATATCTAAACATGAAATATAAGTACCTTCTTCTTTTGAATGGATATATTTATCTACAAACTTTTCCACTTTGCTATAATCTTGTTCATTGAAGATACCGACTAAATGATAGTAATCTGAACAGCTTATTTCAATTCCTAGAAAAAGTGATATACAATGTTTTGTTCTATTATTTTTTAACCGTGATTTATAATAATCAATTATGGCTGCGTTTAATTTTTTATAACCTGAAATAGTATTGTGATCTGTAATTACTGCTGCTTCAACATCACTTTCATATAAACGATGAGCGATTAACATATAACCTAATAATTCTTTTAATTCATTAAATTCTGTTTCATATTTTTGATTCATATCCTCTAATAATTTCTTTGATTCATTTTTATTGTGTTCAAAAAAAGTTCGTGAAAATAACTTTTCTTCTATACAAACATTAATAACTTCTTCTAAAGTTAAACTTTCAAATTTTTCATTAGGTAATAGTCTATAGTCATGAGAAGCAGGAGTATGTATATGAAATTCAACTTTACGCAATTTACCGTATGATTTTTTAGATTGCTCTATAGCGTTATGTACTTTTGAAAGTTTATTATAAATTGAAAAGCACCTCCATCAAAGCTTCTGAGTATGTTTTATTTTAAGTGAGAAATTTATTTGCAATATTTCTTATGAAAAGAAGACAGAATCCTTATAAATAGAATGGTATTAACTAAAACACCATTTAAAAAGGATTCTGTCTTATAATATAAGAACATTTTGCAGAAAAATTAAATATTCGATTAAAATGATAATGAAAAATTCAAAGTTTTTTTCACTCTTTTACCTTTAGTTAATAAAAATCGCTTTATTAATGAAGGAATCCATTGTTAAAGAAACTATTTAATAATTAATAAGTTATTATCTCTTTTTCTTTTACTTCTAACTCTAGATCTCAATTTAATATTTTCTAGTTTATTAAATTCTTTGGGCGAATCTTTTTCTTCTTCGTCTTTTTGTGGTTGACTCTCCAGCACAGCTTGACTTTCAAGACCTTTTAATATTTTTTCTTTCACTTCTTCTTTTTCTTCTAAAAATCCACCCTCACTTAGAGCTTCTAAAAGATCTTTTATTATTTCTTCATTGTTTTCAAAATTCCCTTTTGAGGTGTTGTAGATTGTCATCCAAAATACCTCCTTTATCATTTATGTTTCCCTTAACAAGATTATATCTAAACAACAGCTCTTTGAATGTTGAAAGTATCTCTTCTTCTAACATAGAAATTTCTTCTACGGATAAATCCATTTCTTCACCTATGTCGTAGGCTATCAAAAATAATTTTTTTTCACCAAAAGAGGTATGAACTATATAGGTTAAATAATTTCTTGAATTTTTCTCTTCATTAATTCCTTCATAGGAAAAATCATGAATAACGCTTATATTAATTGGCTCATGTAAAAGTATGGCTTGGGGTATCCCAATTCTTCTTTTACCAGCACTTCTTCGGTCTTCGATTTCTTGATATACGTCTTCAATTAAATCAAAAAAAGGTTCATAGGCTTTATTTTCTTGTAGTCCTTTTCTATTCAATCCTTTTAAAATATAGTTTAACGCAATGTCAAATAACATAAAATTTTCATCTTCATCTTTAACATAATTAGCATCACTTTGCTCAATAAACTTCAATAAAGGACTAAAATCCGCTGAAAGTTCTAAAGCTAACACAGCTTTTCTTAATTCCTTAACCTTTTTTTTATTGAATCTATATGTTTCCTGAATAATAGCATTAGAGCTGCTATCAATATCTATATAGCTTTGATCATAACTCAACCTAACCACATAGTTTTTTTTCTGAATTGCCAAAGCATAGTCATATAATTGTACGCTTAAAACGTTTTGTTGATTACTTACAAACTTTTTACACAATTCATTGTATAGAGAATCTCTTTCATAATGCTGCAAAGTACTATATAAATTCACATAATCTATTCCGGCTTTTTCTAATAAACTCTTATAGTGATTAATTTCTGCATTCTTTTTGTCTGACCATAAGAAAAAAAAAGTCAAGCTTGCGCCAACCAATATTATAGGCCAAAGAAAATTTTGCCAATCACCTATCAGGGCAATTATAGCAAAGAAAATACTAAGAAACCCAATAGTTTTACCAGTGCCTTTTTCGGTAATATTAATTGATTTAGCTTTATCATATATTGTCGCTTTTCTTGTAGGAGGAGTTTGTTTGTTAAATGACAAAATGTACTCTCCTTTTATTTGTTTACTGGTGTTCAAAGTATAGCATGGAAACAGTATCAACGATAATTTTTTAGCTTAAAATTAGATATTATTTGCCGAAATAGATACATATTTGAAGATTGTTTGTAAGGAAAAAACAATCTAATATTAGGATATCAAAATTCAAACGCTTCTGTTATTTATTTGTGAAACTTCTCGTATTCACTTTTAACCCTGCATGCTCTCCGTAATTTCTCCGGCGCAGTAAGTACCGTTCCGTTGTTCTTATCGACGCATGACCCAGCATATCCTGAACCGAAGCAAGGTCAGCACCGTGCTCCAACATATAATACGTCGTATAATGACGGCATGTGTGTGGCGTAATAGGGTCTCTACGATGTTGGACAAATGGAAATGGCGCTGAGGCCATGAGCTTGCTGAAACGATCTCCTAAGTAGTTTACATGATAATGCTCCCCGTTTTTCTTTGGAAAGAAGGCAGACTCTCCGGTAAAAATCTCTGTGATCATTCCACGCTCTTTCCGGAAATTTTGGAGGATACGCAGCACATCGACGAAAAGGAAAATTGGCCGCTCCTTTTCTCCCTTTCCCGTAATGTGCAGAAAAAAGGCCCCTTCTGGTGAACGCCATTCCAGGTCGCGCCATTTTGCATTCGCTAGTTCTTCAATTCGCATACCTGTACTCGTTAAAACGACTAACAACGTATAAGCAAACAGATCTTTCTGTTTGAAATACGTTAGCAATTGCTGGACTTCGTGCTCATGGAGATCCCGGTCCACGAGCTCCTCTCTAGGTTGAGCCACGGGCGCCATTTTTGTCGTCAAATCGGTTTCTATCATATCTTCCTGCACGAGAAACCGTAGGAATTGTTTAATAACCGTACTATGGCGTGCCAGCGTACTCGCTTTATACCCTTTCTCTCGCTCGAGATGCAACTGATAGGCATAGATACGTTGAGGAGAAATATTTCTTAATCCTCCGAAACCCTGTACGTAAGTAAGAAATGGGACAAGCGTTTCTAAGTATTTGCGCTTTGTTCGCTCACTTCGCTCCTTACGCAGCGTATTGTTTTTATGTAAATAGATATACATCAAAAATTCATCGGGGATCTGCCCCCACTCGACTCCTTCAAAACCTTCGGCAGAAATATCTGTATATAAGTCGCTATTCAGAAACGAGTGAGACCTTTCCAATGAAAGAGCTTGGGTTTGATTTCCTGGTAGAACTAAGTGGTTCATTCAAAGCCCTCCCCATTGTTATTGTTCTTATTTTAAAACCTAAGGAAACTGAAGCTTTCTTTAGTATTTATTTTATCATGGTTAGACGATATACAGTTGGTTAAATAATGTAAATAATCACATTTACGTACACGTAAACGTTTCAGTAAATTAATCTAGTAATATGTTGCACTTGCACCTGAAAAATAGACACACTTGCCTGGGGGTTAGAACGTTTATCTTCATAGTATTTTTAGGCGTCAATCTTTAAGTCGTTTTGCTCAAGTTCGTACATTATCACACGGTCGTCTACGGCGCTTGTCCTTTAATAGTTATATTTCTGCTGCGCCAATCCAACGACTTCATTATTTACGTATTAAGAAGAATGATTGATGTTTTATGTACGGTCCATAAAATTTTCGACAGTACAAAAAAATCCCAGCCAATATGGCTGGTAAGCATGGTAGGTATATAACGATTAAGGTAATAATTGGGGGGCCATTCTTACCTTATCACAAGCAGGATCTATGGGCTACGTGAACACAATGATCTTTACAAACACTTAAAAAAGCACACTGCACCAAGCTTGGGAAGCAGGCAAAGATTCTTCACCTGCAGAAGCAACAACACCCCCCAGGCATCCAAGCAGCCGTGGATGGGTCCACGCCAAAACCTCCTCTGACCAAAAAAACCTATTTTTCCGCTTCCAATCTGGCTTTAAGCTGATTCAGGACATCTTTATCTATTTTATCGTTCACAACCGGGGTTTGTACTAACTCCTTTATGGGTGTATCGGGGTAATTCGTCCAGACGACTTCCTCTCCGGCGAATTCCGGCGCTTCCGTGAGCAGTATATCTCTAGACGGGCCGTGTGCGAACAGCTCATTGATCGAGCAATGCACGCCCCGTTCGGCGCTAAACCATCCGTCTGCCGAATAGACGATATGATACTCGCCCTTCGACAGCAACAGCTCCGCGTCATGCTCGCCGTACTGCTCGGCAGCCGCGTCGTTAATCCATACTTTTTTCCCTTCAGCCCCCGGGAGCTCCACCCGTGCTTCAGCATCAAACGGCACGCTGCACGTAATGTGGATGTGCCCGCCTTTAAACTCCCAACCACAGGCTACATGGCCGGAAGCCGTTTCAATGGAAGCCCGGGCGTAGGTAAGCCGCGCGTCCGGCTGTGGAGCCAGCGTGATCCGCTTGTAGCCGGGAGCGATTTCGTCCGTCTGGATGCCGCACATTTTCGTATACATCCACTCGGCAATGGAGCCGTACGCGTAATGGTTCAACGAATTCATACCGGTACCGCTGATGCTCCCGTCGGGAAGTATCGAATTCCACCGCTCCCAGATGGTCGTCGCCCCCATGTCCACTTCGTACAGCCAACTCGGATATTTATCGTTCAGCAGCAGCGTGTACGCCAGCGTATTCATACCGTTGTCCGAAAGGGCGTGATTCAAATACGGCGTACCTACAAACCCGGTCTGCAGATAGCTGTGATTTTTCGTCAGCAGGTAATGCAGTTCCGCACTGATACCCGGCTTAAAATGCTCCGGCACCAGATCCATATACAGAGCGACCACGTGGGCCGTCTGGGTGGGAATCGTGCATTTACCGGCAATGGAAAAGTATTTCTGCTGAATAGCCTCTTTGATTTCCTTCGAAAGCTGTTCGTATTCCGTCGCCTCGTCCGTCCTGCCGAGGGCCCTCGCCGCTTTGGCGGTGAGGGCAGCGGAATAGCAGTAGTACGCGGAGGCGATATAATACACATCGGTGCCCCCGAAACGGTCTTCGTCAAAACTCCCGCTGCCATCGAGCGCAAGCCAGTCACCAAAATGAAATCCTTCCGTCAGCAGACGGTGTTCACGCGTGGTGTCATCGGTGCGCCGCAGATAGTCCACCCAGTCGGACATAATCGGATAATGCTCCTCAAGCTGATAGAGATCGCCGTACTGCTGGTAAAGTGCCCAAGGAATCACTGTGGCGGCGTCCCCCCAGGCGGTGGAGCCGGTCGAGGAAGCGGCCAGGAAGCCTCTGCCACCTTCGGCCGGTTTGATTTCGGGCACTAAAAACGGCACCGCGCCGTTCATGCGCAGCTGTTCTTCGCGCACATCCTTCATGTATTTCCGGAAAAATGCCTGCGTATGCATATTCATTGAAGCCGTCGCCGCAAAAATCTGGGCGTCCCCCGTCCAGCCGAGACGTTCGTCCCGCTGCGGGCAGTCAGTCGGTACATCCAGAAAGTTGCCCTTTTGGCTCCACAGCGCGTTTTCAAACAGCCGGTTCACGCGATCGCTGGACGTCTCCACGCTGCCAGTCCGGTCCATGTCACTGTACACGACGAGGCCGGTAAAGTCTGCTTCTGATACTTTTTCAAACCCAATCAGCTTCACGTAACGGAAGCCGTAAAACGTAAACGCCGGCTCCACCTCCTGCTCGTGCCCGTCGGCAATGTAAGTGTACTGGGCTTCAGCCGTCCGCAGGTTCTCCTGATAAAAACAGCCGTCCTGCAGCACCTCTCCGTATTTCAGCTGCAGCACAGTACCGGCAGGCGCCTCCGTCCGGAACCGTACCCATCCAGTCATGTTCTGCCCCATATCAAGCACCGTTTCTCCGGCAGGCGTATGCAGAATCTCGGCCGGAGGTCGCGTTTCCATGATTTTAACTGATGGGCTGTAGCGGGCAGTCAGCTGTGCCGTGAATGGCTCCAGCTGCCTCACCGGCTGCCATCCTGCAGCCTCCGGGCTTTTCGACCAGTCCTTAATTGCTTTCGTAGCATCGTACACTTCACCGTCGTAAATATTGCTGAACGTTACCGGCGAGACTGCCGCCTTCCAGCTGTCATCCGTACGGATTACCTGCTCGGTGCCGTCTGTAAACGTGACAATCACTTCAGCAATCGCTGCATAATCCTCGCCGTACAGATCTGTATGACCTCCGTTAAAACCAAAACGCCCCTTGTACCAGCCGGGTCCAAGTGAGAAACCGATCACATTATCGCCGTGGTGGATATAGTCACTGACGTCAAACGTCTGATACTGCAGCCAGTAGTCGTACGCGTGAAACCCCGGAAGCAGATATTCGTTGCCTGCTTTCCTACCGTTTACGAACAGTTCGTAAATTCCCAGTCCGCACGCATACACCCGCGCCGACTGTACCGGTTTGTCGATTTTCCACACTGTTTTCAGCAGCGGATGCGCGTCTCCCGATACTCCGTTCCCTGGCGTAATCCAATGCGCCTGCCAAGGTTCCTCCATTTTCGCTGTTTCAAACCAGGCCGGCTCGCTCACGGCGTAGCCGCCATGATCGCCCCACACACTGACCCGCCAGTAGTAGCGGGTTCTAGGTTCCAGCTTCAGACCCTCCGGCTTGTAGGCAAGTGACCGGATCTTTTCATCCCTTCCGCTGTCAAACAGCACATTCTCAAACGCGGCGTTCCGGGAGATTTCCACCCGGGCAGCCTGCTGGAAGGACGAGTCTCCCTCTTGATCTTCCGTAATCCATGAAAGCCGGAGCGGCTCCAGGAAAAAGCCGAGCGGCTTCTCCAGGCCGTTCACTCGCAGATGCGTAATCTTCACATTGTTTCCTCCTTACAGTCAGCATGCTTATGCCGCTGATTCCTCGTTTTGATATACAGGCATTTTTGATAGCGGCTTCTGAAGCATGACAGTAATCAGCAGACACGGCAGGCTCGCACCCATCAGCCATAAGAACGGTATGTTGATCGTCAATAAAAAGAGCACAAACACGACGAGCACAATCGGAAATACCGACACAAGCGATGCCGTTCCGAACACAAACGCCTGTTTAAAACACTGCGGCACGCTCCAACGCCCATCGAGCAGAAAAGGGAAAACAACTACTGCGGCGCATGTAAAAATAATCGCGACCGTAGCCAAAAACGGCAGCAGCACATAAGAAAGCGTCGTTTCCATCCGCAGCAGCAGATGCACATCCACATACAGCACGACAGCCGTTGCCGTCATGCCGTACCCAATCATGTTGCTCCGTACTAACAGCCGCTTGTAGTGTGCGAAAAATTCCTTCCTCATCGACTTTCCACTGTCTGGGTCTTCCCGCAGACGGTCTGCTACCGCAAAAACAGAAGCAAGCGCCGGAAAAAATCCAACGAGGCCGAACAGGCCGATAATGGTGAATCCGAGCCAGAGAAAGTTTAAATAAATAAGCTTCAGGCTCCACTGGGTAAGCTTCTGCATAAATGCGATAAGTTTCATCGTTTTCTCCCTTCTTAACCTTTCACAGCACCGCTGGTCATGCCCTTCATGACGAGCTTATTCAGGAAAAGATAAAGCGTCAGCGTCGGGATTACTGTAAGAGAAATCGCTGCAAATGTCGGTCCCCACTGGCGCTGGCCGTACGAGCTGGTAAAGTTCAGCAGCCCGGTCTGGATCGTCCGCAGATCGGTATCGTTAATGAACGTGAGCGCGAAGATCAAATCGTTCCAGACGAAGAAAAACTGAACGAGGGCGATCGTGACAAAGGCATTTAGAATAATCGGCACCGCGATGCGGTAGAACACCTGAAAAATATTGGCCCCGTCCACAATGCCCGACTCGATCAACTCATTCGGCAGGGCTTTAAAGTAGCCGGAGAACAAAAAGATCGTGAGCGGCAGGCCGAATGCAATATAAGTAAGAATCAGCCCGGGAATGCTGTTCAAAAGCCCGACGTTAAAGTAAATGTTAAACAGCGGGAGCAATACAATCTGCACCGGCACCATAATACCGGCCAGAAACAAGAGCATTGCGCCGTTTTTCCACTTCCAACGCAGCTTCTCAATGGCAAATGCGGCCATCGCGCCGAACAGCAGAATGCAAAAGAGCGCCGGGAACGTCGCCATGACGCTGTTTGTAAAGTAGGTGCCAATGTTACCGATCGTCCAGGCATCCACGTAGTTCTGCCAGTAAAATCCGTCCGGCAGGGCGAACATCGGCTTTGTGTTAAATTCGCTCGGTGCTTTCAGCGAGGACAGAAGCAGCCAGATGATCGGATAAATCGTCACAAGCAGAAAGAACGCAACCAGAATTTTGCTGATTAAATTGAGAGGCTCAAAAAACCTTTTAACTTTGTTATTCATTATGACCACCCTTTATTATTCCGTGACATCTGTACGGGAAAATCTGTACACAGCGAGTGTGACAATAAGCGAGAGGAGCAGGATGAACACGGCAATCGTGCTTCCATAGCCATACTGGCTGTAGGTGAACGCCACCCGGTACATGTACATTGTGAGCATTTCGGTGCTGTTGCCCGGCCCGCCGTTCGTCAGGGCGATGACCGATTCAAACACCTTGAGCGTGCCGTTCAGACTGAAAATGATCGCAGATATTAAAATTGGCCGGATCATCGGAAGCACAATGTTGGTGGCAAGGCTCCATCCTTTGGCTCCGTCAAGCTTTGCCGACTCGAGCACATCATCAGGAATATCTATCAGGCCGGCATACAGAATAACCGCATAGAAGCCCATTGCCCGCCAGATATCCATAATACAAACAATCCAAAACGCCGTGTCGCCCTGGCCGAGCCAGGCCTGAATCCACATTTCGAGGTTGAGCACCCGCAGCAGTTCATTAAAAATACCGAGCTGCGGAGAGATTTCAAATACCTTCGCAAACAGCTGGGCAACCGCTACTGCCGGCAGGACAACCGGGAAAAAGATGAGCGTCCGGATTAAAAATGAAAATTTCCGGATGTAAAACACGTACAACAGGGCAATTATCAGGCCAAGCACGACCTGGCCGGTCGTAACGATAAACATGTACCGCACGCTTCGCCACAGACTGGCAAAAAAGTCCGGGTCGTTGAATACCGCCTGGTAGTTTCGCACTCCGACGAATTCAAAACCGGTGATCGGCGACCCTTCAAAAAACGTATACACGAGAGACCAAATAGTAGGAATGATAATAATAACTAAGTAAATCAACAGCGCCGGCGCTAAAAACGCCAGTATGATTCGTTTTCTTCCCAACGTTCGTTTCATATGCGGCCACCTTCTATCAGGGAATTAGTAATTGAAAGAGGCCGGCAACCTCTCCACCGGCCTCCTGTAACAGGTTAATCTATTCCTGCATCGTCTGTTCGATGCCCTGGAGATACTCTTCCGGTGACATGGAGTCGTTGATCAGCTGCTGCGCACCGTCCTCGGCTTCCCGCTGGGTTTCGGCGTCAAAGTTGGCCTCGAACCATAATGCGCCTTCTTCGACCTGGTCAATCTCTCCTACAACCAGCTCGGTTAATGGATCGACATTGTCTGGCACATTTTCTACTTTAAAGCCTGATACAAAGCCATAGTCCTCAAGTGCCGTTTCCGGGTATCTGGTGAAAACGTATTCCATCCAATCTGCTGTCTGCTCATCAAAGTTTTCTTTAGAGAACGCAAGTACGAGTCCAGCGTTAATGGAGTAGTCGTCAGCAGATCCTTCGCCGCCTTCCACCTCTGGTATGTTAAAGAAGCCAATATTGTCGATATCGATTTGGTTCACTTCTTCATTGTTAAAGTCGGAGAGCGACCAGCTTCCGGAGTAGTACATTGCAGCGTCACCCTGCAGGAAGATGTCCAAAGCGGCGTTTGCGTCCAATGTATTGGCTCCCTCACCGAAATAGCCCTGGTCCGCCATGTTCTGCACCGTTTCCGTTGCTTCAACGAAGCCGTCATCGGTAATACTCAGCTCACCCTCGGCCACCCGGTCCATTGCGTCACTGCCGTATTCACGGATCGCATAAGCGTTGATCAGCCTCGTGATCGGCCATTTTTCCTGACCGGCAACGGCGAATGGCTGAATATCCTGGGATTGGAGCGTTTCACTTGCTTCAAGCATTTCATCCCATGTTTCCGGCTCTTCAATGCCTGCTTCTTCAAACAGCTGCTCATTAAACCAGAAGCCCTCAATGTTTAATTCCACCGGTACGGCGTACAGCCCGTCCGTCCCCGACAGATCCTTCAGTAAATCCACAGCTGCCGGGTTCAGGGAATCCTCCAGACCGAGGTTTTCAAATTCTTCTTCAATATTGACGAGCTGGTCGGCTTCAATCAGATCCTGGAGCCGGTTGGATTCAAATTCAAACATGTCCGGAAGATCATTACTCGAAGACAGCGTCTGAATCCGCTGCTGCAGGTCGGTCTGAGGCACCGTTTCAAGCTCCACCTCCGCACCGCCTTCCTCCTCCTGGTACTGTTCGGCCAGGTCCATGATCACCCGCGTGTCCCCACCTTCACTGTTCGCAGTCAGAAAGTTCATCGTTTTTGTATCCGAGCTTCCCCCTTCTTCTCCCCCGCCAGACGAACACCCTGCGGTCACGCCCGCTACGAGCATCCCCACTGCCATTACTGCTGCTTTCTTCTTCATCGAATTTCCCCCTTCGTGATTGCTTACTTTCATAGTAAGCGCTTTCAACTATTAATATAACTGCGCCATTTTTCGTATATGGTCCGTTTTTTTTGGTCAGGCTCCGGCATTTTTATATTCGCCGGGTGTGACTCCGGTATGTTTTTTAAACACCTCGGCAAAGTGCCGGTATGTATGATAGCCGACCCTACCGGCAACATTAGCCGTTTTTTCACCTGCAGCGAGCATTTCCTTCGCCTTTCTCACCCGGTACCTTGTTAAGTATTTGATGTACGTTTCTCCTGTTTCTTCTTTAAACAGCACGCTAAAATAGGTGGCGTTCAGCTCCACATGTTCTGCCGTTTCGTGCAGGGTGATCGGCTGATCATAGTTTTCCTCCATGTACCGCAGAGCTTTCTTCACAGAGGCGTGTCTTTGTTCCTGCGGGCGCTCTTTCATCCATGCAAATAGCGTCAGCAGCCGGTGGTAAAACCACGCGAATACTTCTTCTCTCGTCAGTAAATCCTGAATTTCTTTATGCGGACGCCAGTCCTTGATCAGGTCAATATCCTGGTAGTCGTTCATTTCCTTGACCGCGTGCATGCAGGAATACAAAAGCTCGAGAATCTCGTTTTCCATTACCTCTTTTTCGAACCGTTGGCTGTAAAACCATTCCCTGTAACGCTCAATCTGGTCCTCCAGCTTCTCCCGGCTGCCGATTTTCAGACAGAGAATCATCGCTTCCCCCTGGGTGGAGAGCTGCCGGCCCGCTGATTCGGCATGTGGAAGATCTTCATAAAACACCACTCCCTCTTCACCCATAAACTGGCCGTAGGTCCACGCCTTCACTGCCTCCCGGTAGCTTGCCGGAATGTCCGTCACCGCTTCGCGCCGACGGCCGACACCGACTACCGGCGCCGTTAAAAACAAATCATTCTGCTTCAGCCATTCCACGTCGCTTTCCTTTTTTTCGTGCAGCAGCACATACGTCCAACTTGTTTTCTCCTGCAACGCCATGTAGCGGAGTGTGCCGCCCGCTTCCATATCGAGCGGCGTTTTCGATACGAGCACGGAATAACAGACCGCTCCAGCAAGCTTTTCTTCAAGCAGCGGCTGCCATTTGCCCGCCGCTTCCTCTGCGCCGTGCAGCAGATCAGCCAGTGCTTTTTCCGCCAGCTCCTCCTCGCTTTCCTGCAAGGCTTCCTTTATCGTATGAAACTCCTGCTGGCGTCCGATTTCCTTCATCGTTTTATCAAGCACGTCCTTAACCTTTGGGATCGTTACCGGCTTTTCAATGTACTCCAGAATGCCGAGCGACAGCCCCTTTTTCACGTATTCGAATTCATTAAAGCCGCTGAATACAATGCAGACAGTCTCCGGGTCCATTTCCTTGATTTTTTCTATCACCTCAAGGCCATTCATGCCGGGCATTTTGATATCAGTCAGCACAATGTCCGGCCGGGTATCCAGGTACAACTGCCACCCGGCTTCCCCGTCACTCGCAGTACCTGCGAGCTCGATGCCGTACTCCTCCCAGTTGATCAGCTTCTGCAGCCCTTCAAGCACAATGTATTCGTCATCCATAATGATCGCTTTCATCCTGTATACTCTCCTTTCCGGGAACGTAGCCGAGCATCACTCTCGTCCCTTCGCCGACCGTACTCTCCACGTGGAAAAAGCTGTGCTTGCCGTAGCTGTACTCCAGGCGCTCCCGTACGTTTCTCATGCCAATCCCGTTCTGGTGGGTATCATCGTTTTCAAAGCCGACGCCATTATCCGTAATGGCAAAAACAATGTAACCGTTGTCCCGGTACCCTTCGAGTGTAATCGTCCCTTCCCCCATTTTCGGCTCCAGGCCGTGATAAATCGCGTTTTCAATCATTGGCTGCAGCAGCAGCTTAAGGATGTTTTCGTCGTACAGATCGTCATCAATACTTTCAGTAAAGGTAAACCGGTCGTTGTAGCGGATGTTTTGAATCGTTAAGTAATGCTGGACATGCTGCAGCTCCTGCCGAACCGGGATGAGACGCCCGTGCTGAGTGAGAATCATTTTAAAGTTTTCCGACAGGGAAATTGCCATCTGGGCGACATCGTCGTTGTTCTGCAGCGCTGCCTTCCAGTACATCGAATCAAGCACGTTGTATAAAAAATGCGGATTGATCTGGGCCTGTAGCGCATGCAGCCGGGATTCCCGCTCGCTGATTCTGGCCTGCAGGAGGCGCTGATTCAGCTTTTCATTTTCGGCTGATACGGCTTTAAAGGTGTTACCAATCATGCCGACTTCATCGTTTTTAAATGTGGTCGAAAACTTCCGCTGCCCGAGCGACCAGGCGAGTAGCATCGCTTTAATTTTGTTGAGCGGTCGGGTGATGGACTTGGACATGATGGCCGAGACAGCAATTATTAACGCCGATATCACGAGCACAAGAATGAACGTGACAATGCCGATCTGCCGGGAATCCCGCAGCAGATAGCGTGATTCAATCATTTTCACCAGATGCCAGCCGGTTGTGCTGTTCACATGACTCGTCACCATATAGCCGTTGTCTTCGAGTCCGGCTGTGACATTGTCAATGTCTCCCCGCGTGTCGTCTGTCTCCAGGGGGCCTGCAGAGCCGGCGACTCTCTGCGTGCCTCCGTCTTCCGGAGCCATCACCATGAACTCGCTCTCCTCCGACTCCTCCATCGACTCCCCAAATACGTCCGTATCGAGATTGATCACAAGAAAGCCGATCGGACTCCGGTCGAAGTTGTCTGGATCGAGCAGCTGCTTGACCGACGAAAACGTCTCGCTCTCCTCCCGGCTGGTCAGCACGTTCTGGGGCAGAAATACTTCCCTGCCTTCGGCTTCTGTCATCTGCCGATACCAGTCCTCGTCTCTAACCCGTTCGGGATTGCTCTGATAGATCCCCAGATTATTGGACCGTCCACTGCAGGCCGCCCGAAGCTGGTTGTCGTACAGGCAGACCGAAGCGATATGGTTCTGCTCAATCAGATAGTTAGAGATGATCTCTTGCATCCGGAGCGTCGACTCATAGCCGATCACCTCCCCCTCTTCACTGCTCGTGCTGCCGTTGCGGAGCTCCTGCTGCAGGCGGTCATCGGACAGGATGAGGCGGTGGAGCTCGATGACGTCTTCGAGCAGCAGGTCCGTCATCTGGCTCGAGGTGCTCAGCTGGTCCTGATTGGTCGTGACGTAATTCGATTCGATCGTATCCTTGGAAATATGATAGGAAATAATGCCGAGCGCGATAAGCGGGAGCATCGCAATAAGTATCATCGTTAAAAAAAAGCGGCCGCGCAGCTGCTTTAAATTCACGAGCGACCAGAACCGGTTTCTCCACTTCATCTTTCCACCTCTCTCCGGAATAAAATAAATAACGATAGACGAAAGCAGCACGCTGCGTTTAGCGTGCTGGCTTGGTTCGTTCTTTTATGACTGCAGGTGATACTTCCGCATCAGGTACGACGGGGTGCAGCTCCAGGCGTGGCAGTAGCTGTTGATGATGTGACTTCCGTACGGGGAAAACTGCAGGTCCGACGGGTTGAACAGCTCCCAGAACGTATCCGCGCCGTTATCCACCATCGCTCCCCAGTAGTTTTTCATTTCTGTCATAGCCCGTTTATTTTCCCCGCTCAGCGCGTACGCTTCTATAAGGTGATGGTACAGGTACGGCGTCATTGGCCGGATTGTAACATTGTCGTTCTCCAGCCGTGAGAGCAGCTGCCGGCTTTCCTCTGCGTTCAGCACCCCGGCTAAAATCATCCAGATCTGGCTCGCCCACGATACCTGGCGGTCCTTCCCGCTTACAAAATATCCGCGATCCCCGTCCCATAAGTACGTAAGGGCAGCCCCCTGCAGCTGCCGGTGCTTTTCTCTCAGCATCTCCGCCGCCGGATCGCCCAGGGCTTCAGCGAGCACAATTGCCCGCTCCAAGCAGTAGAGGAGCACGCCCTGACTTGCTGCCTGTTTGTTTAACTCATCATGCCAGTCGATAAACGACCACCATGTGTCGTCATCCATCAGCACGTTCCGCCCGTCAAGGCGCTCAAAGCTGATCTCCATCTGGCGGAGCGCCGTCGGCCACAAGTCGGTAACTGCTTCCGTCACTCCCCCGTAGTCATATAGGTCATACAGGGTAGCCGCAAAAAAGGCAGAGAAGTCAAACAGATACGTGTCATCGGCGATCAGCTCCGGCTGGGTAAACACGTTTGCCGCCACGCGGCCGTCTTTATCCGCGCTTGCGGCAAACAGGTACAGGCAGCGCTCCACGAGGGACGTATTCTTAAACGTATAGTAATTCGCTAGCGCCTGCAAGCGCAAATCTCCGAGCCACAGCCTTCGGTCTCGTTTCGGTCCGTCTTCAAACACGTACTGCATGCAGTTGCGAAGCGTCGTGACAGCCGTACGGTCAATCCGCTGCGTCTGTTCATCTGCCGCGAGAGAAGGGACAGGAAAATCGAAGGACGCAGAAGTTACATGAACTGCCTTCGCATTTGAAAACTGGACACGGTATTTCTGCGACGTAGCGAGTACGTCGAGCTTTACGTAGCGGAACGTATATCGCCGTGGCAGATGCAGCTCCGCCGGCAGCAAATCAACGTGATACACTTCCTCCTGCAGCCATGAGCTGCTGAGCCAGCCGTCGTACTCCTCGAACGGCTCGCCGATTTCGACCGGCATTTCCCCCACTGTCAACTTCAGATGCAGCGGTGCATCCGGCGGGCTGCCCACAGGAACAATATTCATCTGCAGATAGCCGACCACGTGTTCACCGAAATCAAGCACCACAGAGTCTCCTTTGCCGAACGTGTACTCATGCAACGCTACGGCTTCAGCCACAGGCTCCGCTTTCCAGCCATGGATATGTTCGCTGGAGGGCATAATGTTTACGATCCGCTGCGGAGTTATTGTTCGTTCGGCCATTTCAGGCTTCCGTGCTTCTGCCTTACGTTTAAGGTTCTCGTTCACCGCTCCCCACTCCTCCCATTTGTATATATGATTGATTTCGATAGTTGAAAATATTCTCTTCTTTTATTAAATCGTTCAAATGATAACGGTTATAATTCAACATTCATTGAAAAACATGCTCATTTTACTGGTAATAGTTTTTTATGTTTTTTCTCCGATGATTAACACATCCGACTCGAAGTTATGCATATCAATAACGGTCTTGTTTGTTTCAAACGAAGCTTCTGCTGATCCAAAACGTCTCTGTTCTAAATCGATAATCGTAAATGTGTAACCTTCCAGCCGTTGATTCAGTTCAATCACTGTGTTTACCGGCACGTAAATAATGACTTTTGTTAACTCCCCGACCTGGGAAGCCCTGATTTCTTCAGTGCTTTTTGATACAAGGTCTATTGGTTGTATGTCTTCCAGCTTGTATAATTCAAATAATTTTTTCATAAATGAATAGTCCCAGGCTCCTTCGAACTTTAAGGCGTCCCGCCAATCGAATGGAAGCTCAAAGGATTCCCCCACTAACCCAAACCGTTTTCCTTTTTTATGCCAGCTCCATATTCCGTGGGCGCCGTAAGTGATACCAGCACTGGCACCGGACAATAAACTCTGCCAGGCAGCTTTTCTGACCTCAAACCGGTTAAACCTTCCAAAGGTATTTCCAGCGTATCCCATTTGCTCATAACACGGCTCTGAATTAAGGGAGGGTTTTTGTACCAGCTTGTTATTAAACTCTTCCGCCAGCTTATGGGACATATGCTGAGCCTGGATGTTATGGCCGGATTGAAACATGTAAATATCCAGATTATCGCTGAATAATAATTCAGGCGGCAAATCCATGAACCCTCCTTTAACATGCAATGATGTTATACAATCAGGGCTGCATTCCTTGATTGTATTCAAAGCCACCTTATAATGTTCAATTGCTTTTTCTGTCGGAAAATCGGTATCCCCGCTCACCAAATATACAGGCGCGTATTTTGAAAACCGACGATCAACAAATTTTACATACTCTTCCACCAGCTCTAAAGGCATGATGTTTTTATCATTAAGTTTAGACCCCCACGTATCCGGAACGTAGTCGCACCATAACAGTACAAGAGCTGGGACAAAGCCTTTATTCACGGCCATCTTCACCATTTGTTCAGCTCTTTCAAAATAAGCGTCATTTCGTTCATAGAAATTAAACGATCCATCGCTGTAGTAGTCGAATGGTTTTATATGAATATCTGCTTCACTGGCATCCCATTGCTGCAGCAGATTGATTTGGAGAACATTAAAACCTTGTATTTTTCTGTAATCCAGATAATTCCCCCATTCTTCCAGAGTCGCATTCGTAAAAGCACTCCATACCGTATCGGCAAGATAAAAAAACTTTTTTCCATCCTTTGTTTCCAAATCCCGTTTATTTTCCGAGACCCTGACTGTATTCAATTGATTCCCTCCCACTTATTGCTCTTTTATCATTTTCACTTCATGAAAATGACATTTCTGAAAAATCCAGCTGTCTCACTGCCCACCCCAGTTCTTCCGTCAGTATCTGTACTTTAAACCTTTACTGTTTTTCTTTATTAAACCACCCTAATGATAGCGGTTACAATTGAGCATTCTTTGGAAAACATGCTTTTTTTACAGGTGGAAGAGTTCTTCCATATAAAAAAGGCAGCGGCCTTTTGGCCCCTGCCTGAGAGCGTCGACAAATTGTACATTAAAGAGGAACCACCAAGATTACCACGAAATTTGGGCTGTTGGCCGTTGCCTATCATTTGTAAAAGAAAACAGGAACCATGAAAAAGAAGCCAGAGAATTATCTCCAGCTTCCGTTTCATGAGTGATCATTCGATTTTTGGAATCGTCCCTCTTTTTTTGATTTTATTTCGATGGCTGTTTGTCTAAAGCTTCATTATAATATAGCGAACATAAAGGCTTTCTGGCTCCCTCCAGGAAGCCTTTTTGCATGTGATTAGGACAACGCCAATTGCATAAATGGAATGTTTACCTCCTATATGATGTCTATACCGTTTACATATCCAGGGCATAAGAAAGTTTCCCCATCTGTATGTTCTACCGATAATTGAAAAGGTTTACATCAAGAAGGAAATTCATTACAATGAGCGTATGATTACGAAAGCGCTTACTCTAATTTAGGGGGGATCATACATGGAAAAAATCAAGGTCGGTTTCTTAGGTTCGGGCTTCATTGCTTCTGTACACAGTTCTATTCTGCAGCAGGACGAACGCGTGGAAATTATGGGAGTTGCCGATATTGTGCTGGATAATGCCAAAAAGTTAGCCCAAACCCTGGAAGGACATGTGCAGGCCGTGGAAACCCTGGAGGACCTGATCGGCTTAGGAGTCGATACGGTGTATGTGACAACGCCGAATACGACCCACGTCGAGCCTGTGATTCAATGCCTGGAAGCAGATCTGAATGTATTTAGTGAAAAACCGATGGCTGTGACCGAAGAAGGAGCGGCACGAATCCGGGCCGCAGCAAAGAGGTCCAAAGGCGTATATAATTTAGGAATGAACCGCCGGTACGCGTATACACATAAAAAAGTAAAGGACTGGATTGAAGAAGGTGCGCTCCACCCTTACCTCGGACAGTTCAAGCTCAACCGCGGGGAACTACTCAAGCCAGCATGGACAGCAGATTCAACTAAAACGGGTGGGTTTCTGTATGAAACGACGATACATCAAATCGATCTGCTCCCTTATTTTTTCGGTCCGGTGAAAACCATTCGATGTGAAGCAAGACAAACCATTTCCGATAATGAATTTGATGATTTTGCCGTGCTCGTAACCTTCGAAAACGGCGGCATGGCCACCCTTGTCTCCTCGGCCCATTCGGGCTGGAGCTTTCCATTTGAAGCTATCGAACTTTACGGAAAATATGCCACAGCATCGACCGCCGAGCTTGAAACAGTGCGTTTGTCCCCCGGGCTGGAACAGCAGATGATAGCCGAAGACTATACGCAGGTCCCGTTCTATGAAAAAGGCGGATACATTGAAGAAGACCGGCTGTTTATCGACGCCCTGGTTAACGACACCGCCCCACCCGTAGATGTCGATGACGCCTACCAATTAACCATGCTGGTCAACGCCATTTATGAGAGCGCCCGTACCGGGAAAGAAATCGATGTTGCCAGCCGGGTCAAGCATCTGAAGACAATATAAGACAAAGCAAAAAGGATGGTCGTAATGAAATTTTCCATATGCAGTTGGGTGTTTGGTGATCAGCCGATCGAACAGACGATGCGGGACGTAGCCGCCATGGGATACGATGAAATTGAAATTCATGCCCATGATTATGATTGGAACAAACTGAACAGCTTAGCGGACGACTTGTCATTAACGATTCGTGGGATTACCGCCAATGCCGGCTGGCCGGATAAAACCACAGACCTCTCCCAGACAGAGCCCGGCATGCGAAAAAAATCGGTGGACTATTTTCATCAACAAATTGACCGGGTCGCGCGTGCCGGGGCCGAGTACTTTGTCATGTCTCCCTGCGCCCCTGGAAAAGCAGCTCCTGATGCCAGCGAGCAGCAAAATTGGGACGCGGCCGTGCAGTCGTTAACAGACATCGCCCCCTATGCCCATGCCAACAATATTGTGTTAGTGCAGGAACCTCTCAACCGGTATGAAAGCTGTATCATTAATAACGGCAAACAGGCCCGCGCCTTGGTCAACGAAGTTAACCACCCGGCCGTACAAACGATGTTGGATACGTTTCACATGAACATCGAAGAAACCAATTTTGAAGAAGCACTTCACGATGTCGGCGACGCCCTGGCCCACATCCACGTGGCGGACACGAATCGACGAGGTCTGGGAGCAGGCCGCCTAGACTGGGAAGCATTTGCGGCCAACGTCAAAAACAGTGGCTATCACGGCACGATCACGGTGGAGTGCCTGGCTCCGGGGAAAGACCCCTTTAATCCCAATAAAGCGGAAACCCAGATGAATCAGTTGTATGAAGATGCCACCTCATCGCTTTCAACATTAAAACGCTTATTTTTATGATTCTTGTCATTTTACGTAAGCGCTTAACGTTTGGATGCAATTACAACAGTTCTATGCACGGAGAGAACAAAAAGGGAGAGATAATACGATGAAGATCGGCTTGAACGGATCGACGACGAATCAATGTACCTTGTTGGAAGACATCGAAGTGGCAGAAAAAGCGGGGTTTGATACCCTGGAACTACGCACGTATAAGCTGGATTCCTATCTGGAAGACCATTCGCTCGCAGAGCTTGCCAAAAGCTTCCAACAGTCTTCCGTGCATCCTTACGCGATCAATTCTGTAGAATTTTTTAACATGAAGCCCGAGCTGGAACAGCAAAAGATGTTGCAGGAAACCGAACGCTGGTGCCGCATCGCTTCCGCCATCGGCTGCCCGTATGTGATTGCGGTGCCGAGTGAAGTGCCGGAGGGAACCCCCACCGAGACGATCATCGAAAACACCGTACCCATGCTCCGACAAATGGGGAATATTGCCGCCAACTACCACGTGCGTATCGCGTTCGAATTTATTGGTTACAGCAGCTTTTCGGTCAATGAACTATCCACGGCCAATCGCATCGTTTCCCTTACCGACCATCCGAGTGTAGGACTCGTGGTGGATGCTTATCACTTTTTCATTGGACGATCGACTCTCCAGGATCTCGAAGAAGTCTATCAAGAAAACTTGTATGTTTTTCATATCGATGATGCGGAAGACGTTCCGGAAGCCGAACGGACCGAGGCGAACCGGGTGTTCCCGACCCTCGGCCTGATACCTTTAAGGGAGATCATTGGCACTCTTGAAAACATCGGCTACGAGGGGCCCGCCAGCCTGGAATTGTTCCGGCAGGAGTATTGGGACATGGAGAAGCAGGCATGCGCGGATGCTTCGTATGCCTATGTGAAAAAAGCGCTGGAGGAGGCCGCTGCTCCTTAACGGAACGAACCAGTTGCTTTCGACATGCGGCAAGTATCAAGGAAGCAGAAAAAAGAGGAAGACAACAAGCCAGACGTAAAATTCATAGGTTGTCGTTGGAGAATCACCTCCAACGGCAACTTTTCTATGGAGTCATTTTTTCTCTGAGGGACTTTCTCTCGCTTTGTTAAGTGGCAAGCTTAATGGCTACTTTAGTACGTTGCTTGTGCCTCTCAAAACGTTGTACTTTTTGAAAAGTATAAAAAATAGTTTTTTTAACATGTTCCACACAAAAAGCCAGCTAGATCGGAAGAGCACACGTC